>DATEEA010000021.1:0-50940 GCA_035281445.1 Candidatus Polarisedimenticolia bacterium
CCCACTGCGAGTCGTACTCGCCCGCGTGCTCGAAGACCATCCGAACTGCCCGTTCCCGAACCTCTGGTGAGTACCTGCTGGGTCTGCCCATGGCCCCATCCTCTCAAGAAATGGAGCCTCCTGTAAACCCGGGGCGGTTCACTTGAGCCAGAGCTCCAACAGCAACTCGAAGCGCCGATCGGTCAGAAGTCATGTTTTCAGTCGGCCCAACGCCGGCGATAACCTGCGGCGGCGGAGCAAAGCGGAGCCGCCGTAAGGTTGATCGCCTTGTTGGGCGGCGTCTTTCACACCGAGTCGCTGTACGATGCTTCTACGGTACTTGTTGCCAGGTTCCCTTCCCAGTCCCAGTTCTGCGTAATGAAGTGCTTTCTCCTCATTGTTCTCCAGGAGAAAGAGCCAAGCAAGCCTACTCAAGGTCGCGTCGGCAGTCAGCTTTTCCATGTGCCCACGCACGCCCGCCAAATACACGCCGCGGCGCGTTCGGGGTCGATGCGATGCTCGGCCCCCGGAAGCAGCTCAACACTTGGGTTACTCGGACCGCTGATACAGGCCGTCGGGCTCATGGTGTTGTTGGGCCGTGTCGTTCCTTCTTGTTTCACTTGATAGAACATTCTACGCCTACATGGACGCCAACTCACCTATCGATGCGGCCAGGACCGGTAGAAACACCAGGATCCAGCCACCGTAGTACACAAAGCTTTCCGGCGATTCCTTCGTGATCGCGACCCTTGAGAGGCCCCAACCTGTATAGCTGGCCATGACGTCGGGAAACCAGATGCAAGCAAGCGGGAGAAACAGAAAACAGATGACCATCACCGCACCCTTGACGCCTCCCATGGCCACGGCAACAACGATGTAGATGATGCCGACGCCGAGCGATACGACTCTCGATGGAGTGAAAAGAGGATCGGAGGGAACCAGTTCATCGCTCATCTGCTTCTGAATCGGCCCAACGCTCACCATAATCCGCGCGGGCGAAGGTCGCCGCGACACTCGGCGGGCGCCGTCCGCCCGCCGCCGGGTTCATGGTGTAGTTTAGGAGCTTGATTGAAATTAGTCACGGGCAAATTGGTCTCGTCGGCGAACTTCTGAAGCTCGAGCTTCCAGGCGTTCGATCGACGGCGGGGATCGCCGCCCAGAACTGAGGCCGTCTCCGCCGGCGAGAGCCGGTGAAACTGATCGGGCACCGCCTCCGGCCTGGATCACGGCCGGAACGGGCTCCGCGGGGCCGGTCAGAGGGCCCGCTCCTCCCCGGCGAGGCCGGGGACCTCGCGGATCGGACGCACCTCGACGGTCCCCCAGCGCGCCGCGGGGATCAGGGCGGCGATCCCGATCGCCTCGTCGAGGTCCGCCGCCTCGATGAGGAAGAAGCCGCCGAGCTGCTCCCGCGTCTCGGCGAACGGGCCGTCGTGCACCAGGGTCTCACCCTCGCGCACCCGCACGCTCACCGCCGAGCCGGACGGGTGCAGGGGCGCGGCCTCCCAGCAGACCCCTTCCTCCTTCAGCCGGCGTGCCAGCGCCACCGCCTCCTGCATCGCCGCGCTGCCACGGCCCTCGCCGTTTTGCCCTGCCTTCTCGTCGTCGTGCACCAGCAGCATGTATCGCATGACCCTGCCTCCACGGCGCCCGCTTCTCACGGCAGGCCCGGCACCTCCCTCACCGGGCGCACCTCCACGGTCCCCCATCGGGCGGCGGGGATCCGCGCGGCCAGGGCGACGGCCTCCTCCCGGCTTCCGGCTTCCACCAGGAAGTAGCCGGCGAGCTGCTCGCGCGTCTCGGCGAAGGGGCCGTCGGTGACCAGGCGCCGGCCGTCCCTCACGCGGACGCTGGTGGCGGCGGCGGTGGGGTGCAGCGGGGCGGCGTGGACGTGCCGCCCCTCCGCGCGCAGCGCGTGGATCAAGGCCACCGATTCCTCCAGGGCCCGCTGCCGCTCCGCCTCGTCCCGAGCGGCCCAGGCCCCCTCGTCATGGTGGACCAGGAGCAGGTATCGCATCGTCTCCCTCCTGCCGTTGGTCGAACGGCGCGGGCCGGGATCGACAGCCGGGGCGCGGATTCTCTACCCTGTGGCATGGACGCCGCCTCGCACGCCGCCGTGGACGCAGTCTACCGCTCCGACTGGGGAAGGATCGTGGCCACTCTCATCCGGCAGACGGGGGACTTCGATCTGGCCGAGGAGGCGGCCCAGGAGGCCTTCGCCGCGGCCCTCGACCAGTGGGCCACCGCCGGGATCCCCGATCAGCCGGCCGCCTGGATCCTGCAGACCGCCCGCCACAAGGCGATCGACCGGATCCGGCGCCGGGTCCGCCTGCGCGACAAGCTCCAGAGCCTGGCCGCCGGCCTGCCGGGCCCGGGGCTGGACGATCCGGCCGCCCGCATGGACGAGATCCCCGATGATCGGCTGCGGCTGATCTTCACCTGCTGCCATCCTTCCATCCCGCTGGACGCGCAGGTGGCCCTGACGCTGCGGACCCTCTGCGGGTTGCAGACCGAGGAGATCGCCCGGGCCTTCCTGGTCCCCGTGCCGACGATGGCCCAGCGCCTGGTGCGGGCCAAGCGGAAGATCCGCGACGCCGGGATCCCGTACAGAGTCCCGGACGCCGCCGACATGCAGGGGCGCCTCGAGGCGGTGCTGGCGGTCATCTACCTGGTGTTCAACGAAGGGTACTCGGCCACCCGGGGAAAGCCTCTGGTGAGGACCGGCCTGTGCGCCGAGGCCATCCGCCTGGCGCGGCTGGTTCGGACCCTCACCGCCCCGCGGACCCCGCCGGAGGCCACCGGGCTGCTGGCCCTGATGCTGCTGCACGACGCGCGGCGCGAGGCCCGCCTCGACCAGGACGGCGACCTGATCGTCCTGGAGGAGCAGGACAGGGGGCTCTGGGACCGCGGGCAGATCGCCGAGGCGCTCCCGCTGGTGGAGGAGGCGCTGCGCGGAGGGGGCGGCCCCTATGCGGTGCAGGCCGCCATCGCCGCGCTGCACTGCCAGGCGCCGCGGCCGGAGCAGACCGACTGGCCGCAGATCCTGGGTCTGTACGGCGTGCTCCAGCGCCTCCAGCCGTCCCCGGTGGTCGCGCTGAACCGGGCCGTGGCCGCGGCCATGGTGGAGGGGCCGCGCCGGGGGCTGGAGCTCATCGACGAGCTGGCCGCCGGGGGGATCCTGGAGGACTATCACCTGCTCCACGCATCCCGCGCCGACCTGCTGCGGCGCCTGGGGCGGCACGAAGCGGCGGCGCGCAGCTACGAGCGCGCGCTGGAGCTGGCCGGAAACGAGAGCGAGCGGCGCTTCCTGCGCCGCCGGCTCGAGGCGATGCGCCGCGCCGGGCCGGACCCTCAGGCCTGAACGATCACCTTGAATCCGCCGTACGACATCCGCTTGGCGTCGAAGGGCATGGCCTCGTTCTTCATCATCGCGATGATCCGGGGATCCTTCATCACCTTGGCGTTGACGCGATCGCGGTGCGCCCTGGAGCGGTAGACGATCCAGGAGAAGACCGCCGTCTCGCCCGCCTTGAGGCGCATCTGCCGCGGGAAGGGCGTGCCCATCTTGATGTTCAGGTCGTCGCCCACGCATTCCACGTAGTCCAGCGCGCCAAGGTCGCGCCAGACGGCGCCGGCCTTGCGGGCGATGCGGCGGTAGGAAGCGAGGTTCTTCTTGGGCACAGCGATCAGGAAGCCATCCACGTAGGGCATCGTCTCTCCTTTCAAGGGCGCCGGGCGGGGCGGCCGAGCGGCGCGAGACGCCAGCGTCCGTAGGCCACGAACGCGGCGAGCAGGCCGGTGAGAACAGGGGTCACGGCGTAGGCCGCCGGGGCCGCGGCCAAAGTGATGACCACGGCGCCGATCATGATGGCCACCAGGCCGCCGGCGGCCAGGGGGGTCAGCCACGGGGCGATGCGGGTCACCCCGGGGAGGATCAAGCCGAGCCCACCCAGCACCTCGGCCAGGCCGACGAGGCGCAGCATCAGCGGCGGGATCTGGACGGGACCCTCCATGGAGTCGATCGGAAGCACCAGCTTCATCCCCCCGGCGAAGAGAAACAGCGCGGAGAGGATCACCTGGGCGATCCAGAGCCCCGCGTTCAGCGGCTTCATCGTCTCTCCCTTCGCCCTCCAGCTTACAGGAAACCCGGGGACGGCTGGAGGGCCATGCCGTCCGACCGACCCGTTATAATGGGCCACTCCCTGGAGGGTATCGTGGAGGACGTCGCCCCTCTGCCCGGCCCAACCTCCTGCGCCTCGCCCTGTCCGGCGCCGGGAAGGCCGGCGGCGGCGGCCGTTTCGCCCTGAGTGGAGGCATCCTGTGAGCCGAAACGCGCGTCGCAGGGCCGCCGGAGCGGCGGCCCTCGCCGGGGGGGTGATGGGGGTCCTCCTCGCGCCGGTGATGGTCGTGGTGAAGTACCTCACCGGCTGGTCGATTGTCGCCGAGCCATCGTGGATCCCCGTGGCCCGCCCCGCCCTGGAGCCGCTCCTCGCCTTGGGAACGCCGGTGGAGCTCTGGGTGATCTACGGCACGCTCTACACGGCAGCGCTGCTCCTGATGCTGGCCGGCTTCGCCGCCCTCCTCGCCGAGATCCGGGCGGAGGCCGGCAGCGTGCGCCCGCGGTCGCTCTGGATCCTGCTGGCCGGGCTGGTCCTGGTGATCGGGGGCGACGCGGTGCACACGCACACCTGGCACCAGGACGGACTCACCGTCCCCACCCCCGGCACCAACCCGGTCGCCAACACCGGCTACGCCGTGCACATGATGGGGATGAACTTCATCCTCATCGGATCGCTGGCTGCCGGGATCGGATCGCTTCGACGCCGGCTGCTGCCACGATGGCTGGGGTGGCTCCTGGCGCTGATCGCCCCCTCGGCGGTCATCCTGTCCATGACCGTGCTCCCCACGACCCCCAGCGGAGGTCTGTTGCTGTTCAGCGCCACGATGGCGGCGCTGGGCGCGGCCATGGCCGCGGGGCGCGGAGGCCTCACCGCCGCCTGACACCGGTCAGGGCAGGCGGCGGTGAGCCGTCCGGGACCGAGCCAATCCCGGCCGGGCAGGCCGGCGGACACGCCCGCCGCCGAGCGGGGCGCCCTATAATGCTGGCCCCGCGGCGCGGACGCGCCCCCGCGGCCGGAGACCGAGTGTCCCTGCAGCCAGGACAGACCATCGCGCACTACAGAGTCGAGCGGAAGATCGGCGAGGGAGGGATGGGCGTGGTCTACCTGGCCGAGGACACCCGGCTCGGCCGCAGGATCGCCCTGAAGGTCCTCCCCGCGGAGCTGTCGCTCGATCCCGCGCGCAGGGCGCGGTTCGACCGCGAGGCGCGCGCCGTGGCCGCCCTCAATCATCCCAACATCGTGACGCTGCATTCCGTGGAGGAGGCCGGCGGCATCGCCTTCCTCACCATGGAGCTGGTGGACGGCCGGCGCCTGTCGCAGCTCCTGTCGCGCGACGGGCTGGAGCTGACCCGTCTGCTGGAGTACGGACTGGGGATCGCCGAGGCCCTGGTGGCCGCGCACAAGGCGGGAGTGGTCCACCGGGATCTCAAGCCCGACAACGTCATGGTGACGAGCGACGGGCGGGTCAAGGTGCTCGATTTCGGTCTGGCCAAGCTGCGCGAGGCGGGACTGGATGAGGGCAACACCGCCCTTCCCACCGGATCCATCACCGAGGAGGGGAAGATCCTCGGCACCGTCTCCTACATGTCTCCCGAGCAGGCCGAGGGGAAGCCGCTCGATCACCGCTCCGACATCTTCTCGTTCGGGGTGGTGCTCTACGAGATGGCCACCGGGCGCCGGCCGTTCCGGGGCGACACTCCGATCTCCACCATCTCGTCGATCCTCAAGGACACCCCTCCCCCGCCGCAGCAGATCAACACCACCCTGCCGGCCGAACTGGGCAGGATCGTGCGCCGCTGCCTGGCCAAGGACCCGGCGCGTCGCTACCAATCCACCGACGACCTGCGCAACGAGCTGCGCGATCTGAAGGAAGACAGCGAGTCCGGAGAGATCGCGGGCGCGGGCGTCTCCGCGGCAGGCGATCCCCCCGCCCCCCCGGCGCGGCCGGGGCTGCGGAGTCCGGCCGTCCTCGGAGTCGGCGCCGTCGTCACGGCGGGGGCCGTCCTCTCGGGGTTCCTCTGGCTGAAGGAGGCGGCCCGGCCGGCTCCGGCGCCTGCGGAGCCCTCGTTCCGCATGAGCCGGGTCACCACCGACGGCAAGGTCCTGGAATCGGCGATCTCCCCCGACGGACGGTACGTGGCCTACGTCCGCCAGGAGGAGACCACGTCCTCGCTCCGGCTGCGCCAACTGGCGACCGCGGCCGAGGTGCAGGTGGTCGCTCCGGGCGAGGCGATGATCTGCTCGCCGGCCTTCTCCGCCGACGGCGAGTTCCTTCACTACGTCGCCACGGCGCAGGACCGGGTCACCGGGACGGCCTTCCGCGTCTCGGTGCTGGGAGGAGCGCCCCGGCGTCTGATCGACCAGGTGACCGGGGTGCGGGCCGCTCCCGACGGGCAGCGCCTCTCCCTGAACGCGGGGTCCTTCGTCGAGGCGACGTCGATCCGGATCGTGGACGCGGAGGGAGGCTCCGCCCGCGAGTTGTCCTCGCGCCGGGGAAGAGATCACTTCGACTCGGCCGGCGAGTGGTCCTCCGACGGGCGCTCGATGGCCGTGATCAGCCACCGCTTCGGGCAGCCTCAGGAGATCGTGCTGATGGATCCGGAGTCCGGCGCCGAGCGTGCCCTCCCCGTCGCCTCGCTGAAGTCCTTCGGGGGCCTGGCCTGGATGCCGGGGGGTGCAGGGCTGCTGGTGACCGGCTCCGATCGGCCGGCCAACCAGGGGGCGGTGAACCAGATCTGGGAGCTCTCCACGAACGGGGAGGCGGTCCCCATCACCCGGGACCTGAACTCCTACTCCAGTCCGTCGGTGACCGCCGACGGCTCGACGGTGGCGGCGGTGCAGGTCGAGCGGCAGGCGGGGATCGAGGTGGCGCCGGCCCGGGACGGGGTGCCCCAGGGCTTCAGCGTCCTGTACCCTATCGCCGCGGCCAGGGCCGGTCTCGCCGGCCTGGCCTGGCTCTCCGAGGATCGGATCGTCCACACCATGGTCCAGGGCGACGATCAGCAGATCCACCTGACCGACGCCGGCTCACGGGCATCCCGGGCGCTGACCGCCGGCCCCCTTCACGAAGCGCCGGCGGTGAGCCCCGACGGCCGGACGATCGTGGTGGGGAAGTGGGACGGTCCGCGCCTCAACCTCTGGCGGCTCGACGCCGACACGGGGAAGACCGAGCAGCTCACGCGAGGCGACTTCGATTACTTTCCTTCGGTCGGCCTCGACGGCTCGATCGTCTACACCTCCGCGCTTGACACCATCCGGCTCATGAAGCTGCCTGCCGGGGCCTCGGCTCCGGTGGAGCTGCGGGAAGGGACGACCTGGTGCACCTCCGTCTCTCGGGACGGCCGCGAGGCGCTCTGCTACGTGTTCGACTCCGCGGGGGCGGGTCGCGCCGCACTGGTGCCGACATCCGGGGGAGAGCCGCGGGTGATCGAGCACATCCCTCCCCAGAGCAAGATGGTCCGGTTCGCTCCCGACGGGCGCTCGCTCATCTACCTGGCGTCCGCGCAGGGAGGCGACGAGCTGAGGAGCGTGCCGGTGGCGGGAGGGGATTCCCGTCTCCTCGCTCGCTTCGAGGGAAGGGAAATCCAGGATTTCGCCTGGTCTCCCGGCGGGACGCGTCTCGCCGTGGTCACGTTCTCTCGATCGGGCGACGTGGTCCTGCTGAAGCGCGCGCGCCGCTGACTCCGGCGTCAGTCGCAGTCCTCGTAGTGCACGTCGCGCACTCCCGACGGGCGGCAGCTCCCCGCCAGCAGCCGCTCGATCCGGGCCACGCGCCGCCGGTTGTGGTCCGGCCGTGCCGCCACGTTGTAGGCGTCGGGGCCGGCGCACATCGCCACCAAGGCCAGCCATTCCCGTTTGTCCAGCTTCGGCGCCGGGCGGCCGAAATAGGCGCGCGCTGCCTCCTGGAAGCCGCGGACCGCCCTGCCTTCGATCGTCCCCATGTACGATCGGTTGAGAAAGAGGGCGAGCTGCCGGTCCTTGTCCAGACGTGCGTCGAGTCCCAGGGCGAAGAGCGACTGGGGGATCTTGGCCAGCCCCGGGCGGAACGAGTCGAAGTAGAGGAACTTGGCCAACCCCTGCGTGAGGGTGGTCATCCCCGCGCCGGGGGTGGTCAGGTCGATGCCGTGGTGATCGAGAAACGTAGGGTCCTCGACTTGCAGCAGCGCGTCGATCCAGTCCGGCGGCAGATCGCCGGCCTCGAGCGGATCCGGAGCCAGCGCCATCTCGCGCGCGGCCAGGGCCGGCGCCCGCAGCCATCCGTAGCCGGCCGCCGCCACGGCCGCGGCGGCCGCCAAAGCCAGCAGCGCGGCGGCGAGCCGCAGAGCGCGCTTCAGGACGCCGGCCGGCCTCATCGGCGCGATCCCCTCCCTGGCGGGACGGAGGCCCCGCCGCCCCACCTTCGCACACGCCGCCCGCCTGCGCGAGCCCTTGTCCCGCCGGGCCGGCGGCTTTTCGCTTGACCGCGGCCGGGCACCCGGCTCAGAATCGCTCCGTCCCCTCGAAGCTACCCGGCCGCGACGGGCCGCGGCGCAGCCAGGCCCGGCGGCGGCTCCGAATCAACGGAGGTGTCTCATGCGACTCGCCAACGAGGTCCTCGTCGTGCTCGCGGCGCTCGCCGCCCTGCAGGCGCCGTGCGCTCTCGCCGCGGCGGACGTCCGCGTCGAGGGGGACGACCTCCTCGCCGCGCAGCCTCGGATCCTCCTCTCGCTCGCCGCCCCGGCCGGAGCCGAGTCGCTGGTGGTGGAGGGGCTCCAGGGGACCGAGAGGATCTCCTCCCTCTACGCCTTCGAGCTCGACCTGGCGTCGGCCGGCGGCGTCCCGGTGGCGGCCGAGGCCGTCCTGGGCAGGGAGCTGCGCGTCACCATCGCCTTGCCCAACGGCCGGACCCGCCACGTCCACGGCCTCTGCAGCCGCTTCGCGCAGTCCGGCCCCGGGCGGTACCGCGCCGAGGTGGTGCCCAGCCTCTGGCTGCTCACGCGCAACGCACGCAGCCGGATCTTCCAGGAGGCGACGGTGCCCGGGATCCTGGAGGCGGTCCTGGGGCAGACTCCGGGCGGTCTGGCCGTGGAGTCGAGGCTGACGGGGACCTTCCAGCCCCGCGACCATGTGGTGCAGTACAGGGAGACCGACTTCCAGTTCGCGAGCCGGCTGATGGAGGAGGAGGGTATCTGGTACTTCTTCCGCCACGACGAGAACGGCCACACCATGGTCCTGGGCAACACGCCACAGGGTCATCCGGATCTGCCCGGGTTCTTCCCCTATGTTCCGAGGCAGCTCTTCGACCCCCCTGGCGCCATCCAGTCCTGGAACAAGGTGCAGGAGATCCGGCCCGGCAAAGTCGTGCTCTGGGACCACACCTTCGAGCTGCCGGGACAGAACCTGGAGGCGACGGCGGCCATCCAGCCGTCGGTCGCGGCGGGACAGGTGATCCACGACCTGACCGCCGGGGGCGCGCCGAACCTGGAGATCTACGACTACCCCGGCGAGTACGCGCAGCGCTTCGACGGCGTGGACCAGGGCGGAGCCGAGCGTCCGGCCGAGCTCGCCAAGGTCTTCGACGATGCCCAGCGCACGGCGGAGATACGGATGCAGGAGCAGGCCGCCCGCGCGCTCGTCATCCAGGGCGCGTCCACGTCCCCGGCCTTCGTGCCCGGGCACCGCTTCCAGCTCACCCGGCACTTCGACGGCAACGGCCCGTACGTGCTCACCGGGGTGCGGCACGCGGCGCGGGCCGCGCAGGGCGGGACGGCCGGCGTCTACTCCAACCAGTTCGAGTGCATCCCCGCCGGGCTCCCCTACCGCCCCGAGCGGGTCACGCGCAAGCCGATCGTGCCGGGGACCCAGACCGCCATCGTGGTGGGACCTCCCGGCCAGGAGATCTTCACCGACAAGTACGGCCGGGTGAAGGTGCGCTTCCACTGGGACCGCGAAGGCCGCGCCGGCGAGGAGACCTCGTGCTGGGTGCGGATCGGGGCTCTGCACGCCGGGCAGGAAGCGGGGCTCCTGATCGCTCCGCGCATCGGCACGGAGGTGATCGTGTCGTTCCTGGAAGGGGACCCCGATCAACCCATCGTCGTCGGCAGCGTTTACAACGCGCAGCACCTGCCGCCGCGAGCTCCCGCCGACTGACGGGAGGCTCTCAGAACCTGCGGCCGAGCGTCACGTACGGCTCGCCGTACTTGCGGGTGGACTCGCCCCAGACCCAGTGGTTGTAGCCCGCCTCGGCGTACCAGATCTGGCCCGGGCCCAGGTTGAAGAAGAAGCCGCCGGTGAGGACCGTCCTGCTGGCGTCGGGGAAGCAGTTGTTCGGCGAGCAGCCGAACCGGTCGTCGTAGCGCCTGGTCTCGGAGTTGTTCCCCACGCTCTGGACGTGGCTGACCGCTCCCTTGAGATACATCGGGGCCCACCCCGAGGGGAATCCCGCCTCAGCGTAGATCGGCACCTCGTCGGCCAGGTTGCCCGTGCGGTAGGTGTAGCCGATCTCCAGGTTGAGCCAGCCGTGATCGAAGAGGTTCCGGCTGGCCAGGAACTTCAGCCCGTAGTCCTCGCCCAGCAGCCCCCTCCACTCGGAGTTGACGCCGTTTTCCACCGCTTCCTCGTCGTCACCGTCCCCGTCGAGGTCGTCCTCGTCGGGGAGGAAGAGCCCGCGATCGTAGGTGCCGTACTGGTCGTAGAGGATCGAGGTGCGGATGTTGAGCGCGACGGCCATCGGCCAGCTCCCCTGCTGGGGAAGGCCGTACTTCAGGCCCAGGAACAGCTCCGACGTGCCGCGGTTGTTCTCCAGGTTCTCCGTCGCCCCTTCGTAGCCGTTGAGGTAGAGCACCGAGTAGGTCATGGAGAGATTGTGGCCGAACCCCAGCTCGCCGTTCATGTAGCCGTACCGGAAATCGTGGACGCTGTTGTTGGCGACCGTCCTGCCGTCGGGGTTCCAGGAGTAGTCGGCCCGCTTGCGGCTGTAGCCGAAGGTGATGTCTCCGTCCCCCCTGCCGGGGACCCAGGCCCCGCCCGCCTGGGCGGCCGAGGCCGCCATGATCACCATCGAGATCCCCAGGACCAACGCGCGCGCTCTGCTGAACATGCATCCCCCCCTTCCGGCACCCGGGCCGTCGCAGGGAAAGCAAGACAAGGGCCAGGCGGCGGCCGGCGCGATCGCAGGAGCCAGGGCCTGTTCCACGGCCTCGGGCTTCATAAAAAGTCCCTCACCACGGACTTTCTATGAACGTTAGAATGACCCCGCCATGGACCTGGGCACGCTGCACCTGTTCGTCTCGATGGTCGGCCTCACCGGGGCGGTCATCATGGTGTCGGCCCTGCTGTCGGGCGTCATCGAGAGGACCGGTGTCCCGCACGTGGCCGTCTTCCTGGGCCTGGGGGCGATCATCGGCCCGATGGGCCTGGGGCTGATCGACGCCGGCCTGCAGTCACCGCTCCTGCACATCGTCGCCACCCTGAGCCTGGCGCTGGTGCTCTTCACCGACGCCCTGTCCATCAATCTGGGGGAGCTGCGCCGGCACAAGGTGCTCGCCGCGCTGGTCCTGGGGCCGGGCACTCTCGCCTCCGCCGGCTTCATCGCGCTGGCCGGACACTTCATCCTGGACATCCCCCCGGCCCAGGCGGCCATGCTGGGGGCCGCGCTGGCCTCCACCGATCCGGTGCTGCTGCGGGGGCTGCTCAAGGACCGGCGCCTGGGGGGGAGCGTGCGGCAGGCGCTGCGACTGGAGTCGGGGATGAACGACGCGGCCCTCTTGCCGGTGGTCCTGGTGGCCCTGTCCGTCGCCGCAGGATCGGGGGAAGGCCCTGCGGAGAGCGGCGCGCGGGTGGTGCTGGACAACTTCGTGCTGGGCCCGGCGGCCGGCGTCCTGGTAGGACTGCTGGGCGTGGCGGCGCTGGAGCTGGTCAGAAAGCGGATGGGAATCCGGCGCGACTACGAGTCCCTCTACTCGCTGGGGATCGCCTTCGCCGCCTTCGCCGCGGCCGAGACGGTTCACGGGAGCGGCTTCCTGGCCGCCTTCACCGCGGGTCTCACCATCGCCATTCTGGACGTGGAGCTGTGCGACTGCTTCCTGGAGTACGGCGAGACGACGGCCGAGATGGCGCTGCTGTTCACCTTCGTGCTGTTCGGGACCTCCCTGATCTGGAGCGGCCTGGGAGTCATCACCCCCCTCACCCTGCTGTTCGCCGCGCTGGTCTTCCTCCTGCGGCCGCTCGCCTTCCTCCCCGCCCTGTGGCCGGCCCGGGCCCTGTCCTGGCGCGAGCGGCTCCTGATCGCCTGGTTCGGGCCGCGCGGTCTGAGCTCGCTGCTGCTGATGCTGCTGCCGGTGATCGCCGGCGTGCCGGGGGCAGGGGAGCTGGTGCAGGTCTGCTGTCTGGTCGTGCTGATCTCCATCGTGCTGCACGGGCTGTCGCCGAGGGTGCTGCTGGGGCGCCGCGCCCGGCCGGACAGGCCGGAGACGGCTCCCGCCGGTCCCGGAGGCGCGGAGGGCGAAGACGCCGGCTCCACCGAGCCGGGGGCCGGCGCCGTCATCGACACGGCCACGGTGGCCTCCCTGCGCAGGCAGGGGCGCCCTCTGGTGGTGGCCGACGCGCGCAGCCACCGTTCCTTCCAGGAGAGCGACCTGGCTCCCGAGGGGGCCGTCCGGCTCGACCCCGATCGGCCGGTGTCCGACGCCGCCAGGCTCCGGCTCTCCCGCGAGGCGGTCATCGCCGTGCTCTGCGCCTGACCGGCCGAGGCCACGAGCGCCCGTGTGGCGCTCGAGCTGAGAAAGCGGGGGTGGCCGCACGCCGTCGCTCTGAAAGGCGGCTGGCGGGCCTGGACCGACGCGGGCTTTCCCTTGGTTCCCAAAGCGAGGGAGGCCGGCCCGCTTTCGGGCCCTTGACGCCGGAACCCGGCGGCCTTCCTCCGGGGTATACTGCCGCCCGCGATCTCCGGATCGTCAACCCCGTCCATTGATGAGGAGGCATTGCGATGCACAAGCTCGTGCGCTCGGCCGTTTCGGCCGCGGCGATCGTCCTGGCGGCCGCGCCGCTCGCGGCGCAGTCGGGCAGCCAGCAGCAGCCCCAGATGACCCCCGAGCAGCAGGCTGAGATGGAAGCGTACATGAAGGCCGGGACGCCGGGCCCTCAGCACCAGGCCCTGGCGGCCACAGCAGGCGACTACGATCTCAAGATCAAGTCCTGGCACGAGCCGGGAGGCCCCGCCATGGAGGACACCGGCACGGCGAAGAGGACCATGATCCTGGACGGGCGTGTGCTGGTCGAGGAAGTGAGCTCCTCGATGATGGGGATGCCCTTCACGGGCCGCGGCATGACCGGCTACGACAACGTGACCGGCAAGTACTGGTCCACCTGGACCGACTCGATGTCCACCGGGATCATGGTGAGCCAGGGGACCTGCGACGCCGCGGGCAAGAATTGCACGTTCACCGGGAGCTGGAACGACCCGGTCAAGAAGGGCCCGGTCACGGCCCGCATGACCACTCGCTGGACGAGCCCCACCACCGAGGTCTTCGAGATGCACGCGCCCGACAAGGCCGGCAAGGAATTCAAGATGATGGAGATCACCTACAGCAAGAAGTAGCCCTCCGGGGGCGCCCGGGCCGGCTCTCGGCCGGTTCGGGCGCCCTCCTGTCCTCCCCGCCGGCCGGCGCCGGCGCGCCCATGGCGCCGGATGGGCGGCCACGACAAGGAGCGGAGATGACCACCAGGATCACCCCTTTCCTCTGGTTCAGCGACCAGGCCGAGCAGGCCGCGAAGCACTACACGTCGATCTTCCCCAACTCCAGGATCGTCTCCGTGGCCCGCTACGGCGAGGCGGGGCCGGGACCCAAAGGGTCGGTCATGACGGTGGCCTTCGAGCTGGACGGCCAGCCCTTCACCGCCCTCAACGGTGGGCCGCACTTCACCTTCTCCCCCGCCGTCTCGTTCGTCGTGCACTGCCGGAGCCAGCAGGAGGTGGACACCTACTGGGAGAGGCTCTCCTCCGGAGGCGAAACGCAGCCGTGCGGATGGCTGAAGGACAAGTACGGTCTGTCGTGGCAGATCATCCCGACGGTCCTTACCGAGCTCCTCACGGACAAGGACCAGGCGAAAGCGCGCCGCGTCATGGAAGCGATGATGCAGATGGGGAAGATCGACATCCAGGCGCTGAAGGACGCGGCCGCCCACTGATGCCCGGAGGCGAGGCGGCCATGGGAAGGCCCGGCGTGCTCGGGAGAATGGTCCTTCTGGACGTGGTCTCGCGCCTGGTGGCGGGACGCGGGCTGCTGGGGCAGGAAAAGGAGGCCCTGCGCGGGCAGGTGCGGCTGCTCGGCTTCCGCAAGACGGCGCGCGGGCACATCCTGAGGAGCCTGGGCGACGGAAGGCAGCCGGAGGGCGGCCTCACCGTGCTGGCTCCGGCGATGGACGGGCTGTTCACCCTGGCCGTGGACGCCGCCGACCTGGTGGTGGGACAGGAGGTCCTGGCCGCGGGGGCCTGGGAGCCGCACATCGCGGCCTTCTACGCCCGGTTCCTGCGCCCGGGGATGACGGTGGTGGACGTGGGGGCGAACATCGGCTTCCATTCCCTGCACGCCGCCTGCCGGGTGGGGCCCGGTGGACGCGTGCTGGCCTTCGAGCCCGACCCGCGCAACGCGGCGCTGATCCGGACCAGCCTGGCGCTGCGAGAGCCGAGGCCGCCGGTGGATGTGTTCGAGACGGCCCTGTCCGACGCGGACGGACAGCTCGTCCTGTCCGATCTCGGCAATCCCGGCAACTCGGGGGCCCGGTTCACCCACGACAGCCGCGAGCATCTGGCGACTCTGGTCCACGGACCGCGGCCCCGCTTCACCGCTGTCTCCGCCCGCCGCTTCGACGACCACTTCGACCTGCCGAGGCTCGACTTGATCAAGATCGACGTGGAGGGGTTCGAGCCCCGGGCTCTGGCGGGGATGGAGCGCTCGATCCTGCGGCACCGCCCGGTCATCCTGACCGAGCTGGCTCCGTCGAACCTGCGCGACATCGGCGGGGCGGATCCGGAAGAGTTCCTCGGCAGCCTCCACCGGAAGGGGTACTCCTGCTCGATCCTGGAGGAGCCGGGAGGGGACCTGTCGCCGGCCTCGCCTCGCGAGGCGATCGGCCGCGTCCGTGGGGAGCGGCACCACGTGGACCTCGTGCTGGCTCCGTCCGGCGCCGCCTCAGCGCTCTGAACGCGAGCCGTCAACGAACGCGGCGAAGCCGGCCATGAACTCAGCCAGGCGCTTGCGGAGAGCTTCGTCCACAAGGCGTCCGGCCTCGTCGAACACTTTGCCGGCGCCGCCCACGTAGAGCTGCTTGCCGGACCAGGCCCGCGCGCCGAGCGTCCGCAGGACCGGCAGCCACGCGGCTTGCGACAGCCGCGTGCCTCCCTGCCCCGGCGTCGCCCCGATCACCGCGGTGGGCCGGTCGCCGAAGATCCGGGAGATGTCCTTCGGAGGACGGCTCAGCCAGTCGATGGCGTTCTTGAAGACGCCCGGGATGGAGTTGTTGTATTCGGGGGTGACCAGGAGCAGCCCGCCGGCCGCGGCGATCGTCTCCTTGAGCTTCGTGACCGGCTCGGGGATCCCTCCACCGGCTTCCAGGTCGCCGTCGTAGAGCGGGATGCCGGCGATGGCCGCGATCTCCACCCGGCTCCCCCGTGGCGCGGCCTCGGCGGCCGCCCTCAGCAGCGCCGCGTTGAACGAACCCTTCCTGAGGCTCCCCGCGATCCCGACGATGTGCGCCATCGGCTCCCTCCGTCCGCTCAGCAGAGCTGAACGATCGCTTGGTGAAGGCTTCTTCCATCCAGAAACCGACAGCCTACGCCCAGGACGCTCTGAGCTCAAGCGGTCTTGGCGCGGCGCCCTGCGGGGTGGACCCGGCTCGCGATCCTCCTTATTCTGTGCGCCGATGCCGACCGAGCCGTCCTCTCCCCAGGCGCTGATCCGGCGCACGCACCGGCTGGCCGGCCTCCTCTTTCTCGTTCTGGCCGGCGTCTTCGTCTTCAAGTACAGGTCGGAGGGAGCGGCGCTCGGCCCCTATTCGACCCGCTACTGGCTGGGCGTGATCGCGCCGTACGCGGCCCTGGCCGTGGCGCTGGTGGCGGCCGGCCGCGGGGTGCCGCGCGGCCGCCGCCGGTCCTCCGGGCCCATCCCGGCCCCGGCTCTCTGGACCACCGCCGCGGCGACGCTCGCCGCCGGCTGGTTCTGGGCCTTCCGGATCGCCGACGAGCTGGTCAGCGTCGGCATGATGGTGCTGGTGCCGCTCGTCCTGCTGGCGCTGCTGGGCCGCCTCACCGGCGCCGTGGAGCCGCTGCTCGCCGGCGGCGTGGCGGCCGCCGCGGGGATCGCGCTCTTCGCCGTCGAGCTTCCCGGCGCGCTCTCACGGCCGGCTCTCGTCGTGTGGGGGGACGACGCCACCTTCGCCACGCTCTTTCCGAAAGAGCCTCCATTCCTAGGAGAGGGAGGAAGGCTGCGGCCGCGGCTCGACGTGCTGATGCGGGCGCCCGAGTACCGCACCGGGGCCCGCCTGGCGACCGATCGGCACGGATTCCGCAACGTGCAGGACGTCCCGGCGGAGCCCTCTGCCGGCGAGCACAGGATCCTGAGCCTCGGGGACTCCTTCTCCACCGGCTACTGCGCCGACCAGGAGGAGTTCTTCGGATCGCTGCTGGAAAAGGAGATCTCATCCCTGCTGCCGCCGGGGCGCAGCGTCCGGGTCCTCAACGCCGAGGTCTCCGATCCCGCCTACGGCCTGCTCTACCTGCAAGAACACGGCCTGTCGTTCCGGCCGCACCTGATCGTGTACGGCCTGTCGGGCAACGACGCGATGCAGGCCGAGCAGTTCCTCGGGCCGGATCGGCTCTTTCATCTCAGGGAAGGACGCCTGGAGCCGAACCCCGGCTTCGACCCCTCGGTTCCCAGCGCCTGGGATCGCTTCTCCTGGTTCGCCTACCCCCGCGCCGGGTCCCCCTCGTCCTCGCTCGTGGAGCCGGCCGCGGTCCTGGCAAGGAAGCTGCTGCGGTTCCGCCTGCTCCACGGCCTCCTCGCGCCGGCGCTCGATGGCAGGCATCGGCCGGCCGACATGCCCGGCTACGCCTCGGCCTACGAACAGGCGGACGGTCGCAAGCGCCTCATCGACGGGGCTTCCAATCTGGGTCTCTTCTACCGGCCGGGCGGCGGGCCGGTGGAGGCGATGCACGCGGCGCTCCTGGATCTGCTCGACGCCATGGAGGAGGCGGCGCGAAGAGGAGGAGCGCGTTTCCTGGTGGTCGTCCACCCGCAGCGCTACCAGGTGCAGACACCGGACTGGGAGTTCCTGGTCCGGCGCTGGGGCCTCGACCCCGCCGAGTTCGACCTGCGCCTCTACAACCGGAGGCTGGCCGAGGGGTGCACGCAGCGCGGGCTCGACTGCTGCGACCTGGTGGAGGGGTTCGCGACGGCGTGGCGCCGCGATCCGGCCAGCCTCTATCTGCCCGGAGGCGACACTCACTTCAGCCGGCTCGGCCACCGCACAGCCGCCGCGCTGGCCGCGGAGTGCGTCGGTGCTCGGAGCGGCGCTCGGTGAGCTCCGGAGTCCGCCCGCCGCGCTGAACCCGGCTGGGATCCTGCCGGGCGGTGCTAGAATCGCCGCCCGATGGCGCTTCTCCCCGGCTCCAGGCTCGGACGCTACGAGATCCTCTCCCTTGCCGGGACAGGAGGGATGGGAGAGGTCTACCGGGCCAGGGACACCCGGCTCGATCGCCTGGTCGCAGTCAAGGTGCTGCCCGAGAGGCTGCTGCAGGATCCGGGGCGGCGGCAGCGGCTGGAGCGCGAAGCCCGGGCCATCTCGGCGCTCTCCCACCCTCACATCTGCACGCTCCACGACGTCGGCCACCAGGATGGGATCGACTACCTGGTGATGGAGCACCTGGAGGGAGAGACGCTGGCCGCGCGGCTCCAGCGGGGGCCGCTGCCGCTGGACGAGGCGCTGCGGCACGCGGCCGCCGTCGCGCGCGCCCTCGACGCGGCCCACCGTCATGGCATCGTCCACCGCGACCTCAAGCCTGGCAACGTCATGATCACGCCGGTCGGAGCCAAGCTCCTCGATTTCGGCCTGGCCAAGGTCGTCCAGGAGCCGGCCTCCGGGGCGGGCGTGAGCGCGGCGCCCACGGTGCGCCCGGACTCACAGACGGCCACGGACGTCATGGTGGGGACCCCGGCCTACATGTCCCCGGAGCAGGCGACGGGAAGCCCGGTGGATCCCCGCACCGACGTCTATGCCTTCGGCCTGGTCCTGTACGAGATGCTCACCGGGCGCCGGGCGGTGGCGGGGCAATCCCACGCCGAGACCCTCGCCGCCATCCTGCGCGACGATCCGGCCCCCATCCGGAGCGTGAGGCCGGAGATCGGGACAGAGATCCAGGAGATCGTGTCCCGCTGCCTCCGCAAGGATCCGGCGGAACGCTACCCGGACGCCGCAGCGCTGGCCGCAGCCCTGGAAGCGAGCTCGGCGCCGGCGACGGCGGGAGCCGGGCGCCGCAGGCTCCGCCCGCTGATCCTGGTGCCGGCGCTGCTGGCTCTGGCCGGAGCGGTCGCGCTCTCGGGCTGGATGTGGCGGCTGATGGCCCGCGAGCGGTGGGCGCGCCGCACGGCGATGCCCGAGATCGCCCGCCTGGCCGAGAACGACCAGGCGGTGGCCGCCTTCCGCCTGGCGCTCCAGGTGCTGCCGGTGCTGTCGGGCGACCCCGCCTTCGACAAGCTCTGGCGCGACGTCGCCGTGCCGGTGTCCCTGGCCACGGAGCCGGCGGGGGCCGAGGTGTCGTTCCGCTCCTACGGGGATCCGGCCGCCGACTGGGTGCCGGCGGGCCGGACCCCTCTGAAGGAGGCCCGGGTCCCCTTCGGCCAGCTCCGATGGAGGATCGCGCTGGAGGGCTACGAGCCGGTTCACCTCGTGTTCAATCCGGGACGACTCCCCCCGTCGCTCAAGCTGGTGCCGGTGGGAGAGGCTCCGCCCGGAATGATCCGGGTGCCTGGGGGGCAGTACGCCTACCGCAACGCCCGCGCCGGCGAGCTTCAGGACTACTGGCTCGATCGCTTCGAGGTGACCAACCGCCAGTTCAAGCAGTTCGTGGATCAAGGGGGATACGGCGACCCCAGGTACTGGAAGCATCCCTTCGTGCGCAACGGGCGGACGTTGAGCTTCCAGGAGGCCATGGCCGGGCTGCGCGACGCCACCGGCCGCCCCGGGCCGTCCACATGGGAGCTGGGCGATCATCCGCCCGGGCAGGCTGACCACCCCGTGTCCGGGGTGAGCTGGTACGAGGCGGCGGCCTACGCCCAGTTCGCCGGCAAGAGCCTGCCCACCTTCCATCACTGGTTCCGAGCCGCGGGGGCCGACGACATCTTCTCGGGGATCGTCGTCTTCAGCAACTTCAGCGGCGAAGGCCCCGCGACGGTGGGGAGCAACGAGGGGCTCTCACCGTGGGGAGCCCACGACATGGCCGGCAACGTGCGGGAGTGGGCCTTCAACGCGGCCGGCCCCAGGCGCTACAGCCTGGGCGGGGCCTGGAGCGACCCGACCTACCTCTTCACGGGACCCGACGCGCTCGATCCGTTCGATCGCAGCCCCATCCAGGGCTTCCGCTGCGCTCTCTACCCGGACGGCCCTTCCCAGGAGACCCTCGGTCCCATCGAGACGGTCTTCCCCGACTACTCGACAAGGGTGCCGGTGGAGGACGCGGTGTTCGAGGCCTACCGCGGCCTGCATCGCTACGACCCGGGGCCGATCGACGCACGCCTGGAATCCGTGGACAAGGTCTCCGAGTTCTGGACGGAGGAGCACATCAGCTACGCCGGCGCCGCCGGAGGGGAGAGGATCCCGGCGACCCTCTACCTCCCGAAGAGCGTCAACCCTCCCTACCAGGCGGTCCTCTACTTTCCCCCGGGCAGCGCCCGCCGGCTGCACTCGGTGCGCGACGCCGGCACGCGTCAGTTCGCCTTCCTGGTGCGCAGCGGCCGGGCGGTGCTCTTCCCCAGCTACAAGGGGACCTTCGAGCGCCGCCTGCCGGCCGGAGGGGGCGGTCTCAACGCATGGCGGGACCTGGTCATCCAGTGGTCCAAGGAGGTGGGGCGCTCCCTGGACTATCTCCAGAGCCGGCCCGACATCGAGGCCGGGCGGATCGCCTACCACGGCCTGAGCATGGGGGCGGGGGTCGGACCGATCTTCGCCGCCGTGGAGCCGCGCATCCGGGCCATGGTCCTGGTGGGGGGCGGTCTCAGCACCGAAGAGGAGCCGCCGGAAGCCGATCCCTTCCACTTCGCGCCCCGCGCCAGGGTCCCCATACTGATGATCAACGGTACCCACGACTTCATCTTCCCCCTCGAGGCCTCGCAGCGTCCGCTGTTCCGTCTTCTGCCTCTTCCGGACGGAGAGAAGCGCCATCACGTCTTCGATGGAGGTCACGTCCCGCCGCGCATGCAGGAGGTCGCCCGCGAGACGCTCGACTGGCTCGACCGCCACCTGGGGCCGGTGGACCTCTCGTCCCGCTGACCGCGTCCGGCGCTTTAGCGAATCGGCGGGCGACCCGCCGGGGAAAGACCGGCCGGCCCGGAGTAAACTGACGGCTTTCGCCCACGTGCGGCCGGGGCGCCGGCGTGGGCAGGAACGATGTCCTCATGGAGTGGAGGCGGAGCCGGATCATGCGAGGCGATTCTCTGGGCAGATGGACCCTTGGACTTCTCGTGACGTTGTTCATGCCGGCGGCCGGCGCCGCCGGCGAGGCGCTCTGGCTGCGCCAGCCGGCGATCTCTCCGGATGGCAAGACCATCGTCTTCAGCCACCGGGGAGACCTTTGGAGCGTCCCGTCCGGAGGCGGCGCCGCCTCTCTTCTCACCGTGCATGCGGCGTACGACACCCACCCCGTCTGGTCCCCCGACGGCCGGACCATCGCCTTCGCCTCGGACCGCCACGGCAACTTCGACGTCTTCGTCATGCCGGCTTCGGGAGGGGACTCCACGCGGCTGACGCTGCACTCCGTGGACGAGATCCCGACCAGCTTCACTCCCGACGGGAAGAGCGTGCTGTTCAGCTCCTCGCGGCTGGACAGCGCCACCAACGTGCAGGTCCCCACCGGGGCGCAGCCGGAGCTCTACAAGGTCGCGCTCACCGGAGGCCTGCCCGAGCAGGTCCTGAGCACCCCGGCCCCCTACGCCGTGTTCGACTCGGCGGGCAGGAGACTCGCCTACTCCGACCACAAGGGGTACGAGATGGAGTGGCGCAAGCATGACAACTCCTCCTTCGCGCGCGATGTCTGGATCTGGGACGCCGGGTCCGGCCGGCACACCCGGTTGACCGACCTCGGGTACGACGACCGCCAGCCGGTGTGGGGGCCCGGCGAGACGTCGCTGTTCTATCTCTCCGAGCGAAGCGGCACCTTCAACGTGTGGCGCATGAGCCTGGACGACCCCCGCGGGGCCGTCCAGGTGACCGGTCACAAGGTCCATCCGGTGCGGTTCCTGAGCGCCTCGAAGGCAGGGGACCTCTGCTACGCGTGGGACGGTGCCCTGTGGGTCCGGCCCGCCGGAGCGAAGGAGAGCCGCCGGCTCGCCGTGACGGCGGCGGCCGATCGCCGGACCAACGGCACCGAGCGGATCGACGCGACCTCGGAGATCTCGGAGTTCGCCGAGTCCCCCGACGGCAAGGAGATCGCCTTCGTCGCCAGGGGCGAGGTCCACGCCGCCTCCGTCGAGTTCGGGACAAGCCGCAGGCTGACCACCACCCCCGAGCAGGAAAGGTCGCTCAGCTTCTCTCCAGACGGCAAGAGCCTGCTCTACGCCTCTGAGCGTGACGGATCCTGGAACATCTACCGTCTGGACCGCACCGACGAGAACGAGCCGGACTTCTTCAACGCCACGGCGTTCAAGGAGAGCCCTGTGGTGGCCACCGAGGCGGAGGAGTTCCAGCCCCGCTTCTCCCCCGACGGCAAGGAGGTCGCCTACCTCGAGGAGCGCACCACGCTCAAGGTCGTCAACCTGGCCACCGGCAGGAGTCGCACCATCCTCTCCGGCGACCTGAACTACTCGTACATCGACGGAGATCAGTCCTACGACTGGTCGCCCGACGGCCAGTGGTTCGCGGTGAACTACCTGAGCCCGACCCGGTGGTCCAACGAGGTCGGTCTCATCCTCTCCTCCGGGGCGGGGGAGCTGGTGAACATCACCCGCAGCGGCTACGAGGACGAGAGACCGTGGTGGGCCGGCAAGGGGGAGGTGCTCCTGTGGAGGACCGACCGGCACGGCGCCCGCAGCCACGCCGGCTGGTCGCGGGAGTCGGACGTCTTCGCCGCCTTCCTGACCCGCAAGGCCTGGGACCGCCACAAGCTGGATCAGGCGGCCTTCGATCAACTCCTGGCCCGGGAGAAAGAGGCGGACAAGACGAAGGACAAGGGCCCGGAGGCGAAGGAGAAGGAAGCGGGCAAGACCGACGGCTCGAAGGACCCGGAGCTTCCCGAGCCGGTCAAGCTGGAGCTGGATCACATCGAGGACCGCACCGTCCGGCTCTCCATGCACTCGGCCGACCTGTCCGCGGCCGCGCTGACACCCGACCGGGAGAAGCTCGTCTATCTGGCCCGGTTCGAGAAGGGCTACGACCTGTGGGCCTACACGCCGCGCAAGAAGGAGATCAAGCTGGTCGCCAAGCTCGACGCCGAGCGGACCGCCGACTTGCGGCTGGACAAGGAAGGCAAGAAGGCCTTCATCCTGGCCGATGACCGGCTCATGACGGTCGACCTGGAGTCGGGCAAGAGCACCCCCATCAAGGCCTCGGCCAGGATGGAGCTGAACGCCGCGGCCGAGCGGGCGCACTTCTTCGAGCACATCTGGCGCCAGACGCTCAAGAAGTTCTACGTCGCCGACTTGCACGGCGTGGACTGGAAGGGGATGAAGGAGGCCTACGCGCGCTTCCTCCCGCACATCGACAATGACCGCGACTTCGCCGAGCTGATCTCGGAGATGCAGGGGGAGCTGAACGCCTCGCACACCGGCGGCCGCTACCGTCCGGCCCGCCCCGACGCCGACGCCACGGCGGCGCTGGCCGTCTTCCCGGATCCGGCGCACCGCGGCGCCGGCGTCCGCATCCTGGAAGTCATCGAGGGATCGCCCCTCCAGCAGACCGGCACACGGATCAAGGCCGGCACCGTGATCGAGTCGATCGACGGAGCGGTCATCGAGGCGGGCTCCGAGTGGAACGCCCTGCTCAACCACAAGGCCGGCCAGCCGGTGAGGCTGGGGCTTCTCGAGCCGGAAGCGAAGGACCGCTGGCAGGAGACCGTGCGGCCCATCTCCTGGGGGGATCAGCAGCGGCTCCTCTACCTGCGATGGGCCCGGTCGCGCCGGGCCGAGGTGGAGCGGCTGTCGGGCGGCAGGCTGGGGTATGCCCACATCCGGGGCATGAACGACGGGGCCTACCGCGAGATCTTCGAGGAGATCTTCGGACGCGCCGTGGACAAGGAAGGGATCATCCTGGACACCCGGTTCAACGGAGGCGGGAACCTGGTCGACGCTCTGACCGTGTTCCTGTCCGGGCAGGTGTACTACCAGGCAGTGCCGCGAGGCAGGAACCTCGGCGCCGAGCCCGGCACCCGCTGGACCAGGCCCTCCATCGTGGTGATGAACGAGGGGAACTACTCCGACGCCCACTGCTTCCCGGTGGCCTACAAGGCGCTGGGGCTCGGGGAGACCGTGGGGATGCAGGTGCCGGGCACGTGCACCTCGGTCTGGTGGGAGCGGCTTCCCAACCGCGCCCTGACCTTCGGGATCCCCCAAGTCGGCTACACCGGCAAGGACGGCAAGCTGGCCGAGAACAACCACCTCGATCCGGACCACATGGTGGACAACGACCCGGCGCTGGAGACCGCGGGAAGGGACCAGCAGCTCGAGAAGGCGGTGGAGGTCCTGCTGTCGAAGCTGCCGGAGCGGACGGCGGGGAGATGAGGGCGGGGCCGGGGCGACGGACGGCGCGGCTCTAACGACGCCGGCAGGAGAACTCGCGGCGGGCCAGGACGCGCCCGGAGGAGTCCCGCGCCTCGACCGCCCACCCCCCCGCTGAGCCGGGGTTCAGGATCTTGTAGCTGTGGGCGCGCCACCGCGAGCTCTCCACCCGGATCGGAACGCGCAGGACCTCCTCACCCTCGTGCAGCCAGACATGATGGACCGTCTCCCCTGCGGCCTTCTCGATCCTCGTCCAGAAATAGGCCCGCTCTCCCTCCACGAACCGGGAGGTCCTTCCGGTCAAGGTGAGTCCCTTCAGCCCCCTGCCCACTCCATGCTCGTGAATGAAGGCCAGGGGATCGCCGGGGGGCGGATCGAAGGCTGCGTCATTCTCAGGCTCGGGCGGCGGTAGCTGTTCGGCCGGCGGGATGGCGAGGCTCTCCGGCACGGCGGCGCCGGCCGGCTCCTTGGACGGGGCCGGCCGGGAGTCCGGCCCCCTGTCCATCAGGGCTGCCGGCGAGGCCGAGGCGGACGCGATGCCCGCCTCGCCCGCCGTCCCCGGCTGCGGGGCCGACGCCCGCGGCCAGAGGAGAAACGCTGCCAGGGCCACCCCGGCTGCGGCCGCCATGGCCAGGGCCGGCGCGGCGGGCCTCAAGAGGCGGGGGGAGCGCCGAGCGGCCGGCACGGGGGCCGAAACGGCGGCCTGCCTGGCGGCCTCCCGCCGTGCCTGCTTGAAATCGGCCGTCACCTGGTCCGGATCGGCGTCGATGAGCCTGGCGAACGACCGCAGGCCGTGCAGGACAAGGTCGTCGCCCGGCAGCGCCTCGAAATCGTCCCGCTGGAGCGCCCTTAGGTGCTCCACCCGGAGCCCGGTGGAGCTCTCCACCTCCTCGGGCCTCAGCCCGTGGTGCTCCAGCGCCTGCGTCAGCTTCCGCCCGAAACTCTCCACGGCGCCGAATATAGGTCCCGGGTCAAGGCCGGGCGAGCCCGCAGGAGACCGCGCGCCCGGCCCGTGTCCCGGGGCCTCAGCCCCTGAGGGCCAGCAGGACCTCCTTCCCCCTGAAGACCGCCGGGTCGAGGATCAGGAGCCTCGCCGCGCTCTGGTCCCTCTCGATCTCGACGGCGTAGTCCCGCCCCTCCTGGTAGATCGAGGGGAGGAGCCGCACGGAGCGGATCCGGTCCATCCCGTAGGCGTGCGGATCGAGGGAGATGGCCGTCTCGCGCGCCAGGTCCACGGACTGGTCGTAGTCCACCTCCTGGACGTCCTTCAGGCGCCTCAGGAAGCCGCTCAGGACACCCCTCTCCTTGAGGCTCTGGTCGCTGGCTGCGTGGAAGAAGAGGCTGTTCTGATGAGTGGTGAAGGCCTCCTCGACCTGCGCCTTCTCCTTCTTCAGGGAAGCCGCCTCGACGCGGGCCGTATCGCGCTCCTTGATCAGCTTGCGGGTGCGGGCGCGGCGCACCATCACCGGCGTCTGCCCGGCGCTGCCCGCCGTCACGTAGGTCCTGAAGGTGTCTTTCTGCGCATCGTGGAAGAACCACACCTGGTTGCCAGCCAGCAGCTCGTCGGTCTGGTCGATCTGCTTGAGCAGCTCCCTGGCCTTCCCCTCGTCCAGGCCGGCCTCGCCGGTCAGGTAGGTCATGGCCAGTTCATGGTGGTTGTCTCCCCTCTTGGCCACGACGAACTGATCCGGGAGCGTCTGCTCCAGTCGCATCACCTTCTCCTGGAGCTGGCGGATGGTGTCGCGGTCGCCGGCGATCTGCTGCAACAGCGATCTGTACGAGACGTCCTTCTCCTCCTGCAGGAGCTGGTCCAGCGTGTCGCGCTGCTCGGGGTTCAGATCCTGCATGAAGATCTCGCTGAACTGCAGCGTCGGCTCGCCGGGCTTGCGCGAGGCGTTGAACATCTCGATGCGCTTCATCATCGTCTCGGACGCCTGGTCGATCTGGCTCCGGTCCTCCTTGAGCTGAACGAGCAGCTCCTCGCTCGTCTCGGCGCTGCCCGGCCCGGACACGGAGCAGGACAGCCCTGCGGCCGCCGCCAGGACGACCGCCAGGCACGCCATCCCGGCCCGCGGGCCGGCGGCCTTTCCACGCACACGGATGCTCTCGACGAGGCTCGCCATCATGGTGACCCCCTCTCCTTGTTTCACGCAGGTGAACGGATTGTCGCCCGGGCATCCAAGCACGCCGCGTGCCATCCGTCGCGGAAGCAGGCCGGGCAAGCAGGCCGGAATCAGGGACGCGCGGCCGCTTCCCGGGCTCATGCCGCGGCGGCCGCTGCCTCGTTGCGAACCGGCGGGGAGGGGCGACCAGCCGGACGGACGGTGTCCAGTGAAATGGGACGCCGCTGTCGCTCCGGGAAGACGCGCCGCTTCCTTTCTATCAGCGAGAGCGTTCTGGGGCGTCATTGCCGGCCGGGGTGGAAGCGGGGTACGTGCGCTGCCACACCGGCGTGCCGTCCCGGCCGAAGCGGGCGGCCCAGGCGTCTCGCTTGGAATCCAGGCTTCGAGAGCCCACGACGATGATCTCCCCGTTGTCCAGGACCGCGACGTCCTCGGGGCGGCCGAACCCCACGGCGGGAAAGCTCCTCTCCCAAATCACGCTCCCCTGCAGGCCCACGGCCAGCAGCCACAGCTCCGAGCCGGCGCCGTTGGGACGATAGGCGGCGACGATGGCCTCGTCGCCGCGCAGGGCCAGTCCGCCGGCCAGCTCGCCCGAGGGGCCGCCAAGGGGCACCTCGCTGAGGACCGTGCCTTCGGGCGAGACATGCAGGAGCCACAGGTCCTCCAGCTCCCCCGGCCGGCTCCGGTGCCCGAGCGCCACGAACGTGCCGTCGGGGCGCGTCCGCACGCGGACCAGGGCGATCGTGCCGGAGGAGTCCCCTTCGAAGGACTTGATCCAGCCGCCGCCTCCGTCGAGCGAGCCGCCCGCCAGGAAGGCGCCTCGTGAGAAGAGGCGGTCGGAGCCGGCCGCGATGTAGCGCCCCCCCGCCACGGCGACCGAGCCGACCTGCGCGTCAGGGACACCCGTGCTCAGCTCCGATCGCCAGATCTCGCTGCCACCCGAGTCGATGACGCCGACCCATGCAGCCTCTCCCGCGTGCCCGCCCGCCAGGAAGCGCCCATCGCCCAGGGCGTGAAGGGCCGACAGGGCGCCCGGCATGTCCCAGCGCCGGTGCTGATCGAAGACGGCCGCCGCGGCCCGTACCCTGAAGGGCCGGTCACCGTCCCTTCCACCGAGCAGCCACCATCCGCCGCCTCCCGGCGCCAGGGCCAGACCGGCCTGATCCCCCGGCAGCCTCAGGGTGGATGTCTCCACCAGCCTGCCGTCTCCGGCCAGCACGAAGAACCAGACGTCGTCCCCTTCGCTCGGCTCGCTCGATGTCGTGCCGGCCACGGCGATGGTGTCGTCGCCCAGAGCCGCGACGGCATGAAAGGAATCCTGGGCGCGCCCGCCCTCGGCCCGGCGGGCGGCGTCAGCCGCCGCCTCCGCCGCCGCATACATGCGGATGCCGAAACCGGTGGCCAGCAGCGCCGCCACGCTCAGGGCGGCGGCCCACACACCGGGGACGAGCAGGCCGGGGTTGGTGTGGCCGCGCCGGCGGTTGCCGGAAGCGATGTAGGCGAACCCGGCGGCGCACAGGACGAGCGGTCCGAAGGCCGTCACTCTCGACAGCCCGCCGAAATCCAGGATGGCCCAGAGCAGGCCCCAGACGGCGCCGCCGAACGCGATCCGGCAGGGCCAGATCGCGGGCACACCGGATCGCCAGCGCCGGTGGGAGACAACGCAGAGAAGGGGGTTGACCACGGCGGCCAGGATGGTGAGCCCGGCCCCGATGAAGAACATCCGGACGAGGACTTCCAGACCGGGTAGTCGAATCACGGCGCCGGCTCCTGGCCGATTCGGGCGGTCGGATTGTACCAGCCCGGCGGCCGGCCGGACGAGCCGTTGACCGGGGGTTCGCCCGTTACGAGCTCAGCAGCTCCTTCAAGGCTTCCAGCCGCTCGCCCCAGTAACGCTTCATGCGCTCCCGGGTGGCCTTGTCCGGCAGCTTCTGCTGCTGCACGGACAGGGCCGTCTTGCCCTCCCCTTTCTTGGTGAACCAGAAGGCGGCGATCGACCCGTCCTGCATGGTGAGGCGCGCGGAGCGTTCCTCGCTCGCCGTGCGCACCCTGACGGCCTCGGGCAGCCAGCGCGCCAGCAAGGGCTTCTCGGTCAGCGCCTCGAACACCCTGGCCGCCGGCACGTTGAGCGTCTTGCTCTTCGACGCGTCGTAGTGCCCGGCGCGCCGCTGCCCCCGATCCCGCAGCCCCTTGATGCGCTCGTATCCCACGGCCACCATCTGCGACCACCATCCACCGACCTTCCACTTCTCGTGGATCATCGCGGCGATCTCGCCGTGCGGCATGGTGGCGGCACCGTGGTGGTCGAGGGACTTGACCCAGCGCTCCCAGGTGCAACCGGTCTTCGCCTGGACCGCGGTGTCGCTCATTCCCGCGATCCGTGCGTAGTCGGCCACGGACACGCCCTCCGGCGCCTCGGCGGCGGTCTTCCTTGCGTCTTTTCGCTGGACGATCTGCGCGCGGGCGACGGTGTAGGCTTCACCCGTCTTGCTCATGCGGGTCCGTACGAGTTTCTTGAGGTCCTTCTGGCGAGGCATCGCTCGGTCTCCTTCGGCCATGCCGCGGCCACCGTTCCCCAGCAACGGCTGCCCCGGCAAGTCCAAAGGCGCTGACGATGCCGATCTGGGAGTATGCCCCCCTTTGCCTCACGGGGACCCCGGCTGGGACGGGGTCGAAGAGGTTGGGCGGAGATCGCCGCCGAAGGGATTATCCTCGACTCGGTCCGGGCGAGCAAGAGAAATCTCGGTGCCATTCGGAGTACATCGGCGCCGCGGATGATCGGCGATATGAAGACCAGATTTTCGAACTCGCCCTCACATACGAGGAGGTTTCACCTTTCCTTCTTGGAAAGAAGTTGGCGGCGATCGTCGTGCAACAGGAACGGGAGGCGGTTGGCCGATTCTTCGATCTGGTCAACGGAGTGGGAGACTCGACAGCTACGCAGGCCAGAATGCTCGCCGTTGCTCCCTCAAGTTGGCACAGGGATCCAGAGGGGGGGAACGAGCTCCGATTGACGACCGTCACATGCAGGACAGGCTGCGCTCGTTCCCGTCGGAGTCCTGCCCCCAGCTTCCCACGTGAGGGGAGGTCGCGCGGAGCAGGTAATAGAAGATCCCGCCGGGCGGGGGAACGTCGGGGTCGGCCACGCACGGGCCCGCACCGCCTGCCGGCAGCAGGATCCCGCAGGGGACGAAGTCCGGGCTCGTCGAGCGGGCGACCTCGTAGCCGACGGCGCCGGAACTGTCGGACCAGCAGACGTCGCCTCCAGGTTCGAGGACGATGCTGCCGCCGATCTCGTCGGTGCTGCCGTGGCCCGGATCGCCCGGGCACTGGTTGTCCTGGCCGTCGTTCAACTCCGGCGCGCCTGGATAGACGGTGGGGTCGGCTTCGTCACAGTCGACGAGAGGGCCGGGACAGAACGGGTCGAGGAAGGCGCCGAAGCCGTCCCCGTCTCCATCGACGCAGCCTGCGGTGCGCAGCTTCTTCTCCGTGACGGCACTGCCGGCGAGCGACATCCACGGCGAGCGCGGGAAGTAGGGGTCCGGGCTCGCGGTCCGCGACCGCCAACGATAGGCCGTTGCGCCGGCGAGCCCCGTGACCGGCTCGTTGAAATCCGTCGCGCTCCCACCGTCCGGATTGAGCGGGTCGGGCGCACCGGTGTCACGGGCGGATGAGGTGCCGATCCCGGTGCCATCGAACGCGCTTTCGAGCGGCTTCACCTCCCATTCCAGCCGTATCGCGCCACGCCCGCTGGGAGTGCGCCCGCGGGCTCCCAGCCGGAACGACGTCTCGGCATCGGACTTCCCGAGGAGAGCGATCGGCGCCGTGTCGTCCGCGCGGACTTGTCGGGGCGCGCGATCGAGCCCGTCCCGCCCGTTGCCGTAGTAGAGATGGGTCCTCCCTTCGTTGAACTGGCCGTTGTCGAAGTCCGGGGCCCCGACGAGGACGTCGGCGTACCCGTCGCGGTTCACATCCCCCGCCGTCGCCACCGAAAAGCCGAAGTGGGCGAATCCCTGGTCGCTCTCGGCCGTCCAGGCGGGTGTCGTGGCGAGGCCGGCGGCGGAGCCGAGATAGGCGTAGGCCCGCCCTTCGTCCGCCTGGCCGTTGTCGTAGACGTAGGCCCCGACGACGACGTCGGAGTAGCCGTCGCCGTTCACGTCTCCCGCCGTGGCGACCGAGTGGCCGTAGTTGGCGTTTGCCTGGTCGCTCTCTGTGATCCACGCCGCCGTGGTCTCCAAGCCCGCGGCAGAGCCGTGATAGACGTAGACCCGACCCTCGTCGGCTTGGCCATTGTCGTGGCCGTGGGCGCCGACAATGACGTCGGAGTAGCCGTCACCGTTGACGTCGCCCGCCGTCGAGACCGACCAACCGAAGAAGGCGCTGGCCTGGTTGCCCTCGTCGGTCCACGCCGGTGCTTCTGAGAGGCCGGCGGCGGCGCCGAGATAGACGAAAGCGCGCCCTTCGTTCGTCTGGGGGAATGCGCCAAGTGTGTGGGCCCCGACGACGACGTCGGAGTAGCCGTCGCCGTTGACGTCGCCCGCCGTCGAGACCGAGTGGCCGAAGCCGGCGCCGTTCACGCCGCTCTCGGCTGTCCAGGCGGGTGTCGCGGCGAGGCCGAAGGCAGAGCCGAGATAGACGAAGGCCCGGCCCTGGCTCCCCGGGCCGCCGCTGGCGTAAAGCCAGGCTCCGACCACGACGTCGGAGTAGCCGTCGCCGTTGACGTCCCCCGCCGTCGCGGCCGAGTAGCCGAACCAGGCGCCGGCCTGGTCGCTCTCGGCGGTCCAGGCAGGTGTCGCGGCGAGGCCGGTGCCCGACCCGAGATAGACGAAGGCGCGCCCTTCGTCCGCCTGGCCGTTGTCGTAGTAGGGGGCGCCGACGATGACGTCGGAGCAGCCGTCGCCGTTGATGTCTCCCGCCGTCGCGACAGAAACGCCGAATCCGCCACCCGATTGGTCGCTCTCGGCGGTCCAGGCAGCGGTCGTTGCGAGTCCGGAGGCCGAGCCGAGATACAAAAAGGCGCGCCCTTCGTCCGACTGGCCGTTGTCGTAGGCGGGGGCTCCGGCGATGACGTCTGAGTAGCCGTCGCAGTTGACGTCCCCCGCCGATGCGACCGACATGCTCTGCAGGGAAGCGCCCGTCTGATCACTCTCGGCGGTCCAGGCTGCCGTTGCGGCGAGGCTGGAGGCCGAGCCGAGATGAACGAAGGCCCGTCCTTCATTCGTCTGGCCGTTGTCGAAGGCGCTGGCTCCGACGATGACATCGGAGTAGCCGTCGCCGTTGACGTCTCCCGCCGTGGCCACCGACCGGCCGAGGAAGGCTCCCGTCTGGGCGCTTTCTGCGGTCCAAGCGGGGCTGGCGGCGAGGCCCGAGACGGAGCCGAGATAGACGAAGGCCCGCCCCTGGTCTGTCTGGCCATTGTCGTAGAAGTGGGCCCCGATGATCACGTCGGAATAGCCGTCGCCGTTGACGTCGCCCGCCGTCGCGACCGAGACGCCGAATCCGGCGCTCCCCTGGTCGCTCTCGGCGGTCCAGGCGGGTGTCACGGCGAGACCGGAATCCGAACCGGGATAGACGAAGGCCCGCCCTTCATCCGACTGGCCGTTGTCGAAGGCGATGGCTCCGACAATGACATCGGAGTAGCCGTCGCCGTGGACGTCCCCCGTCGTCGCGACCGACCAGCCGAGCTGCGCGCCCGCCTGGTCGCTCTCCGCCGTCCACGCCGCGCTCCCGGCGAGACCCGCTGCCGAGCCGAGGTAGACGAACGCGCGCCCTTCGTCGGTCTGGCCGTTGTCGTAAAGGTGGGCCCCAACGATGACGTCGGAGAAGCCGTCGCCGTTGACGTCCCCCGCCGTCGCGACCGACCAGCCGAACAGCGCGCCCGCCTGGTCGCTCTCCGCCGTCCACGCGGGGTTCGCCGGGAGGCCCGCGGCCGAGCCGAGGTAGACGTATGCCTGTCCCTCATCGATCTGGCCGTTGTCGTAGAAGGGAGCAGCGATGATCACGTCCGGGAAGCCGTCGCCGTCGACGTCCCCTGCCGGCGCGACCGACGCACCGAGCTGCGCGCCCGTCTGGTCGCCCTCGACCGTCCATGCCGGGATCGTCGCGAGTCCCGCGGCCGAGCCGAGGTGAAGGTAGGCCCGCCCCTCGTCGGTCTGGCCGTTGTCGTAGAAGGGAGCCGCGACCATCACGTCCGAGAAGCCATCGCCGTCGACGTCCGCTGCCGGCGCGACCGACGCACCGAGCTGCGCGCCCGCCTGGTCGCCCTCGACCGTCCATGCCGGGCTCGCCGCGAGGCCCGAGGGCGAGCCGAGGTAGACGTGGACCCGTCCCGCGTCGGCCTGGCCGTTGTCGTAGAAGGGAGCCCCGACGATGACGTCGGAGTAGCCATCGCCATCGACATCGCCCGCCGTCGCGACGGAGTAGCCGAACCCGGCATCCGCCTGATCGCTTTCCGCTGTCCAGACCGCACTCGTCGTCAGCGGATCCACGGTGACGGGGTACACGGCCTGAGCATCGTCGTAGACCAGCCGGATGCCGCGCTGGCCGGACGCCACGAAGCCTTCCATCCACGCCGGCAGCACGACGCCGCGTGCGTCGACCACGCGCAGCGAGCCGTAGTGCAGGACCTTCGCACCGCGCGGGGTGGTGAAGTCGATCGCCTGGCCGTCCTCGGCGATCACGGGCGACAGCGTCCCCGACAGATCAAGGTCGAGCCGCACGACGCCGCGACGCCCGCGCGGAGCTTCCCCGATGTGGAAGATCTGCTCGAGCCCGCGCCGGTCGTTGACGTAGCGCTCGACGATGGCGCCGCCCTCGTGGATCGCCTCGTTCCCGGCGACGGTCAGCCGAGCCGGTGCGACGGCTTGCACCCGGCCGGGCCGACCCCACCGGGCGAGGCGCAGCCCCCACTGCCAGGACGGAGCTTCGTCCGCCTCGGACCGGAGGCGCGGGATCACGCGGATCCCGCCGGTCGTGAAGTACGTCCTGAAACCGTGAGCGCGGTTGGGCGCCTGCCAGGCCGCCCCGAGATCGGCAAGCGGCGTTTCGTCCTGCCAGATGACCTCGTACTCGGCATCGGCGATCTCCCCCTGCGCTTTGGCCAGCCAGCTCGGCGGGACACTCGGCTCGCCCCCCCCGGCCTCGGCCGGCATCGCCGCCCACAGCCCGGCCAGAAGCAAGCATGCGAGACCATTGCCCACGAAGATTCGCTCCGCACCACGCATGGGACCCCCCCTTGTTGGCCAGGTACTGGCGGCGTAAAAACCTGACCGCAGCCCTCTTTCAGCGTCGCCTGTCTCCCTGCCGGTAGAGATCGCGTTTCGGAGTCAGATCACGACATTCTCCGAATCCGTTTTCCGCAGCACGAGCTGCGCAGAGCGTGGTCTGGTGAGTCCGAGCAGAATCTGGAAGGCCGGCATCGGCGTCCTGTCCGCTGCCTCTGCCCGTGAGATGAGGGCGCTACCGCCCGTCCGGCATCCGTTCGACGTGCCGCCGGGCTTCACGTGTCTGGGGGTGATCGGGACCGAAGGAACCTTCCAGGTGCGCCAGCGCCGTGCGGAAGGCCTCGTGCGCATGCGGCTCATCCCCCAGCGCCTGATAGGCACGCGCGAGGGTCAGGCTGGCCGAGCCGACCTTGCCGGAGAGAGTGCCGGGTCCCGCGGCCTCCACCAGGCCCGCGACCGCCTGCTGTGCATCCGCGACCGCCTCGCCGGGGAGGCCGAGCGCGATGACGATGTCGGCCCGGCGGCTCCGAAACCGGGGAACGAGATAAGCGGGGGCAGCAAACTTCCCCATCGTCGCCTGGGCGATCGCGATCGCCTGGTCGGCGAGCTCCCGGGCCCTGGCCAGGTCGCCGGCAGCCTGCGCCAGCAGAGAGCGTCGCGACGTCAGGCTGGCGAAGGCGGGGTGCCCATCGGGCAGGACCCTCCGGAAGCGCGCCTCGACTAGATCCAGCGCTTTGGCCGAGCGCTCGATCTCGCCGCGCCGGCGGTAGACGTCTCCTAAGACCAGCAGCGACTGGTTGACCACGACGTTGTCGCCGGCGTCTACGGCCATTGCGTGGGCGCGTTCCGCGTGGCCGGCCGCTTCATCCAGCCGCTCCAGCTCCCCGAGCACACGCGCGTAGTTGGTGAGCAGCATCGGCGAGACGTTTGCATCGCCGCTGCCATCACGGCTCAGACCGATGGCCCGGCTGAAGATCCGCTCCGCCTCCAACGTGCGTCCGAGCTCGTCCAGGCTCAGGGCCCAGTTGTTGTAGAGGGTGCCGGCCGTCTGAGTGTCGTCGCGTCCCATCCGTGCAAGCTGCCGGTCGCACTGCTCGAAGATCTCGATCGCCTCCTTGTATTGGCTCATCTCACGGTACGACTCCGCCAGATCCATCGACAGGCGGAGCTCGTGGATTTCGGATGGCAGGATCGATCGCCGCAGCGCCTCGCGCGCCGAAAGAACCCGCGCGACCGCCCGCTCCGACTCATCCGCCACGCGGTCGGTTTCTGCCCCCCTGAGAAGACAGAAGACACGATCCAGAGCGGACTCCGGCGTGCCGGAAAGCCGGGCGAGCCCCTCCTGGACGAGAGACTCCGCCCTGGCCGGATCGTGGCCGCGGGCCACGGCGGACGCGAGCGCGCAGGATGCCCTGGCCTGCAGGGATGGATCGTCGATCTGGCGCGAAAGGCTATAGGCCTCTTCGAGCACGCGCAGGGCGCTCACGCTCTCTTCCAAACCGGAGTACTGGCGGCCCACCGAGATCATCAGATCCACGTGGGTGGCGTCTTTTACCTCTCTCCTGCTCAGGATGCGCTCGGCCCGATGGAGCAGATCGCCCACCATGAAGGGCTTGCCCGAGGGGGCCGCGTCGGTGAGGACGAACTGATTCAGGTCGTTGAACGCCTCCGCCCGCGCGAGCTGGGCGATCGCGAAATCACGCTGCGCCCGCGCCGACCTGGCCTGGACGAACACCCCGGTGACACCGGCGATCGCCGTGGCGAAGGCCAGGGTGGCGAGCGCGACCGAGAGACGGTTGCGCTGCACGAAGCGGGCCGCCTTGTAGCCGACGGTGTCGGGTCTCGCGGTGATCGGCTGTCGATGGAGATACCGGCCGAGATCCTCAGCGAGGGCCGTCACCGCCGCATAGCGATCGCGCGGGTCCTTCTTCACGGCCTTGGCCACGATCGTGTCCAGATCTCCCTTCAGCATGTGCGCCAGCCGCGCCGGTGTCGTCGCGCGGTTGTGCGCGATCGCCCCTGCCGCCTCGGCATCTCCTCCGGCGCGGGCGGCCTCCGACATGCGAGGGGCATCGGTCTCCACGATGGCCTTGACGAGATCGGCCGCTGGCCACGGCCCCGCCCCGGCCGGATGCCGCCCCGCCAGCAGCAGGTAGAGCAGGACCCCCAGGGAGTAGACGTCGGTCGTCGTCTGCACGTGGCCGCCCGTGAGCTGCTCGGGTGCCGCGAACTCGAGGGTGATGGCGGCCCCTCCTTCGCGCGTCAGGGCGGTCTGCGGCCCGGTGACCGAGCCCTCCTCCAGGAGCTTGGCAACGCCGAAGTCGAGCAGCTTGACCTGCGCTTTGGAATCGACCAGGACGTTCGAGGGCTTCAGATCGCGGTGCACGATCAGGTTCGCATGCGCGTGGGCGACGGCTGAGAGCACATCGAGAAAGAGCGTTATTCTCGAGGGGATATCGAGCCGCCGCTCGTCGCAGTGCCTGTCGATCGCGCTTCCCTGGACGTGCTCGAGCACCAGATAGGGGTGCCCGGCATCCGTGATTCCTGCGTCGACGAGATCGGCGATGTGGGGGTGCGAGAGGCGGGCCAGAAACTGCCCCTCGCGCCTGAACCGCTCCCGGCCAGCTTCTCCCATCCGCGCGATGCTGGGAAACTTGATCGCCACGTCCCGGTCGAACCGCCCGTCGCTGCGCCGGGCCCGCCAGACCGTTCCCATCCCTCCTTGGCCGATCGCCGAGAGCAGGGTATAGGCTCCCAGCGCCTGGCCCGCGTGCGCTGCCTCCCCCGGGAGAGGACCTGCATCCTGATCGAGGAAGCCTTTTCCCAGCAGCGTCCGGTACTCGTCGAGCAGGCCCTGAAGAAAGGCGGCGAGAGCCGGGTCCTGCTGGCGCAGCGCCTCCACCAGCAGCAAGCGCTCCTGCTCCGGGAGATCCATCGCCCGCTCGAGGTGGGAGCTAACGGCATGCCACAGGTCGGGGCTCAGCTCGGGCACACGGGCCTCACGAGAGGACATCCCCGTGCAGGGACCGGTGGAGGTAGATCCGCGCCCGGTCCCATCGCCGCTGCACCGTGCGTTCGGTGACGTCGTGCAGCGCAGCGATCTCGGCGAACGAGAATCCACAGAAAAACTTCAAGTCGACGATCTGCGCGAGGTGGGGTTCGACCTTGGCCAGCTCGTCGAGCGCGCCGCTGACCCGCTCCAGCTCCTGTCCGTCGATGGTGGCGCCGATCTCATCCGTGGGGAGGGACGTGATGTGGAAGCCCCCGCCACGCTTCAATGCGTGCCGGCTCCTGGCGTGTTCCAGGATCAACCCGCGCATCACGCGTGAGGCGTAGGCCAGGAACCTCGCGCGATCGGGAAACGACCGGCCTTCGCGAGCCGCGATGTCGATGTAAGCCTCGTGCAGAAGGCTCGACGCGCCAAGGCTCATCGCCCCGCCGTGTCTGGCCAGCTCCCTTCGGGCCACGCGGTGCAGCTCGGAATACAGCTGCGCGAAGAGCCGTTCACCGGCGGAACTGTCGCCGCTGTCCGCGGCATCGATCAGGGCGCAAAGGTCGGTACTCAAGCTCAATCCCCGGGGCTGATTCTAGGGCAAGCATCAAACCGGATGGGCGTGGGGCAGGTCAGCGCATCATCTCACAACCCGCTGGTGGAACCCAAGCCCGAATGCGCGATGGCGCGTCTGCAGGGTTCTCTCGCCCGGCGCCGCTGCGCCAGCCGGACCTACCTGGATGAAGAACTGCCCGAGGGGCCCGCGATTCGTCGACCCAGCCGTGTCGTGATCCCTCCTCCGATTGCGATCTGTCTGTGTGAGGAAGGATCACCATGAGGCAGTGCGATCGAGGGCCGTATCCCGACCATTTCCGCCGGTTCGGGGACCTCACCCTGTTCCGGGCCCACACCCACGGCCAGGGATACGAGCTGTGGCGCACCGAAGCGGGCCAGGCCAGTGGCAACAGCACGCAGGACGTGCGGGGGGCGCACCCATGAGGGTCGAAGGCCGGCAGGGAAAGTCGAAACTCGCAAGGATCATCGTGGGTGTCGCCGTGGTGGGTTCGCTTACGGGCGCCGCCTCCGGCAACGAACCCGCGCGAGTCCTCAAGGACATCAACTCGACGGGGGGTGAGGAGTCCCGATCGAACCCCAGCGGGTTCACACGACTCAATGGGCGGCTCCTGTTTGCCGCCTACGAATCCGTCCACGGGGCCGAGCCGTGGATCACGGACGGAACCGAAGCGGGAACGCGGCTGGTGCGCGATCTCCATCCCGGCCCCTCCTCGACGTTTGAGTCGGGCATCGGAATATTCCACAACTGGCAGAATCGCGCGTACTTCTCGGGAAACGACGGCGTCAGCGGAGCCGAGTTATGGATGACCGACGGCACGGACGAGGGAACCCGGCTGGTGAGGGACATCAATCCGGGCCCCGCGCTCTCGGGTCCTCAGGCGTTCGCAGCACTCGACTCGGTCCTGCTGTTCACCGCGGAGGATGGAGCGCATGGCCGGGAGCTCTGGGCAACAGATGGGACGGAGGCCGGCACACATCTTGTCCGCGACATCAATCCGGGCCCCGCGTCTTCTTCCCCCTACGGCTTTGTCCAGTTCGGTGAAGCCCTGTACTTCTTTGCCTACGACGGCACGCCGGACGTTCGTCTGTGGAGAACGGATGGAACAGGGGCGGGGACGTACCCCACGGCGTTCATCGAGTCGTGTGCCTGGGAGTCCCCGGTCGTGTACCGGGGTGCGTTGTGGTACATCACCTGGGACTGCAGCCAGGTGCTTCCAGCCAGGCTCTGGCGCAGCGACGGCACGGCGGCCGGGACCGTGCCCGTGCTGAACCTGAATGTGATCGCCGCGGCGGGGGTGACGCCGGCGGGCGATACCCTGTTTTTCTGGGGACAGGACCAGAGCTCCGACGTCGAGCTCTGGGCCACCGACGGTACGGACGCGGGGACTCGTCGAGTGAAGGACATCTACGCGGGTCCGTCTTCGTCAGCGATCGGGCCGCTACGGGTCGCAGGATCGGAGGTTTTCTTCGCCGCTCAGGATGCCGACCACGGCCCGGAGCTGTGGAAGAGCGATGGCACCGAAGCTGGGACCATTCTCGTCAAGGACATCCTGCCGGGAAGCCACAACGGCCCCCCGCCCGTAATTCTCACCATCTCTGGCGGAATCCTCCTCCTGCGGGCCCATGATGGCCTTCACGGGTTCGAACTCTGGCGGAGCGACGGAACGGAAGCTGGAACGTTCATGGTCCAGGATCTGTATCCTGGCCCACGGAGCGCCTCTCCATCCGGGTTCGTGAGGATCGGGAGTCGCGTCGTCTTTTCCGCTCTCGATGCCACAGCCGGCAACGAGCCATGGGTCGCACGCACGGCGGTCCTGACGAGTCAACCCCTGCTCGGCATCGAGGATCTCGCCGAGGATCTGCGTGGGCTTGCACTCCCCGATGGGATCGAGCAGAGCCTCACCGCCAAACTTGATGCGGCGGCCGCCGCGCTCGGCAGGCCGAACGGCGCCCACGACGCCGTTTCGATCCTCGGGGCCTTCAGAAACGCGGTTGCGGCGCAAACGCCCGCGATGATCTCCCCGGAAGCCGCGGACGATCTCCTCGAGTTCCTCGCCGAGATCGTCGTCCTTCTCCGCGCGGGCGCTTCGGGGATCTCCCTTCCCGATCGATTGCGCGTGGAGTGATTCGTCCACCTCGATCGGCCAAAGTGACCGTCTTTGATGGTCCTCGCGAGCAAGGCGGCGCGCACGTGCTGGAGGCGGCGGGAGTCAAACCCGCGTCCGTGCCGGCGCCCGGGTCTGGCGTGGCGTCCGGGCCGCCGACCGGCAGGGCGCGCGCCCTGGTCAGGAGCGGATGAGTCGAGAAGGGGCCCTCAGCGGACGCGCTTGCGGATGAAGATGTTCCCGTTCCAGGTCTTGAAGTGCATCTCCGGGCCGCCGCCGGCGATGCGGGCTCGGACTTCCCGATCGAGCTGGACCCGGAATCTCTTGCCCGAGCGCTCGCTCTTCATCTCGCTCTCGGTCGGCACCAGATCGAACTCGAAGTCGGTGTAGATCTCTCCCTGGCCGGTGCTGAGACGCAGGTCGGTCTTCAGATCCCCGGGGAAGGTGACGTCCACGTCGCCGTTGAAGGTCACGAAGGACATCGCCTTGCCGGACTGGATGCCGGTGAAGGACACCTTGATGTCGCCGTTGGTGGAGTGCGCGACGACCGAGCCGGCCACGTCCGTGGCGGTGATCGATCCGTTGGTGTTCTGAAACTCCATCTCGCCTTCGATCCCGCGCACGACGATATCCCCCCCCTGGACCGTGGACACCGACAACGAGGCGCGGCGCGGCACTTTCACCACGAGCCGCTCGACCTTGCTCGTGAAATCGCTCTGGATGTCGACCTCATTGTCCATCTCCTCCACGGTGAGGCCCAGGCTGGTGTTGGGGATCACCCGCATGCCTCCCTGCCGCTCCGGGGCCTGCGTCTGGGCCTCGGGGACCACTTCCACCAGGATCTGCTTGCCCTCGTGGGCTTCCACGACGAGGCCGCCCGTGAAGAGGGAGACGGCCACGGTGATGGGGCGTGAAGGATCGGTGACGGGCACGGTGATTCTCTGCACCTTGTCGGCATCCTGGGCGGCGGCCGGCACGGCGCCCAGGAGCAGGAGGAACAAGATCGGGAAGAGTCGGGGCGAAGCGGTCATCGCGTGTCCTCGCTGGGTTGGGGGTTCATGAGCGACCGTACCGGCGGATGGTGATGTCGCCGTTGATGTTCTCGAAGTGGTGCCGAGGGCCGCCTCGGCCGATCCGGATCGCGGGGACGATCTCCAGGCGCCAGGTGGTCCCCGCCTGCCGGCGGGACTCGCTGCGCTGGACGACCGGCGACAGCCTCGTGTGCTCGAAGTCGGTGAGCACCTCGCCGTTCATCGTCTCGAACGACAGATCGGCCGACAGGCCGGGCTGGAAGTCCACGTCGATCTCGCCGTTGATGGTGGAGAAGCTCGAGTCCGCGGGAGGGTTCTGCGCGAACCGGACGCGGACGGAGCTGTTCACCGTGCCCGCCCGGACGGCCCCCGCCGCTCCCAGGATGTCGACCGCGCCCTGCACGCCCCGCACGTCCAGCCGGCCTCGCACGTCGGACACGCTCAGGTCCCCCTCGATGGTGACGATGGTCAGGTCGAGGGAGCGCGGGACCCGTATCTCGAGCTCGTACACGACCCGGTAGTCACTCCTGGGATGGAATCCCTGTTTCCATTCGGTGCAGTCGTCCGGCTCGCGGAACGGGCCGTCGGCGCAGACCAGGACCCGCTCCCCGCGCCGGGTGATCTTCAGCGACACTTCGGCGCGGGCCCGCTCGAGCTCCGCGCGATCGGCCGCCTCGATCCTCTCCGAGACGACCATGCGGATGCCGTCACCCCCATCGCCGGTCACGGCGATGCCGCCGTGCAGATTGTGCACCGTGAGACCGTGCAGCCCGTCGAGCGGGATGCTCTGCCGCCACGTCCGCGTCTCCACGACGGCGGCCGGCTCGTCCGGCGAGGCGGCCAGAAAGACGAGCAGGAGAAGAAGGCTCATGTCCCCGCTCCCTTCGCGCGGTCCCTCTCGGCCAGGATCTCCATCAGATAGCGCCGGACGGAGTCCGGCAGCCGGTCGTCGGCCGCCGCCGAGCGGACGGCACCAACGGCCTCCGCACCGTCCAGCTCCAGCAGCAGGGCCGCCATGGCGGCCTTCACCGGCGGGGAGTCCTGGCCCGGGAACGACGCGACCAGCTCCGCACGCACATCGGGCCGCGAGGGCAGGGAGGCGAGGACATCGAGCGCGGCGAGCCGGACGTTGGCGACGGGGTCGTCGCGAACGACGCGCAGGAGCGCCTGGACCAGATCGTCGTCAGGCAGGGTCGCCTCGCACAGGCCGACGCCCTTCAGGCGCTCGCTGGCCGACTGGTGCCGCAGCAGCGACAGCGTGACGGCCTGGGTCATCGATCGCATCTCGGCGCGGAGATGCTCGATCTCGCTGCGCGCCCCGAGGCGCCGCTCCATCCCCATGCCGACCAGCAGGCCGGCGAGCAGCGCCGCCGCCGGCAGCGCGGCCCAGAGCGCCGGGCGCGGAACCCGCCGGTGGGTCCGCCCGCCGGACGTCCACCTCGTCTCCTCCTCCGCGGCGCCTGCCCGGGGCGCGGAGCGGGCTCCGGCCGACTCCGCGGCCAGCATGGCGTGGAAGCGAGCCCGCATCCGGTCGCCGGAGGTCTCTTCCTCCATCCGGCCGAGAGCGGCCCAGATCTCCCGCATCTCCGCCAGCTCTTGGCGGCACGCCGGGCAGCCCTCCAGGTGCGCCCGGATGCCGTCCGGCACGGCGGCCTGGGGCGCTTGGAGCAGGTCCAGAAGCGTCTCACGCGCGTCCTGGCAGCTCATCGGGCCTCCTTCATGCGGCGGCGGAGATAGAACTTCCTGAGGTCGAGCAGGGCTCGGTGAGCCCTCGTCTTGGCGGCGCCCACCGTGCAGTCGAGGATGCCGGCGATCTCGGAGAACGACTTGAGGTGGAAGCGATGCAGCACCAGCACCTCGCGCTTTTCCGGTGACAGGTCGAGGATCGCCTGTTGCAGCAGCCGCGCCGACTCTTCGGTCTGGATGCGGTCGAGGGCGGACGGCTCGTCGAGGGCGAGCCCCTCGTCCAGCTCGGTCGTTCGTCCCCGCGCGGACCTCCGGAAGTGATCCACCATGACGCTGCGGCCCAGCCGGTACATCCAGAGCACGAAATCCCCCTGGTCCCCGCGGAAGCTCTGCCGGTACCGCAGGATGCGCGTGAACGATTCCTGCACCAGATCCTCGCTCACCGCCCGATCGCCCGTCATCTTCATGAAGAAGTTCAGCAGCCTCACGTGATGCCGCTCGAAGAGGACACCCAGATCCTCCAGGTGACCGTCCCGCACGCGCAGCATGATGCTGTTGTCCGAATCGGCCTCCACCATCCCCCCTGGCGCCCTTTCGACCAATGAATACCTCCCTTTCGGGCCAAGGTTACAGGGTTTCCGCGCCTCCGGCGGGCGCCGCGGGCCCGCCCCCTCGTGACGGGCCAGGCGGCGGTATGATCCGGCGTGCCTTGCCGGGCGAACCATGGCGCGCGATGGGCGGAGGTCACGGATGAAACGTCGGCCTGGTCTGGTCCTCCTCGAAGAGACGATCGTGGGGTGCACTCGCTGCCCGAGGCTGGTCGCCTATCGCCGGCGGGTCGCCCGGGAGAAGAGGCGCGCCTACCGCGATCAGACGTACTGGGGACGGCCCGTCCCGGGCTTCGGGGATTCCCGGGCGCGCCTGCTGGTCATCGGGCTCGCCCCCGCGGCGCACGGGGGCAACCGGACAGGGCGCGTCTTCACCGGCGATTCCAGCGGCGACTGGCTCTACGAAGCCCTCCACCGGTACGGCTTCGCCGACAGGCCCGTTTCCGTCGCCCGCGGCGACGGCCTGCGGCTGACCGACTGCTGGGTCTCGGCCGCCGCCCGATGCGCCCCTCCGGACAACAAGCCGACCCACGCCGAGTTGTCGAGCTGCCGGCCCTACCTGGAGGCGGAGATCCGGCTTCTGCCAAGAGTCCGGATCATCGTCGCTCTCGGCCGCATCGCCCATGGGTCATGGCTGCGGGCGGCCGGGTGGTGGGAGCGGCTGCCCGTCGCCGGGCGACCTCCTTTCGCCCACGCGGCGGAGGCGGTCCTGCCGGACGGAGCTGTCCTCATCGCCTCGTACCATCCGAGCCGGCAGAACACCAACACCGGGCGGCTGACCCGCCCGATGTGGCATGCCATCTTCGCCCGGGTCCGCGAGATCCTCGACCATGAGCCGCGGAGCGGCCGCACGCGCGCTACGATGGGTGATGGCCGCCCGCCGGTTCGCACCGGACGACGAGGATCCGGGCCGCCGGCCCCCCACGGAAGCGAAAGGAGAGACCCACGATGACCGCAGCTCCCCAGCAGGAGAAGACCCGGGGGAACACCGTCCGACTGCATCGCGTGCTGCGCTGCCCGCCGGAGCGCCTCTACCGCGCGTTTCTGGACCCGGACGCCATGAGCAAGTGGCTCCCGCCGGACGGCTTCACGGGCAAGGTGCACCAGATGGACGCCCGGACGGGAGGAGCCTACCGGATGTCCTTCACCAACTTCAGCACCGGAGCGAGCCACTCCTTCGGCGGGACCTTCCTCGAGCTGGCCCCGAACGAGCGCATCCGCTACACGGACCGGTTCGACGACCCCGGCCTTCCCGGAGAGATGGTGACGACGGTCGGGCTGCGCGCGGTGTCCTGCGGCACGGAGCTGACCGTGGTGCAGGAGGGGATCCCCGAGGTGATCCCTCCGGAGGCCTGCTACCTCGGATGGCAGCAGTCCCTGGCCCTGCTGGCGCGCCTGGTGGAGGCGGAAATCCAGGAGTGAGCGGGGCGTTCGGGCCCGATGACCTCGGGATCCCCGGGCCGCCCGGCGGCGCGCCCGGTCCCGAAGGGCGCGGCGGTCAGGCGCCGGGCGCCCCCCGGAAGGTGGCGACGACCGGCGCGTGATCGCTGGTGCCGACCTCGCGATAGGACGGGCAGGAGACGGCCCGCGGCGCCAGGTCGGGCGACGCCAGGACATAGTCGAGCCGCCAGCCGATGTTGCGCTGGCGCAGGCCCCGCCACGGCGCCCACCAGGTGAACAGCCGGTCGTTCTGGGGGTCCAGAGCGCGGCCCAGGTCGGTCAGCCCCCGCCCGAGAAGGCGGTGCATCAGGGCGCGCTCCTCGGGCCGCTGGCCGATGATGTTCGGCTTCCGCTCCTTGGGGTGCACGTCGACCTCCTCGATGGCCACGTTCAGGTCGCCGCACAGCACGAGCGAGGCGGCGTTGGCGGAGAACGAGCCGGCCCAGGCCTCCAGCGCCTCCAGGAACCGCAGCTTGGCGGCGAAGTCCTTGTTGCCGTTCGGCACGTAGATGGATGCCACGGTGAGCGGCCCGATCCGGGCCGCCACGATCCGGCTCTCGTGGTCGAAGGGCGGGTGGGAGAACTCGGGGCGCTCCGGAGCCACCTCGCGGCTCACGAGCAGGCCCACGCCGGAGTAGGCCTTGTAGCCGTGCCAGTAGCACCAGTATCCGGGAAGGTTGCACAGCGACGGCGGGATCTGCTCCACCAGCGCCTTGAGCTCCTGGAGGCAGATGACGTCCGGCCTCTCGCGCTGCGCCCACTCCTCCACCTCACGGCACCGGGCGCGGATGCCGTTCACGTTCCAGGTGGCGATCTTCCCGGGTGACATGCCGCCCAGTGTCGCAGATCCCCGGTCAAAAGCCACGGAGCGGTCCGCCGGCCTCCGCCCGGCCGTGAGGTTGGTTGTCCGTCCAAGTCCTTCCAGGAAAAGCACATGTGCCCGGTCAAGCTTTCTTCAAGAGGCTCCCGGCATCGTCTCTCCCGACGAACAGCGGGGCCGCGGCCTCTGGCGGGCGGCCGCGGCGCCCGCTCCCATCCATGGAGCGAGACGACGTGAGACGACACTGCCTGGCGGTCATGCTCGCGGTCCTCCTGATCCCCCTGGCCGGAGCCGGGACAGCGGGGGCCGGCGAGGACGGACAGATTCTGATCCGGAGACAACCAACCACATCCCCGGCACCCTCCTCCGGCGCGGCGGCGGGCCTCTCCATCTTCGTGGAGCTGACCCATCCCGAGCCGGTCGTGGTGGCGCGCTGGCGCGCCGCGCGCGAGGGGCGCCCCTTCGACGCGGCCGCCCACCGGGCCGCCATCCGCGCCGCGCAGGATCGGTTCCTGAGCAAGGTGAGCCTGGCCGGCATCACGGCCACTCTCACCCAGAGCGGAGTGCTCACGGGGTCCCAGACGGTTCCCATCGACAACCGGTATCTGGAGCTGATCAACTCCGTGCACCTCACGCTGCCCGGCAGCGACGTGATCCGCGTCCGCCGGATGGCCGAGGTGCGCCACATCTCGGTGGACACGCCCCGCTTCATCAAGACCAACCACAGCGTCCCCTACATCCGCGCCAACGGCCCCGGGAGCGCCCGCACGTCGGGCCACCGCGGCGCCGGCACGATCCATCCCGACGGCACCACCTCCGGGCAGGTGATCGCCTATCTGGACACGGGCATCGATCACACGCACCCGATGTTCGACACGACCAAAGACGACGACCAGTTCGAGGATCGGCTCGGCGACACCCGCATCCCGCGGCAGGGAGGCGAGCCCTACGCGCACGGGACCCACCATCCCAAGGTGGTCTATCGCGCCGAGTTCCATGCCCAGCCGGTCATCGGCGACGACAACGGGCACGGCACCTCAGGCGCCTCGGCCGCCGCCGGCCTGATGGCGCGCACCACGACGGGGGAGATCGTGGAGGGGGTGGCTCCGGGGGCGCTGTTGATGGACTACAAGGTCTGCCCCTCGCTGGTGTGCGACGGGGCGCTGGTGCTGCAGTCGCTCGACGACGCGGTGCGCGAGGTGGACTCCATGGGCAACCCGAAGCCGGTGGCGACGGTGGTGAACATGAGCCTGGGATCGTGCGACGGCGACCCTTATTCGGCCGACTCCGTGGCCGCCGGCAATCTTCAGTTCGCGGGGGCTCTGGCCATGGCATCGGCCGGGAACCTGGACGCGGATCGCGAGCTGCTGTGCGACGATCACGACGAGAACACGCAGGACTCCCCCGCCGCCGGGCGGCTGGTGATGTCGATCGGCGCCAGCCTGGACCCGGGAGCGGCCTCGACCGGACTGGAGGCGCTGGAGTTCAACCAGCAGCTCCACGACAGCATCCTGCCGGCCGGCGACCCGGGAGCGCTGCCGCCTCTGGCCGGACACCCCAAGATGGCGGCGATCCAGGCGCCCGAGTCCCGCCCCATGACCGGTCCGCTCGCGCAGCACTACGTGTACATCGGCTTCGGCGACACTCCCGACGACGTCCCGCCCACCGTGGCGGGACGCATCTGCCTGGCCGAGCGCGGCGGCGACGTGGACGTGGGGGGGGCCACCGGGACGGGGCTGTTCGGCAACAAGGCCACGCAGTGCTCCGCGCGCGGCGGCATCGCCCTGGTCGTCTTCAACAACGTCTCCGGGCCCGTCGGCTCGGTGCTGGCTCCCTCCGCCATCCCGGTGGTGACCATCTCCAGGGAAGACGGTCTGCGGCTGCGCGACACGCTCGGGTTCGAGAGCCCGGCGCCGGGAGCCCTCTCGCGCCAGCCGCTGCGCCTGAATCCCAACGACCCGACGGCGTTCGACCCGGACACGGCGGGGTTCTCCTGCAAGGGGCCCAACAACGACTTCGCCGTGGTGAAGCCCGACATCATCGCTCCGGGCGAGAACATCCTGATGGCGGCGGCCCTGGCCAGCGGCGAGCCCACCCGCTACGGCTCCTCCTCGGGAACGAGCTTCAGCTCGCCGCACGCCGCGGGGACGGCGGCGCTGATCCGGGACCCCGATGCCGGCAGGGCCGACTTCACCACGAGCATGGTGCGGGCCGCGCTGATGAACAGCGCGACCAACCACCGGCTCGGCGACGGGGTGACGCCGATCCCCGAGGATCATCGCCTCTTCCTCCACGAAGTCGGCGCGGGGCTGGTGGAGATGGTGCGGGCCACCACGATCGGCACCATGATGGGGACCAACGAGCTGAACGGCTTGGGAGGACCCGACGAGGTGCGCGAGCCGGACTTCCTGCCGTCGTACAGCTTCGGCGAGCTGCCGCTCATCGGCACGGGCAGGCCCGCCTCGGATCCCGCCCAGCAGCGTTCCATCACCGTGACCATGACCGACGTGGGAGGCGGCGGCGGGACGTTCGACCTCGGCCTCCTGGAGGCCGGGGACAGGAGAGGGGACATCACGCGTCCCATCGCGTCGCCCGGATTCACCGCCACGCTGTCCTCGGGCAGCGTCACCGTGCCGGCGGGAGGGAGCGCCACCTTCGACGTGCGGATCGCGGTGGACGGGACTCCCTCAGGGCTGGAGCTGGCGGGGGCCGACGACGACGGGCTGGAAGGGACCGACCTGGCCTGGTTCGTCACCGCCAGCCGCCCCGGCGAGGACCTGCGGATGCCTTTCTTCCTGCGGGCGTCCCGCGGAGCCGGTAACCAGCCTCCGGTGGCACGCGACGACTCGGCGACCACCACGATCGACCAGCCGGTCGCCATTCCCGTGCTGGCCAACGACTCCGACGCCGACGGAGACGCCCTGGCCGTGGAGACGGTCGGCTCGCCGGCGAACGGCAGCGCCGTGGACAACGGAGACGGCACCATCACCTACACCCCCGGCGCGGGCTTCGCCGGGAGCGACAGCTTCACCTATGCCGTGAGCGACGGGGAGGCGCAGTCCGAGGCGACCGTCACCGTCGAGGTCACGCGCTGCCCGCCCACCACCGACGGCGTCTTCGCCGACGACTTCGAGCCTCAGGCCGAGCCGGGCTGGCAGGTGCAGACCGCGGCGGCGACCGCGACAGGGACGCGGTGGTCGGTGACCCTCGATCCGGCCGCCCACAGCCCCGTGCAGTCCTTCTTCACGGACGCCGCCGCCCCGCAGGGCGAGAAGGACGACCGGCTCATCGCGCCGCCCCAGGACCTCGGCGGCGCGAGCCGGCTCGTCTTCTGGCACCGCTTCAACACCGAGGACACCTTCGACGGAGGCGTGCTGGAGGTCAGCCGGGACGGCGGAGCAACCTGGGCGGACGTCGCCACGGCCGGGAGCTTCCTCTCCGGCGGCTACAACAGCACCATCCTGGACGGCTCCAGGCCGGGGTGGAGCGGCGACTCGGGACCGGCGATGGCCCGCGTGGAGGTGGATCTGGGCGGCTTCGCCGGCCCGGATGTGCTCATCCGGTGGCGGCTGATCCAGGACCCGCTCATCGGCGCGGCGGGATGGTGGGTGGACGACGTGCAGTTCACTGGCCTGACGCGTCCGGCGGAGAGCTGCAACCTGGCGCCGGACGCCGTGGACGATCACGCCGAGACGGTGAGGGACACGCCGGTGATCATCGACGTACTGGCCAACGACACCGACCCGGACGGCGACGCCCTCACCACGACCGCGGTGACCCAGCCGCAGCACGGCACGGCCGTCGTGAACGCGGATGGGACCGTGACCTACGCGCCCGACCCAGGGTACACGGGGCCCGATGCGTTCAGCTACACCGCGTCGGACGGCGAGGCGGACGACACCGCGGGGGTGACCGTGGACGTCCGGCTGCCCGCCCTTCCAGGCCGCGCCTCGGGGAGCGGCTGGATCCCGGACGGATCCGGGAAGGGGACGTTCCAGTTCAACGCGCACCGCGACGGATCGAGCTCCTGGGGGCAGATCAGCTACGACGCGGAGCAGAGCAGCGTCCACCTGCAAGGGACGGTGCTGGACGCCGCCGTGAGCGCCTTCGAAGCGGATTTCACCGGCACCTGCACCCTGTCCGATGGGCGCGAGTGCAGGTTCGAGGCCCACGTCGAGGATGCGGGCGAGCCCGGCAAAGGGGCCGATCGCTTCCGGATCAGGGTGCTGGTGAACGGGAGTCCCGTTCACGAGGCGAACGCCCTGCTCGGCGGCGGCAACATCCAGGTGAGACCTGACAGATAGGCGCGGCCGCCAGGCCCGCCCGCCAGGGGGAGGGGGGTTCCAAGACCCTCCTCCCCCTCTTGCCGTCCCCGGAGCGACGGCAGCTACTCCTGTCTGGTCGCCGACGTCAGCCTGCGGTAGGCCGCCATGTGCCGGATGGCATCCTTGAGCTGGCCGAGACCCTGGCACAGCAGAGCGAGGTTGTAGTGGCAGTCGGCGAAGCCGGGATCCGCCCGCAGGGCCGCCCGGTAGGCCTCCGCCGCTTCGCTCTTCCGGCCCGTGTCGGCCAGCAGGACACCCAGGTTGTAGAGCAGCAGCGGGTCGCCGCCTCCCACCCGGATCGCCTCGCGATAGACCCCTTCGGCCTTGTCCAGCCGCCCCGCCTCGTGGAGCAGACAGCCGAGGTTGATGCGGGCCTGGTGGAGCCCCGGATCGTGCAGGACAGCCCGCTCGTAGGCCTCCATCGCCGCCTCGCGGTCCTGGCTCTCCAGGGCCATCCCCCGGCGGAACCAGTCCTCCCCGCCCGCCGGAGGCTCCTCATCCTGCCGCCCCAGGCGGCCCAGCGGCGTTTCGGCGGAATCGCGCTCGAAGGCCAGCAGGTACTGCCCCGATTCGACCTGCCAGCGGCGGTCCCCCTCCTTGACCACGACCCGATCGGCTTCCGCCGAGATGCTGACCCCGGAGAGGGGCAGGGCTTCGGGAAGGCGGCGGCGGAGCTCCCTCACCGAGGCGGTGATGCGCTTGCGCGGGACCTTGGCCTCGGCCAGCTCCTGGGCGGTGCGGAGGACGATCAGATCCTGGAAGGAGAACAGCCAGGCGTTGCGCGGCCCGCGGGCGGGCGAGACCAGTCCGGCCTCGACCAGCGAACGGATGGTGCTGCGTGGGATGTGGACGAGCCTCTCGACGTCGCGCACGCTGTACTGGTGCATGGCGGACGGGCTGCTCCTTCCCTACTTCTTCTTGACGGCCTTCTTCGACGAGCTCTGGCTCTCCTGGGCCCGCTTGGGCGGCTTGCGCGCCTCGGTCTGGGCCGCGCGCGCCTTGGCCGGGGTCTTCCTTTCCAGGCTGGCGCGAAGAGCCTCCATGAGATCGATGACCTGGCCGCCCGTCTCGGGAGCCTCGGCCATCGTGATCTCCTGGCCCTCGACCTTCTGCTGCACGGCCGCCTCGATGCGCGCCCGCACCTCGTCCACGTACGGTGCGGGGTCGAAGGCGTCGGAGGTCTGCTGCTCGATGAGCTGCTGAGCGAGCTTCAGCTCGGCGTCCTTGACCTCGCCCTTCGGGATCTCGAGCTCACGGAGGGATCTCACCTCTCCGGCGTAAAGGAGCTGCTGCATGACCAGCCCTTCCTCCACCGGCCGGATCATCACGATGTACTGCTTGCCGCGGGCGGCCCAGCGCCCGATCGCGCAGCGCTTGGACTCGCGCAGCGCCCTGGCGAACAAGGCGTACGGCTTGGCGCCGCCCTTGTCGGGAGCGAGGTAGTAGGCCTTGTCGAAGTACACGGGGTCGATGGATGCGATGGGCACGAACTCGGCGATCTCCGCGCTGTGGGTCCCCGCCTCCTCCATGGTCTTGAGCTCCTCGGAGGTGAACATCACGTACTGGTCCTTCGCGAACTCGTAGCCCTTGGCCATGTCCTCGCGGGCGACCGGGACCTCCTCCTTCACGCAGAAGTATTGTTGCCGCAGCCGAGAGCCGCAGCTCTTGTGCAGCAGGTTGAACGACATCGCCCGGCTCGCCTCGGTGGCGGAATAGAGCTTGACCGGGATGGACACCATTCCGAAGGAGATGGTGAGCGACGCTATCGATCGTGCAGCCATGATTCACCTCTGCGAATCAAAGACTTGAGCCACGTACTTCGAGAGAAAGGTTCGGAGCATACCGCATTATGCCTTGGCGCGTTCCAGCGCCCTCTCCAGGCTTTGCTTGCGCTTCAGCGCGTCGCGCCAGCGGTCGCCCGAGCGCCCCAGAAAGTCCGCCGCGTTCGTGATGCGG
>DATEEA010000022.1:0-8724 GCA_035281445.1 Candidatus Polarisedimenticolia bacterium
GGGCCGGCCCGGTCTCGCGCGCCAGGTCCTCCAGAAGCGCGGGGTCGGAGACGAGCGTCCAGAGCCCCTCGCGGTCTTCCTTGAGCAGGCGGTCGAGATGCGCGGCGCCGTGGTGCAGCTCGGTCAGGATGCGGCAGAGCCTCCGGTATCCCCGCACGCCGGCCGCCAGCAGCACGGCCCCGGGTCCCGAGGCCGGACGCGCGTCGGCCCCCACCAGCGGCGCCAGCCCGGCCGCGCGCGCCTCCTCCCAGAAGGTGAGCGCGCCGTACACTCCGTTGATGTCGGTGAGCGCCAGGGCGCTCCCCTTCCACCCCGCCACCGCCTCGCACAGCGAGGCGATCGGATCGGTCCCCCACAGGAAGCTGTACCAGGAGTGGCACGCCAGCGGCACGTAGCCGCGCGGGTCAGGCCGCGCCGGCGGCACGCTCCTCCTTCCGCCCCCGGCCGAAGCCGATCGAGCCCCCCCCGAACCGGCCGCGGATCCTGTCCAGGGCGGCCGTCAGCTCCGGCTCCCCCCGGGGGCCGGCGGCCGGCTGGCCGCCGCGCGCCGCCGCCATCTCCCCCTCCCCGAACAGAAGCCCCTGGCGGAAAGCGGGCGACAAGCGATCGAGCCGCACGCGCAGGTAGCGCACCCTCCCCCGGCGGCGGGTGGCCGCGCCCAGCGTCTCTTCCATCCGGGCGAACAGGGAGAGGTCCCCCGGCAGCGGCGGCGACAGCGCCGTGCGGCGCGACGCCATCGTCCCGTCGGAGTAACGCGCCGTCACGTGCAGGCGGCCCGCCGCCATCCCCATGGCCCGCACGCGGGCCGCGCAGCGCTCCAGCAGCTCCCGCGCGCGCGCCGCCAGCAGGGCGTCGTCGTGGGTGTCCTCGGCCAGCGTCTCGTCGGCCTCCGCGGCCGGAGTCCGTTCGGGCGGGCGCACCGGAGTGGGGTCGATCCCCCGGGCCTGGCGGTAGAGCAGGCCCCCGCGCTCCCCGAAGACGGCGCGCAGGTGCGGCAGGTCGATCGCCGCGAGATCGGACACCGTGCGGATGTTCAGCTCATCGAGCAGCCGTCCTTCCTCCTGCGCGCCGACGGCAGGGAGGTGTCCCACCGGCAGGGGGGAGAGGAAGTCCGCTTCCCGCCCCCTCTCCACGTCGAGCAGGGAGACCGGACGCAGCAGCCGGGCCGCCACGCCGCTGATCAGCATGTTGGTCCCCAGCCCCGCGTTGGGCCCCAGGCGCAGCGTCCTCTCGATCTCCTTCTGCGCGGCCCTGGCCACGTCGGGGGCCTTCCCCAGCAGGCGCCCGGTCCCGGTCAGGTCGGCGAAAAGGCGTCCGCCCCGCCGGGGCTCGATCAGGGGGGAGAACCGGGCCAGGATCCCGGCCAGGGCGCGGTCCGCGCGATCGAACAGGACCGGATCGGGGGGGAGCACCCGCGCAGTCCGGCACCGGCGCAGCGCGTCGTGCAGCGCCATCCCCCGGCGCACCCCTTCCCGCCCCGCCTGGGGAGAGGCCGACAGGACCACGGCGCGCGGACCTCGCCCCGCCGAGACGATCACCGGGCGGCCCCTCAGGGAGGGGTCCTTCACCTGGTAGATCGCCACCGGGAACGCGGGGACGCGCAGGTGGAGGATCTGCCGGTCCAACATGGCCTCCTGGATGAGACGAATATTAGACGAAATAACGGCGAAGTCAAAGCGAAAGCCAGCGGGGCCTTCCGGAAATCGCCTACGGGGAGCGGGGCATCTCCCTGCGGCGATCTCCCGGTGGAACAATGGGAGCTTCCTCTGATTGTCCCCCCCGCCGGCCGGCCCTACAGTGCGCGCAACGAGTCAACGTCGGACGAGCAAACCCCCCGGAGTCGCGCGGGCACGGCTCGGGGCATCCAGCCAGGGACCACACGTCGGCGGCGCGGACCTCCGCAAGGGGGGTCCTTGCCGAAGGGGGCGGAGCCTTGCCGGACGAACGCCGATGGCACGCCATCTGGACCCGCAGCAACGCCGAGCAGATGGTCCATGACCAGTTGATCGCCAAGGGGTTCGAGGCCTTCCTCCCCACGGTGGAGGTCTGGTCCAGGAAAGGAGCCGGCCGGAGGCGGAGCATCCTGCCCATGTTCCCCGGCTACCTCTTCCTGCACCACGCCGTCGACAAGTCGAGCTACGTGGAGATCCTCAAGTCCCGGGGAATCGTGCGCCTGCTGGGCGAGCGGTGGGACCGGCTGGCGGTGGTGCCGGGGACGGAGATCCAGGCGATCCGCAAGGTGGCGGCGGCGGGGTGCGCCGCGCAGCCGCATCCGTTCATCAAGCTGGGGCGGCGCGTGCGGATCACCCGCGGCCCGCTGAGCGGGGTGGAGGGGATCCTCCTGACGTTCAAGCCCGACAAGGGGCTTCTGGTGCTGTCCATCGAGCTGCTGCAGCGCAGCGTCGCGGTCGAGGTCGACTGCACCCTGGTGGCCGCCGCCTGACGGGTCGCCGCGCGGCGGAGCCGACACGAGGAGGGATCATGACGGGAAAGCTCTCGGCGGCGCTCGCGCTGGCCGCGGCCACCGCGGCGGCCACCACGTACCAGAAGCCGGCCGCTCCCGCGGAGCGCCGGCCCGCGGCCGCTGCGGCCAAGACCGCCCCCGCCCCGGCCAGGGAGGAAGTCAAGGTCTCGCCGGGCGACTACCAGATCGGACCGGAGGACGTCCTGGACATCGCGGTCTGGAACAACACGGCCATCAGCCGCACCGTTCCGGTGCGTCCGGACGGGAAGATCTCCCTGCCTCTGCTGAACGATCTGCAGGCGGGGGGCCGGACGCCCCTGCAGCTTCGCGACGAGCTGATCAGGAAGCTGGCGGAGTTCATGTCCAACCCCGAGGTCTCGGTCATCGTGCGCGAAGTGCACAGCCTGAAGGTCTCGGTGATCGGCGAGGTGAAGAAGACCGGCCGGTTCGAGCTGCGCAGCCGCGCGACGGTGCTGGACGTTCTGGCGCAGGCCGAAGGGGTCAACGAGTTCGCCTCCCGCTCCCGCATCGTGGTGCTGCGCACCGACGGATCAGGAACCAAGAGGATCCCCTTCAACTACAACGAGGTCATGAAGGGCGGCTCGCAGGAGAACTTCACGCTGCAGCCCGGCGACATCATCGTCGTGCCCTGAGAGGACGAGCATGGACAACCTGATGGACGAACGACCGCGGCGGCGCGGGTTCGAGGCGCTGGGCGAGGTCTGGAGCCGGCGGGGGAAGCTGGCCATCCTGGCCTTCGCGCTCCCCTTCGCCGCCATCGCCAGCGCCGCGGCCTTCCTGCCGGACCTGTACCGGTCCACCGCCACCATCCTCATCGAGCACCACCACGTCCAGGAAGCCCTGGTGAAGCCCGCGGTGACCGATGAGCTGGAGACCCGAATCCGCACGCTGAGCCAGGAGATCCTGAGCCGGGCGCGGCTCAGGACCCTCATCGACCGCTTCGGCCTCTACCCGCGGCTCCGCAGGAGCATGTCCGAGGACGCCGTGGTGGAGACCATGCGCAAGGACATCCTGGTGGAGTTCAAGTCCATCGAGCCGACCCCCGGGGCGCGCAGCGCCACGGTGGCCTTCACCCTCTCCTACCAGAGCCGGGACCCGCGCATGGCGGCGGCGGTGGCCAACACCCTGGCCTCGTCGTTCGTGCAGCAGAACTCCCGGGCCCGCACCCGGCGGACCGGCGAGACGGCGCGCTTCCTCAAGGCCGAGCTCGAGCAGATGAAGGCGCGCCACGACGAGCAGGAGCGGCGGGTGCGCGAGTTCAAGATGCGCCACTCGGGAGACCTGCCCGAGCAGATGGCCCCCAACCTGGCCACGCTGGAGCGGCTCAACACACGCCTGTACATGAACCGCGACAACCAGCAGCGGGCCATGGAGAGACGCGAGACCTTGATGGCTTCTCTGGCGGAGGCCGGGCGTCCCGGCCTGATCCCCGGGTCGCTGGAGCTCGGGCCGTCCCGCCTGGCCCGTCTGAGGCAGGAGCTGGCCGAGCTGCGCGCCCGCTACAGCGATCGCTACCCCGAGGTGGTCCGGGTGCGGCAGGAGATCGCCCAGCTCGAGCGCGGGGGCCTGGACAAGCCGAAGGAGAAGGGGCGCGAGGAGCCACCTCCCGATCCCGCCCAGCGCCGCGTGGAGGAGATGGTCCGCGGACTGGACTCCGAGCTGAGGATCCTCAAGGCCGAGGAGACCCGGCTGCAAGAGTCGATCAACGCCTACCAGACCCGCGTGGACGCCGCGCCCCAGAGGGAGCAGCAGTTCCGCGAGCTGGCCCGGGACTACGAGACCACCAAGGAGCTGTACTCCTCGCTGCTGAACCGCTACGAGGAGGCGCAGCTCGCGGGGAACATGGAAGAGGCACGCCAGGGAGAGCAGTTCAAGATCCTCGATCCCGCCGTCCCCTCCAAGCTCCCGGCGGCGCCGAACCGGCTTCAGCTCTCCCTGATCGGGGCGTTCCTCTGCCTGGCGCTCTCCGCCGGCGTGGTGGTGCTGGCCGAACAGCGCGACACCTCCTTCCACACGATGGACGATCTCAGGGCTTTCACCCGCGTCCCGGTGCTGCTGAGCATCCCCCGGATCGTGACTCGGGGCGACGCCGCCCGGCGCCGGCTGAGGTGGGGCCTGGGCATGGTCGCCGCGATCATGGCCGTGGTGGTGCTGGCGGCGGGATCGTGGACGTTCACCCGGAACAACGACGATCTGGTGCGCCTCCTGTCCCGCGGCGGCGCGCGGAAGGTGGCGTCGTGAGCCGGCCGGCCCGCGTGGTGAGCAGCGGCCCCGGCACGGCGGTCTGCACCGCCGGCCGGACGGCGGAGCGGCCGGGCCGCGGGAGGACCCCGATGGACGAGCACCTGGTCAGTCTTCTCAAGCCGCACTCCTTCGAGGCCGAGCAGTACCGGACGCTGCGCCACGTGCTGGAGCGGCGGCACCGGCTGGAGCTGCTGAGCCTGGTGGCGGTGACCAGCGCCGGGGTGGGCGACGGAAAGACCACCACTTCGCTCAACCTGGCGGGAGCCCTGGCCCAGGCCTCCGAGTCCCGCGTGCTGGCCGTGGACGCCGATCTGCGCAAGCCGTCGGTCGCGCCCAAGCTCGGCCTCAACGGGGCGGCGGCGCCCGGCCTGGCCGAGGCCATCCTCGATCCGTCGCTGGATCTGGAAGGGGTCGCCCGGCGCGTGGAAGGGCACAACCTGAGCGTGGTCACCGCCGGGCGGTGCCCTGACTCTCCGTACGAGCTGCTCAAGTCGCCCCGTCTGGCCGAGCTGATGGAGCAGGCCCGCAGGCGATACGACTACGTGGTGATCGACACGCCCCCGGTCCTGGCCTTCCCCGACTGCCGGCTCATGGAGAAGTGGATCGACGGCTTCCTCCTGGTGGTGGCCGCCCACCGCACGCCGCGCAAGCTGGTGGAGGAGTCTCTCGGGGTCATGGAGCCCTCCAAGCTGCTCGGGCTGGTGCTCAACGACGACGACCGTCCTCTGTCCGGCTACTACGGCTACTACGGCCACTACTACAGCAGCCGCGGCGCGGGAGGCGCATAGCGCGATCGGCCCCACGCTCCCTGCGGCCCGGGGGCGACCCCACTCCCACACACGACAGGAGACCTCTGCCCATGTGCGGCATCGTCGGTTACGTAGGACATCGCGAGGCGATCCCCTTTCTGCTGACGGGCCTGCGGAGGCTGGAGTACCGCGGCTACGACTCGGCCGGCCTGGCCACGCTCAACGGGAAGGGGCTGGAAGTGCGCAAGGCGGCCGGGAAGATCGCGGCGCTGGAGAGCAGGCTCGGTGACCGCCGCCCCGAGGGGCGGCTGGGGATCGCGCACACCCGCTGGGCGACCCATGGACGCCCCTCCGACGACAACGCGCACCCGCACACCGACTGCGGCGCCAGGCTGGCGGTGGTGCACAACGGCATCATCGAGAACCACCGCCCGCTTCGCGACGCGTTGCTGGCGCAGGGGCACAGGTTCCGCTCGCAGACCGACAGCGAGGTCATAGCCCACCTGGTGGAGAGCCACGCCGCGCGCGGGCTGCCCGCAGCGGTGCGGGTCGCGGCCGGCGAGCTGCGAGGGGCCTTCGCCATCGCCTGCATCGCCGAGGCGGATCCCGCCATGCTGGTGGCCGCGCGCTCAGGCGGATCTCCTCTGGTCATCGGGATCGGCGAGGGGGAGCTCCTCCTGGCCTCGGACATCCCCGCCCTCCTGGGCTCGGCCCGCGAGGTGCTGGTGCTGGAGGACGGCGAGATGGCCGTATTGAAGGCATGCGAGGCCTCGGTCACCACGCTGCGCGGCGAGCCGGTGCGCAGGCGCCCGATGTCCATCCCCTGGGACAGCGAGGCTGCGGAGAAGAACGGCTACCCGCACTTCATGCTGAAGGAGATCTTCGAGCAGCCCGAGGCCGTGAGGAACACGCTGCGGGAGCGGGTCTCCCCGGACGGGGGCCCGGTGTCCATCCCCGAGCTGGGCATGGACGACGCCGAGCTGGCCGGCCTGCGCCGCGTGGCGATGGTGGCCTGCGGCACGTCCTGGCACGCCGCCCTGGTGGGCAAGTACCTGGTGGAGGCGTTCGCGCGCCTCCCGGTGGACGTGGAGATCGCCTCGGAGTTCCGCTACCGCGAGCCGGTGCTGGACTCCGGCCTCCTGACGGTGGCCATCACCCAGTCCGGGGAGACGGCCGACACCCTGGGGGCGCTGCGCGAGGCCCGGCAGCGCGGAGCGCGCACTCTGGCCATCTGCAACGTGGTGGGGAGCTCGGCCGCGCGCGACGCCGGAGGGGTGCTCTACACGCGCGCCGGCCTGGAGATCGGCGTGGCCTCCACCAAGGCCTTCACGGCGCAGCTGGCCGCGGTGGAGCTGCTCGCCCTCAGGCTGGGGCAGGCCCGCGGGACGCTCGATCCGGCGCTCGGCGCGGCCGTGGCCCGGGCCCTGTGGGAGTCGGCGGACGCCATGCAGACGCAGCTGCGCCGCTGCGAGGAGCTGCGCGAAGTGGCCGGGCTCTTCGCCGAGAGCCGGGACCTGCTCTACCTGGGGCGGGGGCTGCACTACCCGCTGGCCCTGGAAGGCGCCCTCAAGCTCAAGGAGATCTCCTACATCCACGCCGAAGGGTACGCCGCGGGAGAGATGAAGCACGGGCCTCTGGCGCTCATCGACGATCGGATGCCGGTGGTGGCCATCGCCCTGCGGGGGCCGCACTACGAGAAGATGGCCGCCAACATCGAGGAAGTGAAAGCGCGCGAGGGGATCGTGATCGCTCTGGCCGCCGGAGACGACGCCGAGGCCAGGGCCCGGGCCGACGTGCTGATACCGGTCCCCGACGTCCCGTACTGGGCCCAGCCGCTGGTGGCCGCCCTGCCCCTGCAGATGCTGGCCTACCACCTGGGCGTCCTGCGGGGATGCCACGTGGATCAGCCCCGGAATCTGGCCAAAAGCGTCACCGTGGAGTGAGCGTCATGACCCGCCTGCTGGCGCTCGTCGAGAGCGTCGCGGCCTGCGCCGCGGTGTGGGCCGTGCTCCTGGCCTGGCCCCATCACCCGGCCGCCCCCGTCTCCGCCCTGGCCCCTGCCCTGGGGCTGGCGCTGTGCGGCGCCGTCTCCTTCTACTTCCACGATCTCTACGACCTCCGCGTGGCCCGGACTCTGGGCGCGTTCTCGCTCCGCCTTCCCCAGGCGCTGGCCATCGCCCTGGTGATGGCCGCCGCGGCCCAGTCGGCCCTGCCGGACCTGCGGGCCGACGCCCTGCCCACGCTCGCCGGACTGGCCGCCTCGTGCGGCGCGGTGATCGGGATGAGGGCCTGGCTCTACCGGCGCCTCGCCCGCTCCGCGGCCGGACGCAGGCTGGTCCTGCTGGGATCGGGCCCGCTGGCGCGCCGGCTCGGGGCGGAGATCGCGTCCAACCCGCACCACCGCCTGACCGTGGTGGGCCGTGCGGACCCCGTCCTGGACTCGCCCGAGGAGATCGAGTCGCTGCTCGCCTCGACCCGTCCCGACGCCATCGTCGTGGCCATGGCGGAGCGGCGCGGCAGGCTCCCGGTGGAGACGCTGCTGCGCGCGCGCGCCGGCGGCGTGGGGGTGGAGGAGGGCTCGGCTCTCTACGAGCGGATGGCGGGCAAGCTGGCCATCGAGGCGCTGCGGCCCAGCGAGATCGTCTTCTCCCCCCTCTTCCGGCCGTCGGGGGATCGGGTCGCCCGCGCCCTCAGCGTGGCGGCCGCCGCGGCCGGACTGGCCCTGGCGGCGCCGCTCATCGCGCTCATCGCGGCCGCCATCAAGATCGATTCCCGCGGACCGGTCTTCTTCGTACAGACGCGGGTGGGCCTCAGGGGCCGGCGCTTCGGCATGGTCAAGTTCCGCACCATGCACCCGGTCCAGCGCGAGACCTCGGTCTGGGTGCGGGACAACCAGGAGCGCATCACCCGGGTCGGCCGGCTGCTGCGCCGGTTCCGGCTGGACGAGATCCCGCAGTTCCTCAACGTCCTGCGCGGCGACATGAACCTGGTGGGCCCCCGGCCGCATCCGGAGGTCAACCACAGATTGTTCGCCGAGAAGATCCCGCACTACGCCCTTCGCTGCGTGGTGCGGCCGGGCGTCACCGGCTGGGCCCAGGTCCGCTACAGCTACGCCAACAACCTGGAAGAGGAAACAGAGAAAATGCGGTACGACCTCTACTACATCAAGCACCGATCCCTGGCCTTCGACGCGCTGATCCTCATGGAGACGTGCAAGGTGGTGCTGCTGGGCCGCTCCACCCGGGA
>DATEEA010000023.1:0-11964 GCA_035281445.1 Candidatus Polarisedimenticolia bacterium
GGTCCAGGCTCGCCGGCCGGCGGCTCTCAGTCCGGGCGCCGGCGCGCTCACAGCGTCCGGGCCGCCGCGGCCGCGCGGCGCCAGGTCCAGGCCACACTCGATCCGGCAAGCCAGATCGCTCCGGCCAGGGTGCGCGGATGCGCCCGCAGCGAGACGCAGCGCCGGGCCAGAAGGGTGTACGCGCGGACCCACGGCTCGTCGCCGCCCAGGAACTCGTAGGTCCTCGCCCCTTCCTCCGCCGCCCTGCGCAGCGTTCCCAGGATGAGCAGGTGCCCGGGGGAGAAGCGGCGGAACGCCTCGTCGTAGCCGGTCTTGAGGATCCAGTGCGACCCGCCCATCCTCACCGCGATCTCGGCGGCGGCCGCCTGACCGGCGATCAGGAGCAACGACAGCCGGAGCCATCCGCGCCGGCTGGCCGCGCAGGCGAAGGCGCGGAAGAACGACCCCATGGGGGCGTCGCAGGCGAGCGCCGTCCCTTGGCGTCCTTTCCATCCCGCGGCCTCGATGCGGTAGGCCTCGTCGAGAAGAGCGGGGACCTCCGCGGGCGAGGGAGCGAAGGTCCTCACCGCCACGGCTGCGGGCCCTCCCGCCAGCCGGACGGCGCGCCGAAGCGAGGATCGGCGATCGGCATCGAGCCGCTCCTCGGGCCGGAGCCAGGTCTCGTCCAGCGCGATGAACGGGGACGGCGGCGCCTCCCGCCGCAGCACGAAGCCGCGCGTGCGGTAGGCCCGCGCCACCGCCTCCGCGGCCGGCGCCTCGGCGGGGACGCGGGGGAGCAGGAGCCCGACGCCGCGCAGGGCCAGGGCCTGGGCCAGCCGGATGGCGGCGGCCGCGCTGCCGGCCGGAAACCTTGCCGGCTCGCCCAGCCGGGAGGCGCCGATCGGCTCCCAGGGGGCCAGAGGACCCCGGCCCCGGGCCAGCGGCGCGATGGCGAGGAGGGTCCCGCCCGACTCCAGGGCGGCGAGTCTCAGCCTGCCCTCCAGCCCGAACGCCTCGGCCGCCGCCAGCGACCAGTCCGGGCAGGCGGTGGGCTCGTCCAGTGCGCCGGGGAGGGCCTCCCAGAGCGCGGACACCGCGGCCGCCTCGCTCAGCGATTCGATCAGTCGGATGCGCGTCGCGCCGAGGGACGCTCGGGGAGGCGCTTCCCGGGTCGGCATGCGGACCTCCGGGCAGGGGAGGGACCAGGCTGCGGCGGCCGGGGCGAGAGACGGGACGGCGGACGGACGTTCGAGGGGATTCTAGGACGCCCGGGGCGGCGTCGCATCCGGGCGGGAAAAAAGGCCAGCGGCCTCCCTCATCGGGAGGCCGCCTGGCTGAGGGGACCCGGTTCAGATGGCGCGGACGTTCTCCGCGGCCGGACCCTTCTGACCCTGGACGATGTCGAACTCCACCTTCTGCCCCTCGGTCAGGCTCCTGAAGCCGGACGCCTGGATGGCGCTGTGGTGAACGAAGACGTCCTTCGCCTGGCCATCCACGGTGATGAAGCCGAAGCCCTTCGAGTCATTGAACCACTTCACTGTTCCTGTTGCCATGGACACTTCACCTTCTGCTGTGTGAGGGCATGATTGCCCTTGATCCCACGGACAACCACTGCCCGAGGAGATGTCTTGCTGCCTCGTTCTCATCATCGCTTTGTGGGCTTTGTGACGGGGTGCCACTGGGCGGGATGGAAACTGCAGGTAACATGCTGCGCATACACTACAGGCGGCCCGGCCGCAAGTCAAGCGGGCCTAGCGGTCTCTCCTGGCGCCGTCTTCCAGCCAGGGCGGCGCCGGCTGCGGGCCCGGGACGATCCCTTCCAGATCGGGATCACCGGCCGTCGGGGGCGGCGGCTCGTCGCGGCGCTCCTTGATCTCAAGCCGCTTGGCCCGCTTGTCGAGCTGCTTCTGCTGGCGGGCCTGCTCTTTCTTTCTTTTGTTGAACGACTGTCTGGTCCGTCGGGCCATTCTGACTCCGTCCGTCCGCCGTGCATCCGGCACGAGCCGGTGGCTACCGTTGCATCGTCGCGAGTGAGGGAGTGCTTCACGGCGGGGATGAACTGCGGTCGGCGAACACCCTCAACGTACACGACCGGGGCGGGCAGGTCAAGCGCGCGGCGGGAAAGCCGGCGCCAGGGTGACCACGCTGAACCCCACGGCGACGACCCTCCCGGTGTTGTGGTAGGAGTGCGGCTGGTCTCCCTGAAAGGCGGCCACGTCCCCGGCGGACAGATCGAACCGCTCTCCGGCCGCCCACAGCGTGAGCCGGCCGCGCTCGCACGCCAGGTACTCCCGGGTGCCGGGGCGGTGAGGGACGCCGGTCATCCTGGCTCCCGGCCGCAGCTCGATCCGGTCGATCTCCATGCCCGGGATCGGATCGGGGAGCAGGCGCTGCACCACGGCCAGCCCGTCCCGCCCGCGGCCGGCGAGCGGAAGGGAGCCTTTCGGGAAGAGCTGGCATTGCGCGCGCGGAGGGGAGAGCAGCTCCTCCACCGAGAGCTGCAGGGCGGCCGACAGCCGGCTCAAGACGCCGAGAGTGGGGTTGCCCAGGCCGCTCTCCGCGTCGGCCACGGTGGAGCGAGGCAGCCCGCTCAGCCGGGCCAGCCCCGCCTGGGTCAGGGACCGGCGCTGCCTGACGTAGCGCAGGTTCGCCGCGAGGTGGCCGGAAGGGGAGCCGGAAGCCGGACCGGGCATGCCGCCAGTATGGATCCTTGCCGGTAAACCGGCAACATGGTCGAGTTTCCGGCATGGCCGGAGCATCCTTGCCGCCAAAGGAGGGCTCTTCCATGGAGACGATTCATCTGGAGCACGCGCTGCTCGACGTGGCCGACCTCGACCGGAGTCTGAGCTTCTACCGGGACCTCCTGCCCGACTGGGTGATCCGGTGGGAAGGCCGCGGCCAGGACGGCGGCCGGTGGGTCCACTTCGGCCCGCCCGGCGGCGGCCAGCCGGGCTACCTCTCGCTGTACGAGGCGGGACGCCAGGGAGAGGACCGCGGAGGGGGCGCCCGCATCCGGCACATCGGCTTCGCGCACCCCGACGTGGCGGCGCTGGTGGAGGCCGTCGCGGCCCGGGGGCGCCGCCCTTCGGATCGCGTGGAGGACGAAGCCTACCGCCGCGCCTACTTTACCGATCCGGACGGCCACGAGCTGGAGTTCGTCCAGATCCTGACGTAGCCGGCGGGGGAGACCGGCGCCACGCGCCCGGGCGGTGGTGGATCTGCTCGCGCGCGACCTGAAGGTCGCGGCCCGGCTGCCGGCCTCCACCTGAATCTTTTTTCCCGTCCCTGTCGATCCGCCTGGGCGGCGTTCGTCCTACGGGTGAACGGCGGCGCCGGAGCCGCCGTCAGGGCCCCGCCGGGGCCGAGGAGGATGCGATGAGGATGGGGAAGGGATGGGTCGCGGCCGCGGCGCTGCCGTTGGCCGCGATCGTCGCCGCCGGCCGGGCGGCGGAGCGGCCCTCCGGGGAGGACGCGGCGCGCGCCTTCGAGCGGTTCAAGGCGCTGGAGGGACGCTGGACCGGGAGCAACGGCCGGGGGGAGCCGGTGGCCATCACCTACGAGGTGATGGCCGGTGGGACCGCGATCGTCGAGCGGGAGGAGATGAGCATGAACGGCCGTCCCTACACCATGCTGACCGTGTACCATCTGGACGGCGGCGATCTGCTCCTGACGCACTACTGCATGGCGGGCAACCAGCCGCGCATGAGGGCGGAGCAGGTGGCCGGCGACGAGGTGCGCTTCGAGATGCGGGACGCCACGGGGATGGAGTCGCCGGCCGAGGGTCACATGCGCCAGGCGGTGTTCCGGTTCCACGGCGACGGCTCCTTCACCAGCGCGTGGACCTTCCGCAAGGACGGCAAGGACGCCTTCACGGAGGAGGCGACCTACAGACGGGCAGGGGGGAGATGAGCATGCCCAGGTACCTGGCGATCCTGTACGACGATCCCGCGCAGTGGGCGTCCGTGGCGCCCGAGGAGATGAAGCGCGTCATCGCGAAGTACGAGGCCTGGAGCGAGAAGACCGCCCGGGCGGGGAGGCTCCTCGGAGGCCAGAAACTCACCGACGCGGAGGGAAGGATCATGCGGCGCAAGGGGGGGACGCTGCGCGTGACCGACGGACCCTACAGCGAGTCGAAGGAAGTCATCGGCGGCTACTTCGCCGTGCAGGCGGACAGCTACGACGAGGCGCTGAAGATCCTCGCCGACTGTCCCCACCTGGACTACGAGGGGACCATCGAAGTGCGCCGCTTCGACGAGCCGGGCTGAGCGGCCGCGCGGGGCGGGGCTCCCGGCGGCCCCTTTCATGATAGGATGCCCCGTCCCGTGCGAGCCGCTGGATGACGATGCCCGGAACCCTCACTCGATGCCTTCTTCCGGCCCTGCTGGCTGCGCCGTGGTGCGCGCCGGGCGCGGACGAGGGGATGTGGCGCCCATCGCAGCTCCCGGAGCTGGCCGGCCGGCTGAAGTCCTCCGGAGTGAGCCTGGATCCAGCCCGCCTGACCGACCTGACCTCGCACCCCATGAACGCCGTGATCAGCCTGGGCGGATGCACCGCCTCGTTCGTCTCGCCCGACGGTCTGGCCATCACCAACCATCACTGCGCCAACGGCTCGATCCAGTTCAACTCCACCGCCGATCGCAACCTGCTGGAGACCGGCTTCACCGCCCGCTCCCGGTCCGAGGAGCTCCCCGCGGCCCCCGGCACCCGCATCTCCGTGACCGTGGCGGTGACCGACGTCACCGGGCCGGTGCACCGGGGGCTTGCCGCCGGGCTCTCCGGCCGGCAGCGGTACCAGGCGATCGAGGACCGCAAGAAAGAGCTGATCGCGGCCTGCGAGGAGGACCCCGGCCACCGGTGCCGCGTGGCCGCCTACCACGGGGGGCTGGAGTACGAGCTCATCAAGCAGCTCGAGATCCGCGACGTCCGCCTGGTCCACGCCCCCGCCGGGGCCATCGGCAACTATGGCGGCGACATCGACAACTGGATGTGGCCGCGCCACACCGGTGACTACTCCTTCTACCGCGCCTACGTGGGGCCCGACGGCAAGCCCGCGGACCGGGACGCCGCCAACGTCCCCTACCGCCCGCGCCACCACCTCAAGGTGTCCACGCGCGGCCTGAAGGAAGGCGACGCGGTGCTCGTGGCCGGATACCCCGGCAGCACCAGCCGCCACAAGACCGCCGCCGAGGCGGAGGACGCCTTCGAGTGGCTCTACCCGACCAGGACGCGCGTCAACCGGCGCACCATCGAGCTCGTCGCCCGGCTGACCGAAGGACTCCCCGACGCCGCCATCAAGTACGCGACCGTGGTCTCCGGGCTCAGCAACACGTTGAAGAACAACGAGGGGATGCTGGCCGGCTACGAGCGGAGCACTCTTCTTCGGACCAAGCAGGAGCTGGAGCGGGGGCTGCGGCGCTGGATCGAGGCGGACCCCGAGCACAGGGGGAGGCATCTGCCGGCCCTCGACGAGCTGGGCTCCCTGGCCGCCCGGGAGCGCCGGTTCCGCGAAAGGACCTTCTTCTTCGGCGAAGTGGCCCGGCGCGGCGCGCTCTTCAGCGCGGCGCGGACCCTGGTCCGGCTGGCCGAGGAAAGGCGGAGTCCCGACGCCGCGCGCGAGCCGGGCTACCAGGACCGCGACGTCGGGCGCATCCGCGATCGGCTGTCGCGCATGGAGCGGACGTTCGACGCGGCCGTTGACAGGGGCCTGTGGCGGCAGGCCATCCTGGACTACGCGGCGCTCCCCGCGGACCAGCGCGTGGCCGCCTTCGACGAGTGGTTCGGCATCAAGGCCGAGGGGGGCGCGCCGGAAGGGCTCGACGCGCGCCTGGACGGGATGTACGCGGCCACCCGGCTCGGCGCCAAGGAGGCCCGGCTGGCGTTGATGGAAGCCACCGCGGAGAGCCTGGCCGCCGACCAGGATCCGTTCATCCGCCTCGCCGTGGCGCTGCTGCCGGCCGATCGGGCTCTGGAGGAGGAGCAGAAGGAGCAGGATGGGAGGATGGAGGCGGCCCGGGCCGGCGCGATGGGGGCGCTGGCGTCCTACCTCCTCGCGCAGGGCAGGCCGCTCTATCCCGACGCCAACGGCACGCTGCGCGTCACCTACGGGACGGTGAAGGGATACCGGCCGCGCGACGGCGTCTCGTATCTTCCCTTCACCGGCCTCACCGGACTGCTCCAGAAGGAGACGGGGAAGGATCCCTTCAACTCCCCGCTGGCGCTTCTGGAGGCGGTCCGCGCAGCCGGCTCCAGCCGGTTCTCCGACCCGGCGCTGGGCACGGTCCCCGTGAACTTCCTCAGCGACGTGGACTCCACCGGGGGCAACTCCGGTTCGCCGACGCTGGACGGCCGCGGGGAGCTGGCGGGGCTGCTCTTCGACGGCAACTGGGAGAGCATGACCTCCAGTTGGGAGTACCAGCCCGACGTGAAGCGAGCCATCCACGTGGACATCCGGTACGTGCTGTGGGTGATGGAGCATGTGCACGGCGCCGGCGAGCTGCTGCGTGAGCTCGGCGTCGAGTCCTCCTCGTCCTCCCCGTCCGCCTCGTCCCGCTGATCGTCCCCCAGACCAGCCATGGCCGGGGGTCCCTTGCTCCGCGATGCCGCGCGGGGGGCTGGCCCGCGGATCCGGAAGGCGGCCGGCTCCGGGCGAGGGGAGAGGACGCACGATAGAATAGGGTGCACCGCGCACGGAGTCGGCGAAGACGGCCATCCGGCGGATCCGTGGCGGCCGTGGAGAGCCCGAGTGCCCCTGCCGTGTGACCTCCTTCCCCCGCGCCGCGCGTCCCTTATCCTCCTGCTCTTCCCGGCCGCGGTGGCCGCGGCCTGCTCCGGCGATCCCTCGGCCAAGCCGGGCGGCGCCGCCGGAGGGAAGGCCGGGGAGGAGGTCAGGGTGGTCCGGGTGGAGCCGGCCGCCGAGGCGGTCCTTCCCCGGGTGGTCTCGGTGACCGGCACGCTGGCCGCGGAGGAGCAGGCCGCCGTGGGGATGAAGGTGGCCGGGAGGCTGAGCGGCCTGGCGGTGGACCTGGGAAGCCACGTGGCGGCCGGCGACGAGCTGGCGCGCGTGGTGTCCACGGATTTCGAGCTGAGGGTCCGGCAGGCCGAGGCGGCGCTCCAGCAGGCGCGCTCCCGCCTGGGACTGGACGTGGACGGAGAGCAGGACGCCGTCGATCCGGAGCAGACCTCGCTGGTGCGGCAGGCGCGCGCGGTGCTGGAGGAGGCGACCCTGACCCGGGACCGCGCCCGGCGGCTGTTCGAGCAGGAGCTGGTGGCGCGCGCGGACCTGGACGCCGCCGAGGCGGCCTGGCAGGTGGCCGACGGCCGGCACCAGGACGCCTACGAGGAGATCCTCAACCGCAGGGCGGTCCTGGCGCAGCGCCGCTCCGAGCTGGAGCTGGCCCGCCAGCAGCTCCGCGACACCGTCCTGCGGGCGCCCTTCGACGGCGCCGTGCGGGAGCGCCACGCGTCGCCCGGCGAGTTCATCTCCCCGGGCCAGGCGATCGTCACCCTGGTCCGCGTGCACCCGCTGCGCCTCAAGCTGGCCGTCCCGGAGCGCGAGGCGGCGGGAGTGAAGCAAGGGCAGACCGTCGGGATCACCGTGGAGGGGAGCGGCGCCGTGCACGAGGGACGGGTGGCGCGCCTCAGCCCGGCCATCGACGAAGGGAGCAGGACCCTCATGGTCGAAGCCGAGGTCCCCAACCTCGGCGGCGCCCTGCGTCCCGGCTCGTTCGCCTCCGCCGAGATCGTGGTCGAGTCGGGCCGGCCCGCGGTGCTCGTGCCGGCGTCGGCCATCGTCACCTTCGCCGGCATCGAGAAGGTGATCCTGGTCGAGGACGGGCGCGCCGTGGAGAAACGGGTGCGCACCGGCCGCCGCGCCGGCGGGCAGGTGGAGATCCTGGAAGGGATCGCCGCGGGGGCCCCGGTGGTGGCCGAGCCCGGGAACCTCGCCGCCGGCCAGGCCGTCCGCGTGGCGGGCTGAGCCGCGATGCAGAAGCTCGCCGAGATCTGCATCCGCCGGCCGGTCTTCGCGACCATGCTGATCATGGCGCTGGTGGTGGTGGGGGCCGCCGGCTTCCTCCGTCTGGGCGTGGACCGCTTCCCCTCCGTCGATCTGCCCACCGTGAGCGTCCGCACCACCCTCCCCGGAGCGTCCCCCGAGGAGGTCGAGTCGGAGGTCTCCCAGCGCCTCGAGGAGGCGGTCAACACCGTCGAAGGCATCTCCGAGCTGCGCTCGATCTCGGGGCAGGGAAGCTCCATCGTCATCGCCACCTTCCGCCTGGAGCGGGACATCGATGCCGCGGCCCAGGACGTGAGGGACCGCGTGGCGGCCGTGGCCCGCGATCTCCCCGAGGACGCCGAGCCGCCCATCGTGGCCAAGCTGGACAACGACTCCACGCCGGTGCTCACCCTGGCCGTGTCCGCCGACCGCCCCCTGCGCGAGCTCACCGAGCTGGCCGACAAGATGGTGAAGGTGGAGCTGGAGCGCTCCAGCGGCGTGGGGGAGGTGCGCCTGGTGGGCGGGCTGGAGCGCGCGGTCAACGTGTGGATCGAGGCCGATCGCCTGGCCGCCTACCAGATCCCGATCAGCGCCGTGCGCGAGGCGATCCGCAGGCAGAACGCCGACGTCCCGGGAGGCAACGTGACCTCCGGGTCGCACGAGTCGGTGCTGCGCACCATGGGCCGGGTCGTCGACGCCCGCGACTTCAACGACCTGGTGATCGCCACGGTGAACGGCTCTCCCGTCCGGGTGCGGGACATCGGTCAGGCCGAGGACGGCACCAAGGAGCAGCGCTCCCTGGCGCGGCTCGACGGCGTGCCCACGGTGACGCTGGAGATCCGCCGGCAGGCGGGGGCCAACACCGTCGCCGTGATCGAAGCGGCCAAAGCCAACCTGGCCCGGATCGAGGCCCAGCTCCCTGCCGACGTGCGGATCGTGCCGATCCGGGATCAGTCGCGGTACATCTACAGCGCCCTGCACGAGATCGAGACCCACCTGGTGCTGGGCAGCATCCTGGCCTCGCTGGTGGTCCTGGCGTTCATGAAGAGCTGGCGCTCCACGCTGATAGCGGCGGTGGCCATCCCCGCCTCGGTCATCTCCACGTTCGGCGTCATGGCCGCTCTGGGGTTCACCCTGAACAGCGTGACCATGCTGGCCCTGGTGCTGATGGTGGGGGTGGTCATCGACGACGCCATCGTGGTGCTGGAGAACATCTTCCGGTTCGTGGACGAGAAGAGGATGGGGGCCTTCGAGGCCGCGCGCGCCGCGACCGCCGAGATCGGACTGGCGGTGATGGCCACCACGTTCAGCCTGGTGGTCATCTTCGTGCCGGTCTCCTTCATGTCCAGCATCTCCGGCCGGTTCCTCTACCAGTTCGGCATCACCGCCTCGGCGGCGGTCCTGGTGAGCCTGCTGGTCTCCTTCACCCTCACGCCCATGATGAGCGCCCGGCTGCTGAAGGCGGAGGACGCCGCGGCGGCCGGGGGGACGCGCCACCGCCACGCGGGCTCGCGCAGCGGGTTCTACGCGCGGCTGGACCGGGGCTACGAGCGGCTGCTGGCCTGGTCGCTCGATCACCAGGGAGCCCTGCTGGCCATCGGCGCCGTCGCGGCCCTGTCGGCGGTCCCGCTCTACCTGATCGTCCGGCAGGAGTACATCCCGAGCCAGGTCGACGAGGCGGAGTTCGACGTCAACGTGAACGCGCCGGAAGGGACGAGCCTGGCGGCCATGGACGAGATCATGCGCGAAGTGGAGGCCGAGCTGAAGGCGACCCGCGGCGTCGAGCTGGTGCTGGCCACGGCGGGCGGAGGGTTCCTGGGCGGCATCAACCAGGGTGGAGCCTACGTGCGGATCGCGCCGCATTCGGAGCGCACTCTCTCCCCCGCAAGGGTGGTCCGCGAGCTGCTGCGCGGCCGCCCCCTGGCCGCCTTCACCGAGACCTACTCGCAGGCCGACGTCATGAGCGAGGTGCGCCGGCGGCTGCGCCGGTTCACCGACCTGCGCACCTCCGTCCGCAACGCCCCTTCGTTCAACCTGGGAGGCGGGAACTTCGAGGTGGACTTCGTCCTGCGCGGACCCGACCTGGAGGCGCTGTGGGAGTACGCCGAGCGCCTGCGCGCCCGCGCCCCCGACCTGGGTCTGGTGGACGCCGACACCACGCTGAAGCTGGACAAGCCCGAGCTGCGCGTGGTGATCGACCGCGCGCGGGCCGCCGACCTGGGCGTGGACATGCAGGAGATCGCGCAGGCGCTTCGCCTGATGGTGGGGGGCGACCAGGAGGTGTCGCGCTTCCGCGACGCCTCGGTGGACGAGGACTACGATGTCCAGCTCCGCCTGGCGGAAGGGGATCGCGGAGACCCGGCTGCCATCTCGCGGCTGTACGTGCAGCGCCGGGGGGGCGGGCTGGCCAGGCTGGACAGCATGGTCACCCTCCGGCCCGACCGCACCGCGTCGCGCATCGATCGGCTGGATCGCCGGCGCCAGGTCAGTCTGAGGGCCCAGGTCGCCCCGGGATTCGCCCTGGGCGACCGGCTGGCCGCGCTGCGCGAGGCGGCGCGCGAGATGGACCTGCCGCCCGCCTACTCCACGGCGGTCTCCGGACGGGCCCGCGAGCTGGAGCGGACGTTCCGGGAGTTCCTCTGGGCCTTCGCCCTGTCGGTGGTCCTCATGTACATGATCCTGGCGGCGCAGTTCGAGAGCTTCGTGCACCCCTTCACCATCCTGCTGTCCCTGCCTCTGTCCGTCCCCTTCGCGCTGCTGTCGCTCTGGATGGCCGGCGGCACCCTGAATCTCTACTCCGCCCTGGGCGTGCTGGTGCTGTTCGGCGTGGTGAAGAAGAACGCCATCCTGCAGATCGATCACACCAACCAGCTCCGCGAGGCGGGGATGGAGCGCAGGGGAGCCATCCTGCAAGCCAACAGGGACCGGCTGCGGCCCATCCTCATGACCACCCTGGCTTTGGTGGCGGGGATGCTGCCTCTGGCCCTGGGCTCGGGCCCCGGGGCGGAGGAGAGGCGGGCCGTGGCCGTGGTGGTGATCGGGGGGCAGAGCCTCTGCCTCCTGCTGACCCTGCTGGTCACCCCGGTGGCCTACGCCCGGCTGGACGACTTGAGCGCCACGCTGGCCGCCCGGCGCCGGACCTTCCTGCGGCGGCCCGTCCCCGCGCGCGAAGCGGGGAGTCCCACCCACCCCGGATCGCCCTCCTGAGGGAGAGGCCCCCGGCCCTCTTGACAGCGGGTGACGGCGGGGCTACAAATGAACTGTCCGTTTAGTTGAAACAAACGATTGGTTAAGTCGTGGGGAGGCCCATGCTCCGACGCTCCGCGCCTCGCGACCCCGGCGCCACCAGGGAGGCCCTGCTCGCGGCGGGGACCGAGCTGTTCTCGCGCCACGGGTTCGACGGCGCCACCTCCGAGCAGATCGCCCGCCGCGCCCGCGTCAACAAGGCGCTCATCAACTACCACTTCCGGAGCAAGCAGGGGCTGTACGAGGCCATCGTGGAGGCCACCGTGGGATCCCTGCTGGAGGAGCTGAGGCAGGAGCGGCCGGAGCGCCAGCCGGCTCCCGCGCGGCTGGAGCGCTTCATCCGTTCCGTGGCCGAGCTGAACCGGCGGCAGCCCAGCTTCTCGGTGATCCTCCTCCGGGAGATGATCGCCGGCGGCCCCCGCATCAACGAGCGCATCGCGGCGCAGTTCGGCGCCGTGCTGCGGCAGGTCGGCTCCATCCTGGCGCAGGGGGCCCGGGAGGGGAGCCTGCGGCGCGCCGACCCCTTCCTGACCCACCTGACCATCATGGGCAGCATGATCTTCTTCCACGCCACGGCGCCTGCCCGCGACCGCCTGATCCAGGCGAAGCTGGTCCCCATCGCCCGAGCGCCCGATCCGGCCGCGTTCGCCGCGCACCTGCTCGAGCTGCTGGGCCGCGGCCTGGAGACCCGGCGCGGTGCCGAGGCGTCGCGGAGGGCGCGGTGAGCGGCCGGCCCGCCGCGGGGG
>DATEEA010000024.1:0-8525 GCA_035281445.1 Candidatus Polarisedimenticolia bacterium
GCAACGTCCCGGGCCCGCTGCGGCGCGCTCCGGCCCCCTTCCGCCTGGCCCCCGCCGGCCGTCCGGAGGCGGCCCTCGCCTGGAAGTCGCTGGTGCGCTCCATCCGTGTCACATCGGGGCTGCCGCTCCTGGCCGGGACGATCGTCCTGGGGCTCGTCCCGGCACTGGTCCTCGGCCTGCGCAGCCCCGGGTCGGCGCTCCCCGCGGCGGGGATGATCTGCGCGTCCCTCGCGCTGGTGCTGTTGTGGGTGGGACCGCAGATCCTGGGGGCCGACTTCGCCTCCGAGCTGCTCCACATAGAGCGGCTGCGGTCCTATCCGCTGTCGGGCCCGGCCATCCTCGCCGGATCGCTCCTGGCACCGGTGGCCGTGCTGACTCTCCTCCAGTGGGGACTGCTTGGTCTGTTCTGGATCCTGACGCTGCGGGAGCTGGAGCTGCCCGTGGACCCCGCCCTTCCAGTCCTTGCCGCAGGCCTCTTCGCCCCTCCGCTCACCTTCGCGTCGGCCCTGGTGCAGACCGGCGTGACCCTTCTGGCGCCCGGCTGGATGACCCCGGGCGGGGGCCGTCCCGGAGGCTTCGAGTCGTTCGGCTTCACGCTGGTGAGCGCGGTGGCGCGGCTGGTGGTGCTGGGGACATGCGTCCTTCCCGGGATGGCTGTGGCCGGGCTGGCTTGCTGGGCCGGGAGCGTGGCCGGGAGCCTCGAAGCGGGAGTGGCCGCCGGGGGGGTTCTCGGGTCGGCGGTCGTCGGGGCGGAAGGGGCGCTCGGGCTGGCGCTGCTGGGCCGCAGGCTGGAGAGGCTCGATCCTTCCCGCGAGCTCGACGCGGTCAGGGGCTGAGCGCGCAGCCGCGCGGGCGGACCGCGGCCGGTGGACCTCGCGGGAGGCCCCGTCGAGCGCGGGTTTTGCCTTGACAGCATCGGAGCCCCACGGTATAGATGCCGCACCACGAACCGCCCGACACCCTGGGAGTCCGACCGAATGCGCACCGGTGACAGAATTCTATGCGCCGCCCTGCTGGCGGCCGCCCTGGCCCTGCCGGCGAGCCTCGTTGTGGGAGGGGAGTCCGGAAGGGACTTCTCGCGATGCAACAACGGCTGCGTGGTGCTGCGGCAGAACTGCGACCGCCAGTGCCAGATCGACTGCAAGGCGATGTTCCCGAACAACGCCGGGGGCCGCCAGTCCTGCCAGACCGCCTGCAAGGACGCGTGCGTGGCCGAAGAGAAAGAGTGCAAGCTGATCTGCAAGGCCGAGAAGAACGAGGAAACCCCGGACGAGCCATGAGCCAGGCCCGCGCGGCGGCCCCGTGACCACGGGGCCGCACGCGGCGGACCCATCCCGGCGGGTGGACTCCGGGACCGGCAGTCCCTATCATCCCGCCCCGTGACCTCCTCCACCCTCTCCCCCTCCGCCCCGGCGCCATCCGGACTCAAGGCCCTGGCCGCCGCCATGAGGTCGTGGCGCACGGCCTCGGTGGCCTTGCTGTCGTTCTCGTCCGGAATGCCGCTGGGCCTGGTCTGGATCGCCATCCCCGACTGGCTGCGCAGCGAAGGGGTGGACATCCGGACGGTGGGGCTGATCACGGTGGCCCAGGCCCCCTGGTCGTTCAAGGTCCTGTGGTCTCCCCTGATGGACCGCTACGCCCCGCCCTGGCTGGGGCGCCGCAGGGGATGGATCGCCATCGCCCAGGCGGCCCTGCTGGCCTGCACGCTGGCCCTGGCCGGCGTGGGCCAGCATCCCGAGGCCCCCTGGATCGTGGGGGCGCTGGCGCTGGCCGTCGCCTTCGCCTCGGCCACTCACGACATCGCCTACGACGCCTACACCGTGGACGTCCTGCGCAAGGAGGAGCAGGGTGTCGCCGCGGGGGCCCGCCTTGCCGTCTACCGGGCGGCGATGTACGTGGCCGGGGGGGTCAGCATCACGGCGGCCGCCTCCTGGGGCTGGCCGCTGGTGTTCGCCTGGCTGGCGGCCCTCTACCTGCCGATGCTGATCGTGGCCTGGAAGTCCCCCGAGCCCCCCGACGTCCCGGCCGCGCCGCGCACCATGGCCGAGGCGGTCTGGCACCCCTTCCTGGGGTTCCTGGGCCGGCCGCGGGCGCTGGAGATCCTGGCCTTCGTCCTCCTGTACAAGCTGGCCGACGGCCTGGCCATGTCGCTGCTGCGCCCCTTCCTGGTGGACATGGGCTACGACGCCACCGATCGAGGGGTGGCGCTGGCCACCGTGGGGATGCTGGCGATGATCGGAGGCACGATCGCCGGCGGGATGATGACCGTGACCCTGGGGCTGGGGCACTCGCTCTGGCTGTTCGGCTTCCTTCAGATCTTCAGCAACTTCGGATACGTGCTGGTGGCCCGATCGGATGTGGACCGTCCTCTGATGTACGCCGCCACCGGCTTGGACAACCTGGCCAGCGGGCTTGGCTCGGGAGCCTTCGCCGTCTTCCTGATCCGGCTCACCCAGAAACGCTTCTCCGCCACGCAGTACGCGCTCTTCTCCAGCCTCTTCGGCCTGACGCGGATCCTGTCGGGGCCGGTGAGCGGCTACACGGTGGACGCCATCGGCTGGGAGGCCTTCTTCATCGCCACCCTCTTTGCGGGCATCCCCGGCCTGATCCTGCTGCACCGCTTCGCGCCCCTGGGGGTGCGCGAGCCGGAGATGCCCCTGGAGCGGCCTTCGGCAGGCGCCGCGGTGTCGCGCGCCGGGCTGGTGGCGCGCGGGATCGCCGGGGGCGCGGCCGGCTTCCTCCTCGGGGCGGCCGGTCTGGCGGCGCTGACCGCGCTGAAACAGGCGCGCGGCGGCAGGGCGTTCGAGCTGAGGGCCGGACTCGACGTGATCGTCGCCCCATCCGGTCCGGCGGAGTGGCTCCAGATGGCGGGGGTGGCCATCCTGGCCTTGGTGTGCGGCCTGATGACTGCGGCGGTGTTCGCGGCGCGCTCGGGGGGGGCGGCCGGAGCCGGGGCCGGCCGGCCCGGGGCGTGATGCGTCAGGCGGTGAGGATCAGACTGCGCCCTTGCGGGCGGCCACCACGACGCCGCGCGACTGGAGCACCCTCACCGCCACGCGCCTGGTGGAGGCGGTGGTGTTCGCGGACTCCACCAGGTTCTTCAGCACCGGGATGGGGAGGAGCTGAAGCACCGTCTCGGCCATGAACTCCGGCAGCCTGGGATTGCGCGCCAGGATCTGACGCATCGCGTCGTCGGTCATCCAGGCGGGGTTCCTGAGGATCTGAGCGAAATGGCCATGGTGCATGGTGAGGCGCCCGGCCAGCCGCCGCACCTCCTCCAGCGACAGACCGGGGTTCTTCAGCAGGTACTCCAGCACCCGCGGGTCGGGGTCGCGCGACAGCACGGCCCTCTCCTCGGGGTTGGCCTTGGCCGCCAGCATGGCCCTGAGGCTGGGGGTCATGGACCGGATGCGTTGTTCGGGGGAGGTCTCGCCGGGGTTCTCCTCCAGCACGGCGCCGCTGCGCACCTTCCCCACGATCTCGGCGAGCTGCGACAGCTTGTCGTGCGGCCCGTCGGCCAGGCGCAGGTGCAGGCCCGGTGGCTCGTCGGGACGGGCGCCGCGAACGACCCTGGCCTTGAGCCTGACGCTGCCCCCGAGCCAGGGTACGTGGATGGCGAGGTCCCGTTCCACCCCCGGCTCCAGCGCGTGGGTCGTCTCCAGGAAAAGGAGCCCCCCTTGCAGGACCCCCGCCGTCTCCTCGACCATCTGGTGAGGGCTGGCGAAGTGGACTTCGATGCTGTGGCCGATCACCACCCGCGACATGGACGCGAATATGGGCTGCGGCCGCGGCGCGCGCAACGGCCTCGCGCCCCCGGTCCGGCCGCTGTAGACTGACGCCCTTGCAGGAGGAGCGCTTGAGAGGCTGGACAGCGAAGTCGGTGGCGGGGGGGACGCTGGCGGCCGCGGTCGCGGTGCTGGCTTCGTGCGCCGAGCCCCCCGGCTGGGAGGCCGGGAGGGCCCGAGCGGCCTTCCAGGACCTGGCAGCGGCGGGGGCCGCGGACTACGCCCCCGACCCCTACCGATCGGCCGAGGCCGCCCTGCGCGACGCGGAGGCCGAGCTGGCCAGCCAGAACGCGCGCTTCACCCCGTGGCGGGACTACGCCAAGGCCGCCGAGCTGTTCAAGCTGGCCCGCGCCGACGCCGAGGCGGCCCGCCTGGAGGCGGAGGAGGGGAGGCGCGGCGCGGAGAAGGAGGCCCGCGAGGCGGCCGACGCGGCCGAGGCCGCCGTGGACAACGCCAGGGCGACGCTGCTGGTGGCCCCGGTGGGCCGCGACGGCCGGTCGGCCGCCGTGCGGCTGGACGAAGGCCTGAGCACGGCGCACGACAGGCTCCAGGTGGTCCGCAACCACCTGGTGGCCGGAGAGTACAAGCAGGCGCTCGCCGGGGCCGAGGAGATCCAGGAAGAGGTCGCCCGGCTGCTGCACGCCGTCGGCCGCAGCGCCCGGCGCCAGGGCTTCTAGCTCGTCAGGGCCGGGGCCGGCTCGGGCTCCTCGGGCCGCTTCGCGCCGGGCTCAGCCGGCGGCGCGGCGTCGCAAAGCATCTGCTCGGTCCAGACAGGGCCCGCGTCGCGCAGGGCGTGCGCGGTCTTGGACATCCCGTAGCGGCTCAGCAGGTAGTTGCGCGCCATGTGCGCCGCGGCGCGGCCCGGCTGGAGCGGCGTCCCGCGGAAGCGCCGCATGATACCGGTGAGGGAATAGGCCTGGCGCAGGAAGTACCGGTAGCCCTCCTGGAGCTGCTGCACCCCCAGCGTCCTGGGACGCACCAGCACGTGGGCTCCGTCGAACAGCGCCCAGTTGTGGTCCATCCCCACGTCGGCGTCGCCGGGACACCGGGTCCAGGGCAGGAGCCTCCCCTCCGCCACCGCGTCGCGGAAGGTGCCGGTCCCAGGGTACGGCTGCACGATGTTGGCCACCACGAAGTCGATCCCGGTCTGCTGGATGAACTCCAGGGTGCGATCGAAGATGCCGTCGTCGTCGCCGTCCAGGCCGAAGACGAACGATCCCATCACGTTGATGCCGGCGTCGTGCACCCGCCGCACCATCTCCGACATCGAGGATGTGTCGTTGGACCACTTGTCGAGCCCGTCGATCGCCTGCTGGCTGACCGACTCGATCCCCAGGAAGAGGTCCCGGCAGCCGCTGTCGTAGGCGAGCTTGAGCAGCTCGGGCTTCTCGGCGATGTCGATGGTGAGCTCGGCCGCCCAGGGCCTTCCCAGGGGGCGCACCGCCTCGAAGAGGGCCTGGGCGGAGCCGGCCGCGTTGTAGAGGTTGTCGTCCCAGAAGAAGAACTGCCGGGTGAAGCCGGGTCCGGCGCTCCGGGCCAGGCGCCGTCGGAGCCGCGGCCCCGCCAGCGGGACCGCCCCGATGGCGCGCAGGACGGCGTTGTAGATCCCGGGAGCGTCGGGCAGCGCCCCGGCGTCCATCGGGGTCTGCGACGCGATCTCGGCCACCACGTCGTGGATGTCGCGGTTGCGCACGGTCGGTCCGTTGGTCAGGAACACGGCGCAGAAGTGGCAGTCCAGCTTGCAGCCGCGGGCGAAGGTGGTGGAGGCGACGATCTGGTGCGGCCGTCGCGTCAGCCCGTCCCAGATGCTGGTGTCCATGGACAGGGCGCCCCGGTCGCGGATTCGCCGGAACGGCTCCCGATAGACCGGCTGCACCGGCCTCCCTTCGATCACGTCGGCCAGCAGTCGCGCGGCCGACCACTCCCCCTCTCCGGGGACGCCGGCGTCCACGTGGCCGTGGCGCACCCCCTCGTCGGGAAGGGCCGAGGCGTGCGCTCCTCCCACGGCGATGGTCAGCCCGCGCCCCGCCGCCCGCCAGGCGGCCCGGGCCTCGCGGGCGCGCCGGTAGGCCTCGCGGATGGAATCGGTGTAGGAGGTGATGAACAGGACATCGTGATCGCCGAGGGCCGGGTCGATCTTGTCCCGCAAGACCCGCTCGAACGGAATGGCGCCTTCGATCTTGTCGTGCTGCACCACCACGCGGGAGTTCTCCGGCAGCGCGCCGCTGCGCCTGAGGAAGCCGACCAGGTAGGGGAAGGCGATCCCTGGGCTGCGCACGAAGGGTCCGGTGCGCGCTTCCAGCCACCCGATGGGGCCCCTGCGGCACGCCGGGTTGTCAGCGAGGTAGGAATCGCGTGGGGTGAGGCAGATCAGGTGACCGAGCGACGGCATGCGCGGAGTCCCTCCCAGGATCGCTCAGGACGATCGCTGGCCCGGTACGGGCACAGCGGGGCCGCGGGGGACGGTGCGGGGATCCCCCGGTCCGTTCAGGCCTTTTCCTTCTCCGTCTTGACGGTCTTTTCGGTCTTCTCGACCTTGGCCTTCGTCTTGCCCTTCCGGGAGCCGCCGGAGCGCTTGGCGGGAGGCGGGGCGTCGCTGTGCTCGAGCTGCATCAGGCTCGTCACGAACTTCTTGCGCCCCTCCCGATCGAACTCGATGACGACGTGCTGGTCGTCTATCATGCTGATCGTGCCTAGTCCGTACACCGAATGATTGACCCGGTCGTTCACTCCAAAGCCGGTCAGGTTCCTCGCCACCCTGCCTCCCCTGGCGAGCCGAGCTCGCGACAGTCGTGACAGGGTAGCACGGTTGGGGCCTTCATTGCGCGGGCCCCCCGCCGCGCGGCGCGGGACGAAAAACCTCACTCCAAGGAGGCACCCATGCGTGGACCGATGCGCGGGATCCTGGCCGGGCTGGGAGCCTGGAAGCTTGGCGGCGGCTGCTTCTCCACGATCCTCATCTTCATCGTTCTCTACTGGCTCCTGGGCAACGTCTCGTGCTGAGGCTCGGTCACTTGCTGATCAGGGTGATCCCCCCGCTCTGGGCGCTGAGGGTGAGCACGGCGCCGCCCGAACCGATCCGCCCCTCCAGGACCTTCACCGAGGAGCCGGACTCCCTGGCCGAGGCCGGCAGGTCGCTGCGGATGCCGCCGAATGAGGTCTCCAGGCGGTAGCTCACCGGCCGGCCCGCCGGCCAGGCAAACTCCACGTCGCCGAAGCTGACGGCGACGGTGTGCTCGGCCGACAGCGCCCTGCCCTGCAGCCCCCGGACGGTGACCGACCCGCTCTGGTTCCCCACGGTGACCGCGCCCGACACGCCGTCGATGTGCACGCCGCCGAAGCTGTTCTCCACCGTCACGTTCCCCTCGATCTCCTCCGCGTGGATCGGGGTGCTGGCCCCTTTGACGCCCAGGTCCCCGGTCACGCCGCGGGCCCGCACCGAGCCGAAGCTGCACTGCACGCTGAGATCGTCCCCGATGTCGTCGGCGGTCACGTTGCCGCTGGTGACGGCGATGGCCACCGGCCCCGCCATCCCCCGGGCCGACACGTTGCCGTACGAGGCGGAGATCTTCGCCTCGCCGCGCACGCCGCTGGCGCTGACGTTGCCCGAGCTGGTGGCCACCGCCACTCCGGCCTCGGCCCCGGTCACCTCGACGTCGCCGTAGGAGCTGCTGACGACGGCCTTCCCCTTCACCTCGGCCACCCTCACCCTGCCGCTGCTGGTGGCGATGGTCACCTTGCCCAGGGCCCGCTCCACCACCACGTCGCCGAAGCGGCCGTCCACGGTCACCGGGTCTCCCGGCCCTTCGATGGTGATGTTGCCTGAGTTGTTCTCCACCGCGATCGGGCCGCCGACGCCGCGCACCTCCACGTCGCCGAACTCGTTGTCCACCTCCAGCCGTGCGCCGGCGGGGACGGTCACCGAGAGCTCCAGGTCGTAGGTCACCTCCCGCCTGCCGCGCCCGCTGGTGGAGGGGAGCTTCACCTCGAACGAGACGGCGGCGCCTGACTCCCGCAGGACCAGATCGAACCCCTCCTGCACCCGTGACATCAGCGCCTGATCGCTGGACCAGAAGAGCAGCGTCGCCCTGGCCGCAGCCTGGTCTCCTGGTCCCTGCTGGATGCGGATGGTGGAGGCCGATCCGCTCACCGACACGGCGCGACCGCGCACAGCGGCCTGCCGGGTCATCTCCCGGCGGACCCCTTCCCGCTGAAGGGTCTTCTGATCGATCGGTTCCGCGGCGGCCGTTCCCGCCGCCATCGCCGTCAGGCCGGCGGCGGCCATCCATCGTATCGCGCTCTTGTTCATGATGACGACTCTCCCGTCCGGCGCGCGAGGACCTCGCGCAAGACCTCGGTCTTCTCCTTGTAGGCGGCCAGCAGGACCATGTGCCCGCCCGAGTGGCCGGGGTTGGCTTGCAGGAACCCTTCCACGTCCGCGATCACGGCGTCGAGATGGGCCAGCCGGCCGCGGTAGGCCAGCAGCACCGCCGCGCGGTCGGGGGAGAGGTCCGGATCCGACGCCCGCCCCAGCACCGCGCCGGCTTCCGCCTCCAGCCGGGCGATGGCCTCGGCGTAGCCCGTCCGCGCGGCCTCGGCGTCGGCCAGCGCCCGCTCCACCTCTCCTCCGGCTTCCCCTCCACCCCACGGCAGGGAGGCGATCCCGGCCCCGGCCACCACCAGCAGGGCGGCCGCGGCCAGCGCGGCGGCCGCCTTCGGCCAGGTCCAGCGGGGAGTGGG
>DATEEA010000025.1:0-2132 GCA_035281445.1 Candidatus Polarisedimenticolia bacterium
CCAGGCCCGCCGCCAGCCTTCCCGGCGGGGCGCGGTGCGCGGCGGCGGCCCTGTCCTCGGGAAGACGCCGCGACCCGAGGGCGTACTGGACGACCCCCAGCGTCATCCCCACCGTGGCCGCGCCGAACCCCCAGTGCCAGCTCGACTCCGGCCGGAGGCCGGCCGACTCCAGCCACGTCTTGAACCGCGCGTCCTGGGCCAGGAAGCCGCACACCAGGGGGGCGATGAACGCCCCCAGATTGATCCCCATGTAGAAGATGGAGAACCCGGCGTCGCGCCGCTGATCCTTGTCGTCGTACAGCGTGCCGACCAACGTGCTGACGTTGGGCTTCAGCAGCCCGGTCCCCGCCACGATGAGGAACAGCCCGAAGAAGAAGAGGCGCAGGTCGTGCGCGGTCAGGCTGAGATGGCCCAGGGCGATGAGGATGCCGCCGTAGAGGACAGCCCGCTTCTGACCGATGAACCGATCGGCGATCCATCCGCCGGGAAGGGCGGTCAGGTAGACCATCGCCGTGTACAGACCGTAGATCGGCCCCGCCTTGGCCGCGTCCCAGCCGAGCCCGCCGGCGGCCACCGGGGCGGTCATGAACAGCAGCAGGATGGCCCGCATCCCGTAGTAGCTGAACCGCTCCCACATCTCGCAGAAGAAGAGAGTGGAGAGCCCGCGGGGGTGGCCGAACCACTCTGGGGACCGGCCGGCCGGCGAGGACACCGGCGGGACGGCGACGTGGGTGCTCAACGGGTCTCCAGGGCCCGAGGGAGGCAGGCAAGCCCACGGGCCGCGTGCCGCCCAGCCTATCACGAGTCGGCACGGGCACCGCCACCATCCTCTGGATTAACATGGGCGCTCCATGCCGTCCGCCCGCAGACCTCCGCGCGCCGCCGGTGCGGCTGCCACGGGACGGGCTGCGCCGCCCTGGCGGTGGGTCGCGGCCGCCCTGGCCGCCGGACTCGCCGTGCGTCTGATCCACCTGGCGCAGATCTCCGCCTCCCCTCTCGGCGGCGTCCTGTTCCTCGACGCGCGGCTCTACGATGAGTGGGCCGGCCGGATCCTCACGGAAGGGTTCTCCGCGGGCAGGCCGCTCTTCGTGGAGCCGGGTTACGCGCTCCTGCTGGCCCTGTTCAAGGCGGCCGGCGTGGGACCGGCCGGGACGAGGCTGGCGCAGGCGGCCCTGGGCCTGGGGATCGTCTGGCTGACCGCCCGTGTCGCCCGGCGCCTCGGCGGGAGCACTGCGGCGGGGGCCGCAGCCCTCGTGGCGGCCCTCTACCTCCCTCTGATCTACTTCGAGGGTTTGATCCTCAAGACCACGCTGGAGGTCTTCCTCTCCATGCTCTTGATCGAGAGAATCCTGGCGCTCGGCGACCTGCCCACCGCCGGGCGCGCCCTGCTGGCCGGGGCCGCGGCGGGAGCGGGCCTGGTGGTGCGCAGCACTCTGCTCCCCATCGCCGCCGCCGGCGCCGTCTGGGCGGCCCTCGGCGCCCGGCGGGAAGGAAGGCCCCGTGCCGCCGTGACGCCGCTTCTGATGCTGGCCCTCCCCGCGGCCGCGCTGGCCGGTCTGGCCGCCTCCAATCGCATCTCCGGCGGCGAGTGGACCCCCTTTCCCTACAATTCCGGAATCAACTTTTACATCGGCAATTGCCGCGGCTGCAACGGCGTGGACGCCGGGTACCCCTTCGGGCGGGGAGTCCCCGAGCACGAAGAGGAGGACAGCCGCCTGGAGGCGGAGCGCCGCGCAGGCCGGCCGCTGGGCTTCTCCGGCTCGTCGGCCTTCTGGTGGCGTGAGACGGCGCGCGAGATCGTCCAGGACCCCGGGCGCTGGATGGCCCTCATGGGCACGAAGCTCCTGCTGTGGTGGAACCGGTACGAGATCACCGACAACCAGAGCCTCTACTTCATGCGGCAGCACGTTCCGGTGCTTCGCTGGCCGCTGCCGGGGTACTGGCTGGCGGCGCCTCTGGGCTGCGCCGGCCTGGCGGCGGCCTGGCTGCTGCGCGCCGATCGCGCCTGGGCCTTCACCGGCTGCGCGCTGCTCATCCAGATGGGCCTCGTGGTCTCCTTCCACGTCGCAGAGCGGTACCGGCTTCCCGCCGTCCCCCTGATGCTGGCCATGGGATGCGCCGCCCTGGCCCGG
>DATEEA010000026.1:0-27959 GCA_035281445.1 Candidatus Polarisedimenticolia bacterium
GAGCCTTGAACGAGCCGGTGGGATTGACCGACTCGTCCTTGATGAAGAGCCGTTTGAGTCCCACGCGGCGCCCCAGGCGGGGAGCGGCCAGCAGCGGCGTGAACCCCTCCCCCAGGGAGCGGAACCCGGCCGGATCGGGGAGAACTTCCCTGTAGCGCCACAGATCGGGAGCCCGCCGGGCGACCTCCTCCCGGGTCATGGAGGCGGCGGCCGCGGCCAGATCGTAGCGGGCCAGGAGCGGCCTGGCGCAGCCCGGGCAGAGGTTGAGAAGCCGCCCGGCGTCGTGGCGGGCGCCGCATCCGGAGCACTCCAGGTGCGTCAGCCGGCTGGCCGGCCCAGGATCGCCTTGCGCCACTGCCTCTTGCCCGCCTTCACGATGTGCTCGCCGGGACGGTCGGCGAAGGTGTACTTGACGTCCTCGATCTTCACCCCGTCCACGCTCACCGCCCCCGAGCCGATGAGCGTGCGGGCCTGGCTGTTGGAGGAGGCCACGCCGGACGCCACCAGGAACTCGTCCAGGCGCCTCGAGGCCGGCACCGGGTGCTCGCTCATCTCCGCCGGCGTCTCGCGCCGCGAGAAGATCCGGTCGAACTCGTCTGCGGCCGCGCCGGCCGCCTCGCCGCCGTGGAAGTCGGCCACGATGGCCCTGGCCAGGCCGGCCTTGGCCGCGCGAGGATGGAGCGAGCCTTCCAGCACCCCCCGCCTGCGAGCGCCGATCTCCGCCGGCGGCACGTCGGTGCAGAGCTCGTAGTAGCGCCACATCAGATCGTCGGAGATGGACATCACCTTGCCGAAGATCTCCCCCGGGGGGTCCTCGATGCCGATGTAGTTGCCCAGCGACTTGGACATCTTCTCGACACCGTCGAGCCCCTCCAGGAGCGGCATGGTCAGGATCACCTGAGGCTCCAGCCCGTAGGCCCCCATGATGCGTCGTCCCACCAGCAGGTTGAAGGTCTGGTCGGTCCCCCCCAGCTCCACGTCGGCCTTCAGGGCCACCGAGTCGTAGGCCTGCGCCAGCGGGTAGAGGAACTCGTGGATGCCGATCGGCTCGTTGTTCCTGTAGCGCCGGGAGAAGTCGTCCCGCTCCAGCATCCGGGCCACGGTGTACTTGCCGGCCAGGCGCACGAAGCCCTCGGCGTCCAGCCTCCCCAGCCACTCCGAGTTGAAGCGGACCTCGGTCCGGCCGGGGTGCAGGATCTTGAAGACCTGCTTGCGGTAGGTCTCGGCGTTGGCGGCCACTTCCTCCCGGGTGAGCTGCGGCCGGGTCCTTGACCGCCCGGTGGGATCGCCGATCATCCCGGTGAAGTCGCCGATCAGGAAGATGACTCTGTGCCCCAGGTCCTGGAAGTGCCGCATCTTGCGCAGCAGGACCGTGTGCCCCAGGTGGATGTCGGGGGCCGACGGATCGAAGCCGACCTTGACGGTCAGCGGAGTCCCCGTGGCGACGGATCGCCGCAGCTTCTCCAGGAGGTCCTTCTCCTCCTCGATCTGGACGGCGCCTCGTTTCAGATAGTCGAGCTGCTGCTCGGCGGCGGGGGGCTGGCTCACCACGCGATTATAACAACCCCTTCTCCTTGAAACTGACGAAGCCGCCCGACGACACGACCAGGTGATCGTACAGTCCGATGCCGATGATCTCCGAGGCCCGCTTGATGGCGCGGGTGAAGTCCAGGTCGTCCTGGCTCGGGATCGGATTGCCCGACGGGTGATTGTGCACCAGGATGAAGTTGAGCGCGGAGCAGGCGATGGCCGGCTGGAGGATCTCCCGCGGGTGGGTGCGGGTGGTGTTGAGGCTGCCGATGGAGATCGTCTCGCGCGAGATCAGGTGGTTCTGCGCGTCGAGGTAGAGGGCGACCAGGTGCTCCTTGCGCGCCCGGCGCAGGTCCTTGACCTGGTTGTACGCCTCACGCGGGCTGGACAGCGACGGCCGCTCATCGTCCTTGGGGGCGAAGGCGCGGCGCCCCATCTCGAAGAAGGCCTTGAGCTGGCAGGCCTTCACCAGGCCGATCCCCTTGTTGGTGCGCCATTCGTCGAGGGGCAGGCCGGGCAGCGCGTCGAAGCCGTACTTGCGCAGCAGCCCATCGGCGATCTTGACCACGTTGCGCGCGCGGGTCCCCGACCCCAGCGCCACGGCCATGAGCTCGGAGTTGCTGAGGGCTCGCTCTCCCTGCTTCTGCAGCTTCTCCCTGGGCTGGAGCCCCCGGGGGAGATCGGACACACGTGTGGCGTTCATGCGGATCCTCCGGCGCCCACGGCCCCCCATTTCACCGGCCCGTGATGCGAACTCTTCTCCCCTCGATCCGCAGCCTGCCCTGGACATGGAGGCCGACGGCCTCCGGGTAGATCCTGTGCTCCTCTCGAAGGATGCGGGCCGACAGCGACTCCACGGTGTCGTCCTGCTCCACGGCCACGGCGGCCTGCAGGATGATCGGGCCCGCGTCGAGCCGATCGTCCACGTAGTGCACCGTCGCCCCCGAGACCCGCACGCCGTGCTCGAGCGCCTGCCGCTGGGCGTCCAGCCCCGGGAAGGCGGGGAGCAGCGACGGGTGGACGTTCATCACCCTTCCCTCCAGCTCCCGGACGAAGGAGGCCGACAGCAGCCGCATGTACCCGGCCAGGCAGACCAGATCCACGCGGCGCTCCTTCAGCGCGGCGGCCATCCGGGCGTCGTGCGCAGCCCGCCCTCCGGGCTGCCGGTGGTCGAGAACCAGCGTCTCGATCCCGCGGCGGCGGGCCTCGTCGAGCCCCGCGGCGCCGGCGACGTTGCTGATGACGAGCGCCGCCTCCGCGTCGATCGCCCCGCCGGCGCAGGCGGAGGCCAGGGCCGCCATGTTGGAGCCGCGCCCCGAGATCAGGATCCCCAGCCGGGCCTTCACGCCCCGTCCCGCCAGGCCACGCCGCGCGGCCCGGCCTCGATCGCTCCGATGCGGGCCGGCCGCTCGCCACGCCCCTCCAGGTGGGCGGTCACGGCGGCCAGCTCGCCGGGGGCCACCGCCAGCACCATCCCCACCCCCATGTTGAAGGTGCGCCACATCTCGTCGTCGGCCACGCGCCCCTCCCGCTGCAGCAAGCGGAAGATCGGCGGCACCTCGATGGCGCCGCGGGTGAAGACCGCGCGGGTCCCCTCCGGAAGGATGCGCGGCACGTTGTCGGTCAGGCCGCCTCCGGTGATGTGCGCCATCCCCTTGAGCCTGCCCTGCTCGATCAGCCCTTGCAGCGCCCGCAGGTACGAGCGGTGCGGCGCCAGCAGCGCCCGGCCGATGGTGGTCCCCAGCTCCGCCACGTGGTCGTCCACCTTCAGCCCCATCCGCTCGAAGGCGATCTTGCGGGCCAGGGAGTAGCCGTTGGTGTGCAGGCCGGCGGAGGGGAGTCCCAGCAGGACGTCCCCCGGGACGATGGCGGCCCCGGTCACCAGGCGGCGGCGCTCCACCGCCCCCACGATGAAGCCGGCGATGTCGTAGTCCCCCGGCCTGTACAGATCCCCCATCTCCGCCAGCTCTCCGCCGATGAGGGCGCAGCCGTTCTCGCGGCAGGCCCGGGCCATCCCCGAGAGGACCGACTCCACGGTGGCCGGGTCCAGCCGGCCGGTGGCGAAGTAGTCCAGGAAGAAGAGCGGCGAGGCCCCCTGCACCAGGATGTCGTTGACGCAGTGCGACACCAGGTCGTATCCCACGCCGTCGTGGATTCCGGCCATGGCCGCCACCTTGAGCTTGGTCCCCACCCCGTCGGTGCTGGCCACCAGCACGGGATCGGAGAGGTTGCGGGCGCCCAGGTGGAACAGCCCGCCGAAGGTGCCGATGTCGGCCAGCACCTCGGGGGTGTGCGTGGAGCGGGCGTGAGGGCGCAGGCGGCGGATGGCCTCGTCCTGCGCGCCGATGTCGACACCGGCTTCGCGGTAGGAAAGGGATCGCTCGTCGTCCGGCACGGAGCCCCTCAACAACGGTGGGGTGCAGCAGGATGGCTGGGCCCGGACAGCATCGCACAGCGCCCCGCTTTGTTCAACGGGTCACTCGCTCATCAGGAAGATCAGCGGGCGCACGTCCTCCTCCGGGGTCCACTCCCAGTAGCGCAGCAGGATGGCGTACACCATCAGTCCGGTCTCCCCTTCCCCCCACAGCACGTACCGGAAGGCCTGGGTCATGAGGTTCCTGCGGGTCAGGCCCAGGAACAGGCTGATCGGATCGACCAGCTCGCTGACGTAGGCCACGGTGTTGGCGATGGCCACGGCCCCGGCGACCTCGATGGCGAAGTGGTCCCCCTGCTGCAGCACGCGCAGCCTGAGCGGCGACAGGAACTCGCTGCGGTTGTCCAGGAGCTTCACGTGCACGAAGGCGATGGGGCCCTTCAGCGCGTAGTGCCGGTGCAGCTCGGCCGCCTTGCGCTCGATGGCCTCCGGGGTCCAGGTGCGCAGCGGGACCAGGTTCACCTGCTTGCCGCGGATCCGGGGCCACAGATCGGCCGAGGCCTGGTCGGCGAACGTGACCCGGGTCACCCGCAGCTCGGTGGCGCGCCGCCACCGGCTCACCGCGCTCACCGTCACGATGCCGGCGATGAACAGCGTGGCGATAATGACACCGTCGGGACGCTCCACGACGTTGTCTGCCAGCGTGAAGGCGAAGACGGCGGTCACCAGCCAGAAATAGAACGACAGCCGGCTCCCCTCGCGCCGCAGCGCCAGGGCCACGGCGAAGGCGGCCGACAGCATCAGCACGAGGACCCCGGTGGCGTAGGCGCCTCCCTGCGCCTCCACGTCGGCGTCGAAGGCCACGGTCACGGCGACGCAGACGGCGAACAGCACGATCACCAGGGGACGGCGGTAGGCGATCCACTCCGGCGCCATGCCGAACCGCGGGAGGTAGCGGGGGACCAGGTGCAGCAGCCCGGCCATGGCCGAGGCCCCGGCGAACCAGAGGATGGCGATGGTGGAGAGGTCGTACACCGTTCCCAGCGCGCTTCCGAAGTAGCGGTGGGCCAGGTAGGCGATGGCGCGCCCGCTGGCCGGCCCCCCCTTGGCGTAGGCCTCCGGCTCCACCAGCAGCACCGTCACGAAGCTCGACAGCAGCAGCATCACGCTCATGATCAGCGCGGCGGACGCCAGCAGCTTGCGGGCGGCGGCGATGCGCTCCTCCGGGACGCGCCCTCCCGCTCCGTGTCCCCCCTGGATCAGGGGCATCACCGACACGCCGGTCTCGAAGCCGCTCATCCCCAGGGCCAGCTTGGGGAAGACGATGGCCACGGCCAGGGCCAGGGCGGCCGGGTCCCCGCGGGCCCACAACGCCTCCTTCCATCCGGAGAGGAGCTCCGGCTGCCGGGCGATCTCGATCAGGCCGCGTCCCAGGACCAGCAGGTTGAGCAGCAGGTACGGCACCGCCACCACGGCGGCGGTGCCGATGGCCTCCATGAAGCCGCGCAGGAAGACCGCCGCCAGCAGCCCCAGCAGCAGGCAGGTGATGGCCAGACGGGCGTCCCCCAGCCAGGGATGGAGCAGCGGGTTCTCCACCGCGTGCTGGGCGGCGTCGGCCGCGGACAGAGTCATGGTGATGACGAAGTCGGTGGCCGCGAAGCTCAGCAGCCCCAGCACCAGGATCTTGGAGGTCCAGCCCGACAGCAGGGTCTCCAGCATGGCGATGGATCCCTGCCCCGCGTACGAGCGGCGGGCCACCTGCGAGTAGACGGGAAGCGCCCCCAGCAGCGTCACCGCCACCAGCACCAGGGTGGCCAGGGGTGAGAGGGCGCCCGCGGCCAGCAGGGCGATCCCCGGCTGGTAGCCGAGCGTGGAGAAGTAGTCCACGCCGGTCAGCCACAGGACCATGTACCAGGGGTGCGAGCCGTCGTGCCCGTGCTCGGAATCGAGGCGCTCTCCCCGCGTCATCCACCTCCCCAGCGGGCTGCGGGGGGCGGCCGTGCGGCGCATCGGCAGGAGCGGGAGCTCTCGCTCGTAGGAAGGGCGGCGGGGCGGCGCCTGGCCCCGGCGCGAGGGGCCGGCCGGCGGGGGCGGGCCGGCCGCGGTCACGAGAGGACGTCGCGGACGATCGCCATGCCTCGCTCCAGGTCGTCCTCCGGCGCGGCGTAGGAGATCCGGAGCCATCCCTCGCCCCGGGAGCCGAAGGCCGAGCCCGGGATGGTGATGACGCCCCGGTGCATCAGCTCCTGGCACACGGTCATGGAGTCCCCCACGGCGGAGACGTCGGCGAAGAGATAGAACGCCCCGGCCGGCCTCGGCACCCTGGCCCTGCGGGCGCCGGCCAGGATCTCCAGGGCCCGATCGCGCCTGCGGCGGAAGCGCTGCACGATGGTGGCGGCCGCCTCGCGCCCTTCGGGGGAGAGCGCCGCCAGGGCCGCGCGCTGGGAGATGCTGGGAGCGCAGGTGGCCACGTACTGGTGCATCGCCGTGCAGGCGTGGGCGAAGGCCGGCTCGGCGGCCAGCCAGCCGGCCCTCCATCCCGCCATGGAGGCCTCCTTGGACAGTCCGGAGACCACCACGCCCCGGCGGGAGCGGGTGGAGAGGCTCTCGAAGGTCCCCTCGTAGAGGAAGCTGGAGTAGATCTCGTCCGACATCCAGACGAAGCCGCGCTGTTCGGCCAGCGCCGCCACCCGGTCGAGCGCCTCGCCCGTGTCCACGCCGCCGGTGGGGTTGCCGGGGCTGTTGAGGACGACCAGCCGCGTGGCCGGCGTCAGGCAGCGGGCGACGTCCTCGGGATCCAGGCCGAAGCCGTTCTCCGGCCGCAGCGGGTAGCCGATGGGCCGAGCTCCCAGGATCCGGGCGGTGGTGGCGTAGGTGGGGAACCCCGGGTCGGGGACCAGCACGTCGTCGCCCGGCTCCAGCAGCGCGGAGCAGGCCAGGAAGACCGCCTCGCCGGTCCCGATGGTCACCACCACCGAGTCGGGCCCTTCGGCGAAGCCGGGGTAGCGGGCGGCGATCGCCTCACGCAGGTCGGCGTCCCCCGCCGTGACCGTGTAGCGGGTCCGGTCGCGCAGGATGGCCTCGATCCCCGCCTTCTTCACCACGTCGGGGGTGGGGAGGTCGGGCTGGCCGAGGCCGAAGTTGATGGCCCCCGCCGGAGCGGCGTCGAAGATCTGTCGGATGACCGTCCGCTCGACCCCCCGCAGGCGGGAGGCCAGGGGAAGCGTGCTCACTCCTCGCCTTTCTGGCCCACGAACCAGTCGTCCCGGTCGGCGAACAGCACGTTGAAGGTGGTGAGGCTGCCGTAGATGCGGGTGATGTACTGCTGCAGCTCGACCTTGTCGGCGTCGGAGAGCCCCTTGTGGGCGTTGACCTTCTGCTCCAGCACCCGCAGCCGATCCCGCACCATCACGATCTTGTGGAAGAAATCGTCCAGCGGGATGTCCTTGTCCTTCTGCCCCTCGCGTCCCGGACGCAGCACGATGGAGCCGCCGCGCCACCGGTCCATCATGCGCACGGTCCTCAGGCCGACCTCGTCGCGCACCGCGTCGCGCACCCCTTCGCGGATCGCCTCCAGCACGGCGTGCGCGTCCAGCAGCCCCGCCCCGGATCGGGGAGCCGGGGCCGGGACGGCCGGCTCCAGGATGTGCGTGGCCGCGTGCACCTGCCGGACCCCGGCCGACTCGAAGCGGATGGTCAGCCTCTCGGCGTCTCCGTACCCCTCGGCGGAGATCACCTCACCCACGCCGAACTGGGCGGAGTAGACCCTGGCCCCCGGCTCGAACCGGCGCTGCACGTCAGCGGGCCTTGTCGAAGAGGCCGATCTGGAGCACTTTCTCGCGGGGGAACTCGATGGGGTACTTGTTGGTGTAGCAGGCGGTGCAGAATCCCTCGCTCGCTCCCACCGCCCGCATCATCCCTTCCAGCGACAGGTAGGCCAGCGAGTCCGCCCGCACGTGCTTGCGGATCTCCTCCACCGAGTGGGTGGCCGCGATGAGCTCCGACCGCAGCGGCGTGTCCACGCCGTAGTAGCAGGGGCCGATGGTGGGAGGGCAGGAGATCCTCATGTGGACTTCCTTCGCTCCCGCCTCGCGGACCATGGTGACCAGCTTGCGGGAGGTGGTCCCCCGCACGATGGAGTCGTCCACCAGCACCACGCGCTTGCCCTCCAGCACCTCGCGCACGGGGTTGAGCTTCAGCCTCACCCCGAAGTGGCGGATGCTCTGGGTCGGCTCGATGAAGGTGCGGCCGATGTAGTGGCTGCGCACGAGGCCGTGGTCGTAGGGGATGCCGGACTCCGCGGCGTACCCCATCGCCGCATAGACCCCCGAGTCGGGGATGGGGACCACGATGTCGGCGTCCGCCGGCGCCTCGCGGGCCAGCTCCAGACCGAGCCTCTTGCGCACACGCGACACGTTGCGCCCCCACAGCAGCGAGTCGGGCCGGGCGAAGTAGACGTACTCGAAGACGCAGGCGTGCGGCTCCGCCGGCGGGAAGGGGCGGTAGGAGCGCACCTCGTCCCCCTCGATCACCACCACCTCCCCCGCCTCCACGTCGCGCACGAACCGGGCCCCCACCAGGTCCAGCGCCGTGGTCTCGGAGGTCAGCACGTAGGCGCCGTCGAGCATCCCCAGCGAGAGGGGACGGAACCCCATGGGGTCCCTCACCCCCACCATCCGGTCGCGGGAGAGGAACACCAGCGAGTAGGCCCCCTTGACCTGGGACAGCGCGTCCACGATGGCGTCCTCGATCTCACGCTGGTGGCTGCGGGCGATCAGGTGCAGGACCACCTCGGTGTCGGAGGTGGAGGTGAAGATCGAGCCGTCGCACTCCAGGTTGGACCTGAGCCGGTCGGCGTTCACCAGGTTGCCGTTGTGCGCCACCGCGATCTCCCCCTTGTGGCAGCGCGCTTTCATCGGTTGGGCGTTCTTGATGTCGCTCGAGCCGGCGGTGGAGTAGCGGACGTGGCCGATCCCCGAGCCCCCCGGGAGCCGCGCCAGCCGCTCGGAGTCGAAGATGTCCCCCACCTGCCCCATCCCCACCTCCAGGTGCAGGCGCTCGCCGTCGCTGGTGGCGATGCCGGCGGACTCCTGCCCCCGGTGCTGCAGGGCATGCAGCCCGAGGTACACGATGTTGCCGGCCTCGGCGTGGCCGAGGATGCCGAAGATGCCGCACTCGTCGTGGAAGCGATCGTCGCTGCGTCGGATGTCGAGAAGGCCGCTTGAGCTCATGGGAGGCGCCGTCAGGGCTTCATCAGCCCCGGAAAGACAGAGTGCCACATCCTGTGGAGCAGGTCCACGGGGCGGCTCAGGAGCCTCTCCCCGTCGCGCCTGACGTCGAGGGACTCCCCCCCCACGCGCCCGATCACCCGCACCGGAGGGCGCCTGTCGGGCAGCCCCCGGACGATCTCCTCGAAGGCGGGGAGGTCCTTCTCGCGCAGCGTCAGGATGACCCGGGAGGCGGTCTCGCCGAACAGCAGCGCGTCCTCGCGGGGTCCCGCCGGCAGGTCGATGGCCGCCCCCCGGGGCGCCCACCCCGTCCCCAGGGCGTCGCAGCCGGAGATGCAGCACTCGGCCAGCGCCACCGCCAGCCCTCCTTCCGAGACGTCGTGGGCGGAGCGGATCAGTCCCCGCTCCACGGCCCGGATGACCGTCTCCTGCACCGCCGCCTCCAGGGCCAGATCGAGACCGGGAGGCGCCCCCTCCTCGCGGCCGTGGATCGCCGCCAGGTACTCGGTCGCCCCCAGCTCCTCGCGGGTCTGGCCGAGCAGCACGACGACGTCCCCCGCGTCCTTGAACCAGGACGTGACCGACAGCGACGCCTGCTCCATCAGCCCGACCATGGCCACGGTCGGGGTGGGGGCGATGGCCTGCCCGTCGGTCTCGTTGTACAGCGAGACGTTGCCCGAGACGATGGGGGTCCCCAGCCTGCGGCAGGCCTCGGCCAACCCCTCCACGGCGCGGGCCAGCTGCCACATGATCTCGGGGTTCTCGGGGTTCCCGAAGTTCAGGCAGTCGGTGGCGGCGATCGGCCGCGCGCCCGCGCAGGCCACGTTGCGGGCCGACTCGGCCACGGCGTGGGCCGCCCCCAGGTAGGGGTCGAGCAGGCAGAAGCGGGGGTTGCAGTCCGAGGCCATGGCGATCCCCTTGGCCGAGGTGGAGACGGGGCGCACCACGGCGGCGTCGGACCCCGGCCGCACCACGGTGCCGGCGCGCACGGTGTGGTCGTACTGCCGGTAGACCCATTCCCTCGAGCAGAGGTTGGGGGAGGACAGCAGCCTGTCGAGGACCCCCCCCAGGTCGGACGGGAGGGGGACGCCCGCCAGGTCGAGCCGCCTGCGGGCCTTGAACGACGCCGGTTCGCGCACCGGCCGGTCGTACACCGGCGAGGCGTCCGACAGCGGCGCGGCGGGGACGGCGGCCACCGGGCGGCCCGACTCCAGGATGCGGGCGAAGCCGTCGGAGGTCACTTCTCCTATGACCGAGGCGTCCAGGTCCCACTTGCGGACGACGGCCAGGGCCTCCTCCTCGCGGCCCCGGCGCACCACCATGAGCATCCGCTCCTGCGACTCCGACAGCATCACCTCGTAGGGGGTCATGCCGCTCTCGCGGCGAGGGACCTTGGCCAGGTCGATCACCACCCCTGTCCCCGCCCTGCCGGCCATCTCCAGCGTGGAGCAGGTCAGCCCCGCCGCCCCCATGTCCTGGATGCCCACCAGGACGTCCGAGGCCATCAGCTCCAGGCAGGCCTCCAGCAGCAGCTTCTCGGTGAAGGGGTCCCCCACCTGCACGGTGGGACGGCGGGCTTCCTTCTCCGAATCGAAGACGTCGGAGGCCATGGTGGCGCCGTGGATGCCGTCGCGGCCGGTCTTCGACCCGAAGTAGAGGATCGGGTTGCCCGGGCCCTCGGCCTTTCCCAGGAAGATCCGCTCCCTGCGGGCCACGCCCAGGGCGAAGGCGTTGACCAGGATGTTGCCGTTGTAGGAAGGATGGAACCAGACCTCCCCTCCCACGGTGGGGACGCCGATGGCGTTGCCGTACAGGGAGATGCCGTGCACCACCCCGCCCATCAGGTAGGTCATCCGCGGCGCCTCGGGCAGCCCGAAGCGCAGTGCGTTGAGCGAGGCGATGGGGCGGGCCCCCATGGTGAAGACGTCCCGGAGGATCCCCCCCACCCCCGTGGCCGCTCCCTGCACGGGCTCGATGAAGGAGGGGTGGTTGTGGCTCTCCATCTTGAAGACCGCAACCTCTCCGCCGCCGATGTCCACCACCCCGGCGTTCTCTCCGGGGCCCTGCACCACGCGGGGGCCGGAGACGGGGAGTTTGCGCAGGTGGATCTTGCTCGACTTGTACGAGCAGTGCTCCGACCACATCGCCGAGAAGATCCCCAGCTCGGTGTGGTTGGGCTCGCGCCCCAGCACCTGGCGGGCGCGCGCGTACTCCTCTCCGGTGAGGCCGTGCTGGCGGATCACCTCCGGGGTGATGGCCGGCTCGCTCACGCCGCCTCCGCGCCCGGCCGCAGGCCGGCCAGCGACTCGAAGAGCACCAGCCCCTGGGCGTTGCCCAGGAGCGGCTCGGCGTTGCGCTCGGGGTGGGGCATCATGCCGAAGACGTTGCCCGCCTCGTTGACGATCCCGGCGATGGCGTTGGCCGACCCGTTCACGTTGAAGCGGTCGTCCAGCTCTCCCGACGGGGAGACGTAGCGGAACAGCACCCTCCCTTCCCCTTCCAGCCGGGCCAGGGTGCCGGGGTCCGCGGTGTAGTTCCCCTCGCCGTGGGCGATGGGCATCTGCAGCACCTGGCCTGGGCGGCAGAGCCCCGTGAGGCGGGTCCGGTCGTTCTCCACCCGCACCCAGACGTCGCGGTTGATGAACGCGACGCCGCGGTTGCGCAGCAGCGCCCCCGGCAGGAGGCCCGCCTCGATCAGCACCTGGAAGCCGTTGCAGATGCCGAACACGGGACCCCCCTTGCGCGCGTGATCGGCCACCGCCTCCATGATGGGGGAGAACCGGGCGATGGCCCCGCAGCGCAGGTAGTCTCCGTGGGCGAATCCGCCCGGGAGGATCACCAGGTCGAACCCCTTCAGCGAGGTCTGCTTGTGCCAGACGAACTCCGCCTGCAGCCCCAGCACGTGCCTCATCACGTGGTAGGCGTCGTGGTCGCAGTTCGACCCCGGAAAGACCACGATGGCCGTCTTCACGGCGCGGTCCCCTCCACGATCTCGAAGCGGTACTGCTCGATGACGGTGTTGGCCAGCAGCGTCTCGCACATCGCGCGCACCCTCTGCTCGGCGCGGGTCCGGTCGGACGTCTCCAGTGTCAGCTCGATCAGCTTGCCCACCCTGACGTCGGCCGCCTCGTCGAACCCCAGGGAGCGAAGCGCGCCCCGCACCGCCTTGCCCTGCGGGTCGAGCACCGACGGCTTGAGCGTGACGTACACCAGCGCTCTCATGCGAAGACCCTCTCGAAGATGGCGTCCACGTGCCTCAGATGATGGTCCAGGTCGAAGGCCTCGTCGATCTCCTGCCGGGTGAGCCGCGCGGTGATCCGGGCGTCCTTGAGGACAAGCTCCCGCAGCGGCTCTCCGGTCTCCCAGCACCGCATGGCCGCCTCCTGCACCGCGGCGTAGGCCTCCTCGCGCGAGGAACCCTTGCGGGTGACCGCCAGCAGCAGCGTGCCGGAGAAGACCAATCCCCGGGTGCTCTCCAGGTTGGCCCTCATCCTCTGGGGGTCGACCCTCATGCCGTCGGCCACCGCGGTGAAGCGGTCCAGCATGTAGTGCAGCAGGATGGCCGCGTCGGGCAGGATCACCCGCTCCACCGAAGAGTGGGAGATGTCCCGCTCGTGCCACAGGGCGACGTCCTCCAGCCCCGCCACCAGGTGCGAGCGCAGCAGCCTGGCCAGTCCGGTGATCTGCTCGCACAGCACCGGGTTGCGCTTGTGGGGCATGGCCGACGATCCCTTCTGACCCTGGGCGAAGGGCTCCTCCGCCTCGCGCACCTCGGTGCGCTGCAGGTGCCGCAGCTCCACGGCGAACTTCTCCAGGGACGCCCCCGTGGCGGCGATGGCCCACAGCAGCTCGGCGTGCAGGTCGCGCTGCAGGATCTGGGTGGAGATGGGCGCCGGGCGCAGCCCCAGACGGGCGCAGACACGCTCCTCCACGGCGGGGGGGAGGTGGGCGAAGGTCCCCACGGCCCCGCTGATCTTCCCCACGCGCACCGTCTCGCGCGCCCTCTGCAGGCGCTCCAGGTTGCGCCCCATCTCGTCGTACCAGAGCGCCATCTTCAGGCCGAAGGTGGTCGGCTCGGCGTGGATGCCGTGCGTGCGGCCGACCATCGGGATGCGCCGGAACTCGCGGGCGCGGCGCTCCAGCACCTCGCGGAGCCGGCGCACCCCGTCCAGCAGCAGGTCGCAGGCCTGCACCATCTGCAGGGCGGTGGCCGTGTCCAGCATGTCCGAGGAGGTCATCCCCAGGTGCATGTAGCGGGCCGGCTCTCCGACCTTCTCCCCCACCGCCGTCAGGAAGGCGATGACGTCGTGGCGCACCGCGGCCTCGATCTCCGCCACCCTGGCGGGGTCCACCGCCGCCCGGGCCTTCACCGCGGCCGCCGCCTCGCAGGGGATCATCCCCAGGTCGGCCATCGCCTCGCACACGGCGATCTCCACCTTCAGCCAGCACGCCAGCTTGTTCTCCTCCTCCCAGACGCGCCCCATCCCGGGAAGGGTGTACCTCGCGATCATGCCTCCACCACCTCGCTCGCGACCCGCAGTCCCATGGCCCGGCCTCCTCGGGTCAGGTCGTGCCGGTCGATCCGAAGCCCGCCTCCCCGCGCGGCGACGGGGGGAGATCCTCCACCTCGATCACCTGCACCGGAGGCACCCTGCCGACGACGAGCTGGGCGATCCGGTCCCCGCGCCGGATGGTGACCGGGGCCGAGCCCAGGTTCACCGCCACCACGCGCACCTCGCCGCGGTAGTCGGCGTCGATGGTGCCGGGGCTGTTGAGCAGGGTCAGCCCGGCCTCGATGGCCAGCCCGCTGCGAGGGCGCACCTGGGCCTCGTACCCCTCGGGGAGGGCCAGGGCGATGCCGGTCGGCACCAGGGCGCGCTCCCCCGGGCCGAGCGTGACCGGCCGGTCCACGCAGGCGCGCAGGTCCATCCCGGCGCTCCCTCCGGTGGCCCGCTGGGGGACGGGCAGATCGTTGCCCGGGAGGCGCCGGATGAGGACACGGGCAGGTTCGGGAGCGCCGCCGGGCGTCACGTCAGAAGCCAATCCGTTCGGGCGAAAGGTTGAGCTTCTGCAGGTTGCCCAGCACGGCCACCGTGCAGCGGCTCGACACCAGCATGGTCCGCGCCAGGCGCTGCACGTCCTCGCGCTGCACCTGGTCGATCCCGGTCACGATCTCGTCCAGAGAGTACTGCCTCCCGTAGTAGATGTCCTGCCGGGCCAGGTTGCTCATCCTGCTGGAGGAGGACTCCAGCGACAGCATGAGGCTCCCCTTGAGGTGGTCCTTGGCCGCGTCGAGCTCGGCCTGCTCGATGGGGACCTCCTTGAGCCGGGCCAGCTCCTCGCACACTCGGTCGAGCACCTCCTGCCCGCCTCCAGGGCGGGTGGCGGCGTAGACCATCATGTAGCCGGTGTCCTGGAAGGAGTTGATCGACGAGAACACCGTGTAGGCCAGTCCCCGCTCCTCGCGGATCCTCTGGAAAAGCCGCGAGGACATGGTCCCGCCGAGCATGGTGTTCATGACGTACCCGGCGTAGCGGTCGCGGTGCCCCTGCTCGTAGGCCTCCACTCCCAGGCAGACGTGGAGCTGCTCCAGGTCCTTCTTCTCGCGGGTCACGATGCCGGCGTGAGCGCGGGGAGGAGCGATGGGGCGGGCCGAGCCGTTGGACGGCATCTTCCCGAAGGCCTCGCGAACCTCCCCCACGAACGGCTCGTGCGAGAGGTTCCCCGCCGCGGCGATCACCACGCGATCAGGGTTGTAGGCCTCGCGGAAGAACCTCATGAGACGGTCCTGCCCCAGGGCCGAGACCGACTCCACCGTCCCCTGGATGGGGCGCCCCAGCGGGTGCTCCTTCCAGAAGGTCTCGGTGAACAGGTCGTAGACCAGCTCGTCGGGGCTGTCCTCGACCATCTTGATTTCCTCGAAGATCACCTTGCGCTCTTTCTCGATGTTCTGGGGGTCGAAGCGCGGGTGGAGCACGATGTCGGAGAGCAGATCCACCGCCAGGGGGAGGTGCTGGTCCAGGACGCGGGCGTAGAAGCAGGTGTATTCCTTGGAGGTGAAGGCGTCGCACTGGCCGCCGATGGCGTCGATGGTCTTGGCGATCTCGGCCGCCGTGCGCCGCTCCGTCCCCTTGAACAGCAGGTGCTCGATGAAGTGGGAGACGCCGTTCTCGTCGGCGCTCTCGTGGCGGGAGCCCTGCTTCAGCCAGACCCCCAGGCTGACCGAGCGCAGGTTCGGCATCTCCTCGGTGAGGAGGGTGAGGCCGTTGGAAAAGACTTCTTTCCTGTGCATCGTCGGCTGCCTTCGGTGGGAAACGGATTGGGGGGCCGCGGGCCCCGCGGCGGAGCCTGACGGGCTCCTCAAGAAGGCAGCACTATAGCATCGCGGAGCAGTCCGCTTCAAGAACGCAGGAAACGATTGGGGTCCTCGTCCTCCCCCTCCTCATCGTCCCCGCCGGAGCCGTCGTCCTCTTCCTCGTCCGACCCGCCCTCGTCCTCTTCGTCCTGGGGGTGCGGCTCCTCCTCCGGTGGCGGCTCCTCCTCCTGCGCGTCGTCGTCCGCCGTGACCTCGCCCGCGGCGCGCCGCCGCGCTTGCTCCTTCTCCTTCCGGATCTTCTCCTCGTAGGCCCTCTGCTCCTGCTCGGCCCTCTGCTGCAAGTGCCTCTCCGCGGCGTTGGTGGAGTACGACTTGCCCGAGGCCTTGCCTCTCTGGATGGGGTAGCTCAGGTCGCCGATGGCCCCCATCGGCGGGGCCTGAACGGGCAGCACGCCGGCCGCCCCGCCCGGCTGCGTCTCCTGCCCTTGCAGCAGCAGGGTGAAGGCCCAGTCGTTCAGGCTCGCCTGGTTCTTGTAGATCTTCAGCCCCGACTCCTTGTGCTTGTGCACCACCCCCACGATCGGCATGCCGGCCTGCTCGCCGCCGCGGGCCTGGAACTCCTCCGGGCTGAGCTCGGAGTAGCCGGGGGCGCTCTCCTCCGGGCCTCCCTCGGCCGCCTCGAGGGCGGAGAACTCGTTGCGCAGGCCCAGCCCGTCGCGGCGGCTCCCGAAGCCGGACGACGGCTCCAGACCGTCCCCTCCCAGCGGATCGAGCCCCGGCTCCAGCCGGGAGGCGTAGGGGTTGATGAACCCCTTGCCGGTGGGAGAGAGGTAGAGGCTGCCCCACTTGCCGTCGTCGGCCAGGGGATCCTTGTACAGCCGGCGGATGAAGCGGTGGCGGTGCGGCCCCGGCTGCATGAGGGTCTTGAGCTCCAGGGGGTAGCTCCCCAGCTCCTTCTTGTAGAACTCGATGGCCCGGGCGTACTCCTCCCCGCGGAAGATGAGCTCCGCCTCGGCGTCGCGGCGCACGATGAACACCCAGCTCTGGCCGGTCACCGTCAGCAGGATCAGCATGACGGCGATGAGGACCATCAAGGCGACCAGCAGGTGGCCCGATTCGGGGTCCCGGGAGGCGGTGCGGCCGCGTGGAAGCATCGGAGCATCTCCCTCAGGGGATCGTCTCGTTGATGACCTGGGGCACGGCCGAGAAGGTGTCGGTCACATCCTCGGCGGTGATGGACAGCGTGCAGCTTCCGTCACGCGGGGGCATGGTGTTGGGATCCGCCGCCGCGGCCGTGCAGTGCTGCTGGCAGATCGTCTGGTCGGGGCTGAAGACCGAGGCCGCTTCTCCATTCTCGTCCGAGCTGACCTGCGTCGGGTTGAAGGTGCCGGTCAGCTCTCCGGTGGTTCCGAAGATCACCAGGACACCCGGAGCCGGATCGCCTGAAGTGGTGTTCACGTTCACCAGGATGTCGAGCTGATCGAGGCAGGATGTCAGCACGGTGGGATCCACGTTGAGGATGAACGTGGCCAGATCGCCGGGCGCCGTCTGCACGGTGGTCATCCCGGTGATGCTCCCGGAGCGCGCGGTCACCGTTGCGCTGGTCCCCGTGGTGAGAAGGCTGGTGGCCTGCCCTTGATCATCCGTGGTCAGGAAGGTGCCGGGGGGCGGGTCGAGGGTCCCGGCGGTGGTGGAGAAGGAAATCTCCTGGCCTTCGAGACGCGTTCCGTTCTTCGACCGCAGCGTGGCCGTGATGACGGTGGCGCCGACGCCGCCGCCGCTCGGCACGATCACCGTCTGAGGGTCCGCGTCCACAATGATCATGGAGTCCGCCGGCGCGGTGGGGTCGCCTTCACTCTCGCAGGCGGTCAGGGCCAGCCCGATCGCCAGCACCATCGCCGCCGCTCCGAACACGCTCTTCATTGCCGCTCGCTCCTCCCTGTGCCGTGCATCGTGTCGTGCCGCTCTCACCAGTCCGAGAGGTTCTCCCCGCTCAGCGACTTGCCGGGCGCTCCGCTCTTGACGTCGAAGATCCCGGGGCTGGCGGCCTCGGTCTCCTCGGGAAGGGAGGACTCGTCCAGCTCGGCGTAGATGAGCTGCCAGCTGGAGGTCGAGTCGGTGAACGGGTCCTTGGGAACCGACCGCAGATACCCCTCCTCCACCAGCGCCTCCAGGCTCTCCGGGTAGCGCGCCTTGTCGGCGAAGTACTGGTCGATCGCCTCGCGCATGGTGTGCAGGTCGGTCTTGAGCACCGCCTCGCGCGCCCTCTGCGGCGCCGGCCTGAACGACGGGATGGTCACGGCGGCCAGGATGCCGATGATGGCGATGACGATGATCAACTCGACCAGAGTGAAGCCCTTCTGCGCCTTCTCCTGTCTCATGACGTCACCATGTGTTGTAGGCCGTGCCGTCCAGGCCGGTGGCCTCGCTGGTGGTGTAGACGTCGAAGACGTTCTGCCGCCCCCACGACAGCGAGTTGGGGTCGTCCTGGAGCGACCGGAGCCCCCAGTCCTGGGTGTTGGTCATGGGGTCCTTGGGGACGCGCCTCAGGAAGCGGATCTTCTTGTCGATCGCCCCCACCTGGTTCACCCCCTCCACCAGCGTCTCCAGGTCCTTGGGGTACCCCTCGCTCTGCAGACCCTCGTTCTGGATGAGCCCCGAGTCGGCGTACTTCTTGTACAGGTCGATGGCGTTGCGCATCTCGCGCAGGGCCGCGCGCAACTCCAGCTCCTTCTGCCGGCGGATGGCGGTGCGGGCCACCGGCAGCGCGGCCGCCGCCAGGATCAGCAGGATGGCGATGGTGATCATCACCTCCAGATAGGTCAGCCCGCGCTCCCCGGCGCCGCGGCGGCGCCCCAGCCTGGCCAGCATCAGTTCACCGTGATCTCCGCGTCCACCGAGTTGACTTGCAGCGTCCCGCCGTCGAAGGTCTCGGCGTGCACCGGGCCGAACCCGATGCGCGTGCGCCCCGCGGCCAGCGCCCTGAACCGCACGGCCGCCAGCGCCCCGCCCCGCGAGATCCCCGCCGCGCCGCCCTGCCGGGTGACCTCGATGGCCACCTGGCCGTCGCCGGTCTTGTTGGCGGTAAAGAGCGTCTGGGTGCCGTCCTGCTTCATGATGATCCCCTCCAGCGCCGAATCGAAGTCCACCGTGGCCGGATCGTAGGTCAGGGTGAAGGAGACCTTCTGAAGTCCGGTGACGTTGTTCACCAGCAGGTTCAGCGAGAAGGTCCCTCCCGGCACCACGTTGAGCCGCGCCGGCGCGATGGTCAGGTTCATCGGCCCCGCCTGGGCGGGGGCGGCCTCCGCCTCGGCCCCTCCCGGCTGTGCCGGCGCCGCGTCCGGAGGCTGCCCGGGGACCGGAGCGGGCGCGGCCGGCTGGCTCCCCGGGTCGTCCTGCTCGGCCGGCAGGTCGTCCTCCTCGATGCCTTCCTCTTCCGGATCCAGCTCTCCGGCGGGCGAAGGGACCGGCCGGTCCGGCGCGATGGGCGGGGAGGCCAGGCTCCCGGGCGGCTGCGACACCGGCTTGTCCTGGGGCTGGGCCGCGCCCGTGGCCGGGCCGGGCCTGGGAGCGTTGGGATCGGTGGGGGAGGTCTCCGCGGCCGCCTCCTCCTCTTCGCCTTCCTCGTCCTCCTCGGCGTCCGGCGTGAAGGGGGTGGCGAAGACGCTCCCCGCCTCTCCGCGCAGCTTGGGGTTGGACTCGCTGCCGATGAAGAGGGCCTCCAGGTCCTCGGGGCGCAGGTCGGGGATGCGGATGATGTGCGGCGTGAGGGTGAGCACCAGGTCGGTCTCCCTCCGCGTGTCGGTCTGGCTGGAGAAGATGCGGCTCAGGCCGGGCACGTCCATCAGCCCGGGGAACCCCGACTTGCTGCTGGTGCCGTCGTCGCGGATCAGCCCCGCCAGCAGGTTCGACTCGCCGTCCTTGAGCCGGATGATGGTGTTGATCTGGCGCGTGTTGATGGAGGGCTGGCTCACCCCCTGCCCGGCGTCCACGCGCTCTCCGAGCTGGCTCACCTCGACGTTGAGCTTGAGGGTCACCTCGCGGTTGTGGTGCACGCGCGGCTCGATCTCGATCACGATCCCCACCTCCTGGTAGGTGAAGGAGGTGATGGGGAGCACCGATCCGCCGACCGTCCCCGTGGTGTTGAAGGTGGTGGTGGGGATGGGGACCGAGTCGCCGATGTGCAGGTTGGCCTTCTCCCCCTCGGTCACCCGGAGCTGCGGCTTGGCGATGGTGCGGGTGCCGCTGTCGGACTTGAGGAAGTCGATGGTCACCTGCGGGATCGGCCCCAGGCTGTAGAGGCCGAGCTGGTTCAGCAGCCCCAGGTTGTTGAGGGGGAGCCGGTCCGGGCCCGTCCACTGCACGGTGTACTGGCGCGGGGTCAGGTTGATCCCCAGGGTCTTGCTGACCGTGCGGCTGATCTCCAGCAGCTCCACGTCCACGATGAGCTCGGCCTTGGCCTTGTCGTTGGCCTCGATGATCTTCTGGGCGATGGCGATCTTGTTGGGGGTGTCGCGGATGGTGATGGCGTTGAGCTGGGCGTTCTGCACCACCTTGCGCGCGTCGAGCATGGTGCGCAGCAGCGACTGCACGTCCTTGACGTCGGCGTTGGAGAGGAAGAAGGTCTTGATCACCTCGTCCTCCAGCTCCCGCCGCTTGGCCTGGTTGTCGTCGGCGATGATGATGGTGTTCTCGTCCATCACCTTGAAGAAGTGCTTGTTGGTGAACATCAGGGTGTCCATGGCCTTCTCGAAGGGCACGTTGGTCAGCTCGATGCTCACCTTCTTCTTCAGATCCAGCTTGGGGTCGTAGAGGAAGTTGATGCCGGTGGCCTTGGACAGCACCTCGTAGATCTTCCCCACCTCGGCGTCGCGGAACATCAGGTGGACGGGGATGTTGGACCTCGGGTTGAGCAGGGGCGCCCCCCGGGTCTTCTTGGCCGCCTCCTTCATCTTCTCCAGCTCGGTCTGGCCGATGAGGGCGCGCTTCTTCTGCCACTCCTGCACGGCTTTCTCCAGCTCGGTGGCCGCGTAGCTGTTGGCCGGATCCAGGGTGACCACCTGCTGCAGCTCCCCGATGGCCAGCTCGAGCTGGCCGGCGTCCTTGTACTTCTTGGCCTTCTCGAAGTGGACCTGCGAGGCCTTCAGCTTGGCCCGGGCCAGGGAGATGGTCCACCGCTGGTTCTCCGGATGCATGGCGGCCAGCTTGGCGTACGCCAGGACGGCCTTGTCGTACTCCCCCGCCGCCTCGCTGCGCGTGCCGATCCGGTGAAGCTTGCTGACAGCGCAGCCGGCCGCCTGCACCACGAGGCAGATCGCCAGCGCCAGGGTCCAGGCCCTTCTCCGTCCGCTCAACGCCACGCCAACGTTCCTCCGCCTGCTACTGTCCCAGATGGATCCGCTTCGAGCGATCCTTGAACTGCGGATCCACGAAGCCGATCTCGGCCCATTCCACGTCGATGGTGAGCACCTTGAACTTCCCGTCGATCTGCTCCCCCTGCCTGGCCATCATCAGCTTGTCCCCGTCGAGGAACACGCCCAGCTTCTTCTGAGGCGACCCCATGATCCCCATCAGCTTGAAGTTGATGGGGGGCGGCTCCGGCCTGGGAGGGGGCGGAGGGGTGGGAGGATGCTGCTGGGCGAGCTGCTGCTGCGCCGCCGCCTCGGCCTCCCTCTGCGCGCGCGCCTGCTCTTCCTGCTGGAGCCTGAGCGCCTCGGCCTCCTTCTGGGCTCGGAGCTGCGCCTCCTGGACCTTCAGCGCCTCCTCGGCGGCCTTGCGCCGTCGTTCCTCCTCCTCGGGAGTGGGAGGCGGGGGCCGCCGGTGCCCGTACTGGAAGAGGTTCCGGTCGGGATCCGAGTCCGGCTTGTTCACCCCTATCAGCGTCTGGTCGATCGTCCCCACACCCTCGATCGCCCTGGTGAGTCCCACCACGTCGATGGGAGGGACCTCCTCGGGCGGAGCGGCGGAAGCCTCGCCGATCTCGATGCCGGAGCCGAAGCGCAGCCAGGCCGCGGCCGCCGCGAACAGCAGCACCAGCAGGTACGTCTGCCGCTTCTTGTCGGGGCTCATGCCGCCTCCTTCATCCCCGCCTCCCGGCGCCGGCGGCGGCCTCGTCCTTGTCCGGCATCTCCGGATCGAGGAAGTACGTGGAGAGCTGGATCCCCAGCCCCAGGATCACCCCTCCCTCCTTGGAGTTGGACAGAGCGATGGAGTTGATGATGATGAACTGGTGGGACTTCTCGATGGTCTCGATGAACTCCCTCAGGCTCTCGTACGAGCCGGTGAGCGGCATCTGGGCGCTGAAGCGCGCGATCTTGTCCTTGGTCGGCGCCGGCTCGGTGCTGTAGGCGATGGACTTCAGGTCGATGCGGAACTGCTTCGCGATGTCGCGGATCTCCTTCTGGAAGGAGATCATCCGCTCGGCCTTGCTGGAGAGCACCGACTCGTAGAACCGCTGCAGCTCTTCGCTCCCTTTCTGCACCCGGCCGTGGTGATCCCGGAGCTTCGTCATGTCCCGCTCCCGCGCGGCGAGCTGGACGTCCAGCTCGTCGCGCCGCTCGGCCAGCGAGACGGCCTCGCTGGCGCGCGGCACGTTGACCACGAAGGCGAAGGCCAGGTTCAGCCCGAGCCAGGCCAGGATCAGCGCGGCGATGAACGGCGACTTCTCCCTGACGTCGAAATGGGTCCACCGTCTCTTCATGGCTGCCCCCCGTTGGGATCGGCCGCCGGGGAGGCCTCGGGGGCCGCCTTCGACTTGGCCTTGCCGGGCCGCTTGGCCTTGCCCCGGGCGCGCATGAACTCGGTGTACCCGAACATCTCGATGAACTGCTCGTCGGTGAGTTGGCTGATGTCGCTCACCGAGACCGCCGATCCCGCGGGAGCCGGCGCGCCGGGAGCCGGAGCCCCGGCCGATGCCCCGGCCGCGCCCTGCCCAGGCTGCGGGGGGACGGCCGCCAGGGGTGCGCCGTTGGCCGGAAGCGCCTGGGCCTCCCCGGGGTCCGCGGGGGCCGGCCCGCCGGACGCTTCGCCCGGCGCGTCCGACGGGGACGACTCGGCCGCGGCCGGAGCCCCGCCCCCCGCGGGGACCTCGGCGGAGGCGGTCACCACCGACTCTTCCTTGCTTCCCGGGTGGTAGTTCATGAGGACGGAGAACTCGATCTCGGTCTTGCCTTCCTGCTGGCTCTCGCGCTGCGGGTAGACGTTGCTGAAGAACGGCGACGTCGAGAGCTCCTTGAGGAACTCGAACAAGGCGTCGGAGGTCTGCGCCATCCCCGCCAGGCTCACCTCGATCCTCTTGGAGCTGACGTCCGGGTCGACCCGGTGGATCTTCACCTCGGGAGGGGTGATCTCCTCGAGCCGGTCGAACAGCGCCGACCACGACATCATGTGGCTCAGGAGAAGGCTCGTGGCGAAGCTGGACTTGGCGTTCAGCGTGGTCAGGTTCAGCTTGCCGATGTCCTGCTTCATCGCCTCCACCTCGCCGTGCAGGGTCATGTACCTCTCGGTCCGGTCGGCGACCTCCTGCTCCAGCTGCCCCAGCTCGGCGCCGGTCTGCACGAAGCGCCAGACGTTGTAGCCGGTGGCCGCCGCCAGGAGCAGGATGCAGGCGCCGAACACCGCGTGGTACGGGACGTTGTTGCGGAACGGCCGGCGGGCCAGATTGATGCGCGGGGGCCGGATCATCAGAAGTCCCTCCCCAGCGCGGCGCCCACCGCCGGGGCCAGCCGCTGCATCAGCTCCAGAGACCGGTCCTCCCCCGAGGCCAGCACCCTTCCCGTCACCGCCACCACCCTGCGCGGGTCGATCAGATCGGGGGGATGCGAGGCCGGAGCCCCGTCGAACAGCCGGGCCACGCGCTCCGGGTCGTGTCCCACCACGCGCAGGTAGAGCCGCGCCAGCTCGCCGCCCGACAGGCGCTCCTGGTAGTAGAGAAGCGACGCCTGCGTCTCGCGGTGGATGAGCCTCAGCGCCGACTCGGCGTCCTCCTCCCCGCCGAAGGCGAAGGTCTTGCACCGGTAGAAGATGGGCAGACCGTCGCGCAGGATCATCAGCGTGAAGAAGGCGCCGGTGGCGTTGAGCAGCAGGAAGTCCCCGCCCGCGGGGACCTCGGCGTCCGCCACCTCCCGGTACAGGTGCAGCAGGCTGAAGGTGCTCAGATCGATCAGGCCCGGCCGGATGCCGAGCTGCACGAAGACCGACTCCTGCTCCTCCACGATGGACAGCGGCATGAGCACCGCCAGGATGGTGTGACCCCGCCCCGCCTCGCCCGGCAGCACCTCGTAGTCCACCGCCGCCTCCTCCACCTTGAAGGGGACGGCCTTCTTCATCTTCCAGCGCACCAGCTCCAGCACCTCGCGCCGCGTGCGCGGGAGCTCCTCGAAGGGCAGCAGCGCCACGCGGGCCAGGTGATCGGGGACCACCAGGGAGATCCGGTCGGTCTTGACCCCCTCCTTCTGCAGGGCCCCGGCCACCATGGCGCGGAACCGCTCCGGGGACTTGATGCGGATGCGAAAGACGTCGCTCTCCGTCACGTCGGCGGGGACCTCGAGCTGGTCGTGCGAGGTGAGGGTCCACTTCTTCTGCTTGTCCCGCGCCAGCCTGGCCAGCGCGATGTGGCCGATCCCCATGTCCATGGCCACCGGCGGGTACTTGGGCTTCAGCCCGCCGGCGCGCGAGGCGCCGCCTCCTCCCAGCCACGAAGGGAGCCGCAGGTCCTTCAGGTCGAGGCTGAGCAGGCTACTGGACAAAGGTCACCTTGTTGATCTCGCGCAGCGTGGTCAGGCCGTTGAGCACCTTGTGGATGGCCGACTCCCGGAGGAACATCATCCCCTCTTCCTTGGCCACCCTCTTGATCTCGGCGGCCGACTTGCGGGCCAGGATGAGCTCGCGGATGTTGTCGGACAGGTCGAGGATCTCGGCGATGGCCGTGCGCCCCTTGAAGCCGGTGCCGTTGCAGTCGATGCAGCCGCGGCCTTCGTAGAAGGTGGCGTCGCGGAACTGCTTGTCGTCCAGCCCCGAGCTCTCCAGGAGCTGCTGGTCGGGCCGCACCGGACGGCGGCACTCCTTGCAGATCATCCTGACCAGACGCTGGGCCAGCACGCAGTTGAGGGCCGAGACGAAGTTGTACAGCTCCACCTTCATGTTCAGGAACCGCCCCAGCACGTCCACGACGTTGTTGGCGTGGACGGTGGTGAAGACAAGGTGTCCCGTGAGCGCCGACTGGACGGCGATCTGGGCGGTCTCCTCGTCGCGGATCTCCCCCACCATGACCTTGTCGGGATCGTGGCGCAGGATCGATCGCAGCCCGCGGGCGAAGGTGAGCCCCTTCTTCTCGTTGACCGGGATCTGGGTGATCCCCGGAAGCTGGTACTCCACCGGGTCCTCGATGGTGACGATCTTGTCCTCCTCGCTCTTGATCTCCGACAGCGCGGCGTAGAGGGTGGTGGTCTTGCCCGACCCGGTGGGGCCGGTCACCAGGAACATGCCGTAGGGCTCCGTGATCTGGCGCCTCAGGATCTTCAGCTCATGCGGCTCGAACCCCAGCACGTCGAGCCTCAGGACGCGGAACTCCTCGTTGGCCGACTCCTTGTCCAGGATGCGGATGACCGCGTCCTCGCCGTGCACCGAGGGCATGATGGAGACGCGGAAGTCGATGGCCCGCCCCTTGAGCTTCATCTTGAAGCGGCCGTCCTGGGGCACGCGCTTCTCGGCGATGTCCAGCTCGGACATGACCTTGATGCGCGAGATGATGGTGGAGTGGAACTGCTTGTCGATGGGATCCATCGCCTGGTAGAGGACGCCGTCGATGCGGTACTTGATCACCACCTCGCGGTCCCTGGTCTCGATATGGATGTCGGAGGCCCGCCTCTGCAGGGCGTTGAAGATCGTGGAGTCCACCAGCTTGATGATGGGGGAGGCGTCGGAGGTGAGCTTCTCGATGGTGAGCTGCTCCTCGCCGTCCTCGTCCTCGCGGATGAGCTGGACCTTGAACTCCTCGGTGGCCTCCTCCAGGACGCGCTGGCTGGACTCGGACTTCTTGAGGATCTCCTGGATGGCGGAGCGCGTGCCCACCATGACGTCGATGGGATGGTTGAGCAGCAGCTCCAGCTCGTCGATCATCAGAACGTCGCTGGGATCGGACACCACGCAGATCAGCGTGTTGCCGCGGTACTTGTAGGGGACGAAGTTGTAGCGGAACATCAGGTCCACGGGGATCGAGCGGAACAGTTCGTGGTCGATGGTGAACTGGGTCACGTCCACGAACTCCAGCCCCAGCCGGGCCGCCAGGCGCTGCGCCTGGATCTCCTCGGACAGGACCTCGCTGCCTCCCTCGCCGGGGCGGGCCCCCGCGTCCTCGCCGGATCGGGCCGCCTCGTGCTGGTCCTGCTCTTTTCCGCGGGTCGCCATGCGTCCTCCCTCAACCCTGCGCCGCGGCCGAGGCCTTGATGAGAGGCAGGTAGATGGCCAGGATCATCGTGGCCACCACCAGCCCCATGAAGATCAGGAGCAGGGGCTCCATCAGGTTCACGATCGTGGTCAGATCGGTGTCGATCTCGTCGTCGTAGAACGACGACACATTGGTCAGCATCTCCTCCAGGGAGCCCGTGGACTCGCCCACCTTGATCATCTCGATGGACATGTCGGTCATCAGGCCGGTCTTCTCCAGCGACTCCCACAGCGGCTGCCCCTCGCGCACCTTGCGCGACACCGACTGCGTCTCGATCTCGAAGATGCGGTTGCCCACCGAGCGCGAGGAGATGTCCAGAGCCGTCACCAGCGGGATGCCTCCCTGGACCAGCGTCCCCAGGGTGCGGCAGAAGCGCGAGATGGCGTACTTGGAGAAGATGCCCCCCAGCAGCGGGATCCTCAGCTTGTAGCGGTCCCAGGCCAGGGCGCCGGCTTCGGACCGCAGGTACATCACCAGCAGCACCATCAGCCCGGCGACGGCGGCGGTCACCAGGATCAGGTTGTCCCTGATCATCGTCGAGAACCAGAGCACGGCCAGGGTGATGGCGGGCATGTCGGCCTTCATCCCGCTGAAGAACTCCTGGAACTTGGGGAGGATGAAGGTCACCAGCAGCACGATCAGGCCGACGGCCATGGTGCAGAGGATGACCGGATAGATGAGCGCGGAGACCACCTTCTTGCGCAGCGCCAGCACCGTGCGGCTGTAGGTGATGTACCGGCGCAGCACGCCGGCCACCTCGCCGGAGCGCTCTCCGGAGGCCAGCGAGGACGCGTAGATCTTGGGGAACAGGTCGCCGTGGGCGGCGAAGGCCTCCGACAGCGCCGTCCCGCTCTTGACCTTGTCGCGGATATCGGCCAGCGCCGCCTTGAACACCGGGTTCTTGCGCCTCTCGATCAGGATGTCCAGGCTGGAGAGGATGGGGAGGCCGGCCTGGATGAGGGAAGCCAGCTCCTGATTGAAGACCAGGAACTCCTTGGAGGAGATGCGGCGCCGGCGGAAGGCGGAGAAATCGAGCAGGGCCGCGGCCACCGCCTTCTTGCGGATGGAGTAGATGAGGACGTCCTGGGAGTCCAGCTCCCGGCGCAGGTCCTCCTCGCTGGCGGCCGTGTAGCTCTTCTCCACGACGTGCCCGGTGGCGGTGCCCAGCCTGGCGATGAAGTCGGCCATCGTCGCCTCTCCTACGGCTTCGCCGCCGTCGCCGTGACGGCGACGAACAGCGCCTGCTTGGAGTCCTGGCTGCTGGTGGCCCCCAAAACCGTGGTCTCGCGGTCCTTGAGGTTCAGCACCAGGTCCATGAGCGTGGTGTAGCGGGGGACGTCGGAGCCGCCGGCGGCCGGCCCGCGCCGCAGCCGCTCCAGGACGAAGCGCTCCATGCGCACGATGCCGATGGCCGGTGACACGGCCCCCATGGTGAAGCGGACCCGGAACTCCTCCGGCGCGCCGCCCAGCGCGACCGTTCCCTGGCCGCTCTCGGCGGTGGCCACCGAGGCGTTGCCGATCTGGGTGATGACCCCCCACTTGGTCAGGTCCTGGATCACCGAGGGAGGCAGCCCCATGCGGCGCGCCGGGAGCCTCCCGCCGGCGCCGTCGGGAGCCCCCTCCTCGGCTCGCATGAGCTGGATGACCAGCTCGATGCTGCGGGGAGGCAGGTCGAACCCGGCCAGGAGCTCCTGGATCGCGCGCAGCCGCTCCGGGGCGTCGGTGACGGTGATGGCCCTGGCGCGCGGCTGCACGGAGTACGATCCGCGGTCGCTCAGAGCGGGGTTGACCAGGGCCACGGCGTCGTCCACCGCGCGGTAGGCGATGGTGAACGTGCGCGTGGCGAGCGGCGCCTCCTGGGCGGGGGCGGGGACCCATCCCCCCAGGACGGCGGCGCAGAGCGCCGCGGCCACGGCGGCGGCGCGCTTCACAGCTCCAGCCCCGCGTCGACGATCAGCACCAGCTCGGTGACCGGCGGGTGGGAGGCGGCCGCCGGGAGCCCGTCCTCCTGGTCGTAGCGCATGCTGTAGACCTGCACGGGACGGGAGCCCGGGGTGAGCACCT
>DATEEA010000027.1:0-21476 GCA_035281445.1 Candidatus Polarisedimenticolia bacterium
CCTGCTTGGTGACCCGTCCCGAGATGCCGGTCCCTTCCAGCGACGAGATGTCGATGCCGTGCTCGGCGGCCATCTTGCGCACCACGGGGGACGATCGCGTCCGCCGCAGCTCTTCGCGGGAGGACTCCGAGAGGTCCCTCCCCCCGTTCCCTTCGGCAGCCGCGCGCGACTCCCCTTTCAGCCCGGGCCGGGCGCTCTCTCCGGCCGGTGCCGCCTCGCGAGGCGGGGGGGAGCCGCCGGGCCGGGCCTCCCTGGCCCCCTCGGCCAGCGTGGCCGCCTTGGGGGACGGCTCCGCCGCCCCCTTCTCCTGCCGGGGGGCCTCGCGGGCGCTGGCCTCGCCGATGCGCGCCACCACCGTGTTCACTCCGACCGTCTTCCCCTCTCCGACCAGGATCTCCTGGAGCACCCCGGCCGACGGAGACGGGATCTCCGCGTCCACCTTGTCGGTGGAGATCTCGAACAAGGGCTCGTCCCTCTTGACGGCGTCCCCCACCTTCTTGAGCCACTTGGTGACGGTGCCTTCGGCGATGCTCTCCCCCATCTGGGGCATGATCACGTCCACGCTCATCTCGTCGGCTCCCTCAGTAGGCCACCAGGTCCTTGACGGCCCGGGTCAGCTTGTCGGCATTGGGCATGTAGGCCTCCTCGAGCGGCGGGCTGTAGGGCACCGGCGTGTCCAGCGAGGCCACGCGCACGATCGGCCCGTCGAGGTACTCGAACGCCTTCTCCGCGATGATGGCGGCGATCTCGCCGCCGATGCCTCCGCGCCGGCGGTCCTCGTGCAGCACCACCACCTTGCCGGTCTTGGCGGCCGAGGCCAGGATCGCCTCCTCGTCCAGGGGCAGCAGGGTGCGCAGGTCGATCACCTCGATCTGCACCCCCGCCTCCTCCAGCGCCTTCGCCGACTCCAGGGCGGTGTGCACCATCGAGCCGTATGTGACCACCGTGACGTCCCCTCCCTCCCGCCGCAGCGCCGCCTTGCCGATCGGCACCACGTAGTCGTGGTCGGGGAGGTCCTCCTTGATCCGGCGGTAGAGGTACTTGTGCTCGAAGTAGAGGACCGGGTCGTCGTCGCGTATGGCCGCCTTGATCAGCCCCTTGGCGTCGTAGGCGGTGGCCGGCTCCACGATCTTGAGCCCCGGAGTGTGGAAGAAGTAGGCCTCCATGTTCTGGGAATGGAAGGGTCCCCCGTGCACGCCCCCACCGCAGGGCCCGCGCACCACCATGGGGACCGAGGCCCCCCAGCGCCACCGCGTGGAGGCCACCATGTTGGTGAGCTGCTCGAAGGCGCAGGAGATGAAGTCGATGAACTGCATCTCGGCCACCGGGCGCATCCCGTTGAGCGCCGCGCCCATGGCCGCGCCGACGATGGCCGCCTCGGCGATGGGAGTGTCGATGACGCGGGACGCTCCGAAGCGGTCCAGGAACCCCGCCGTGACCTTGAACGCGCCGCCGTAGGCGCCGATGTCCTCCCCCAGGAGGAAGACCCGCTCGTCCTTCTCCATCTCTTCCCACATCCCCTGGCGGATCGCCTCCAGGTAGGTCAGGACCGCCACGTCATGCCTCCGCGTAGACGCCCTGGGTCAGGGTGGCCGGGTCGGGGGGCGGGCAGGCCTCGGCCCAGGCCTGAGCCTCGTCCAGCTCGCTTTCGATGCGTCGCTCCATCTCCCCGATGGCCGGGCCCGCGATCAGCCCCGCTGCCGACAGCGCCTTCACCCACCGGTCGATGGGATCCTTCTTCTCCCACTCCGCGAACATCTCCGCCGGCACGTACCTGCGCGGGTCGTCGTGCTCGGAGTGCCCCAGCCGCCTGAAGGTCTTCGCCTCGATCAGAGTGGCGCCGCCCCCTCCGCGCGCGCGGTCCACGGCGCGGCGTGTGGCCTCGTACACCGCCAGAACGTCGTTGCCATCCACCGTCTCGCCCGGGATGCCGTAGGCCGCCGCCTTGCCCGACAGGTTCTCCAGCCGGCACTGGCGCGACACCGGCGTGGAGTACGCCCACTGGTTGTTCTCGATGAAGAGCACGAACGGCAGGCTCTGCACGGCGGCGAAGTTGACCCCCTCGTGCCAGGCGCCGGTGCTGGTCTGGCCGTCGCCGGAATAGGTCATGGCCACCTTCTTCTCCCCGCGCATCTTGAACGCCAGCGCCACGCCGGCCATCACCGACACCAGCCCGCCCAGCGGACTGATGGTGGACACCATCCCCTGATCCAGGAAGCCGAAGTGCAGGGCGTTGTCCCTCCCGCCCACGGGGATCGACCGGGCCATGTACTGCGCCATCAGGACGCGCGGAGGGATGCCCCGCACCAGGCAGGTCCCCATGTTGCGGATGACCGGCGCGTACCAGTCCCCCGGCCCCAGGGCGTAGGCGCTGCCGACCGAGATCGCCTCCTGGCCCAGGCTGCGGTAGAGCCCTCCCAGGACCTTTCCCTGCTTGAAGAGGCTGGCCAGGCGCGTCTCCAGAGCGCGGTTGAGCTTCAGCCAGTAGAGAAGCTCCAGCTTCTGCGGGCCGCTCAGTCCGTCGCCGGCGGCCGGCGCCCCCTCCCCCGCTCCGGCGCGGGCCGCGGCGCGCCCCGGCCGCCTAGTGGTGGATGGCATGCTCGAACACGGCGCGGGCCGCCTCCGGGACCGCCTCGGACAGGGTGGGGTGCGCGTGGATGGTGCGGTGGAGCTCCTCGACGGTGGCCTCGGTGCGCAGGGCGATGCCCGCCTCGGCGATCATCTCCGTCGCCCGCGGGCCGATCACGTGCATGCCCAGCAGCTCGCCGTGGCGCGCCTCCGAGACGATCTTCACGAACCCGTCGGTGGCTCCCAGGATGGGAGCCTTGCTGGAGTGAGTGAATGGGAACCGCCCCACCTTCACCTCGTAGCCCTTCTCCCGGGCCTTCGCCTCGGTCAGTCCGACGCTGGCGATCTCCGGCTCGCAGTAGGTGGCGTTGGGCACGTGGTCGTAGTTGATGGGCCGGACCTCCCGTCCCGCCATGTGCTCCACCGCCAGGATCCCCTCGGCCGAGGCCACGTGCGCCAGCAGGGGGGTGGCCACGATGTCCCCGATGGCGTAGACCCCCGGCTCGCCGGTGCGCATCATGCCGTCCACCTTCACGAAGCCCCGATCGAGCTGCACCCTCGGGACGGTGTCCAGCCCCAGATCGTCGGTGAGCGGCCTGCGCCCCACGGCCACCAGCAGCAGGTCCGCCTCCAGCGTGCCTCCCGCGGCCCCCCTGCCCGGGTTGTGCGCGACGGCGGCGGCCCCCTCGGCCGGCGCGTACTCCACTTTCACGGTCTCGCCCGACGCCTTGATGCCGCCGGCCTTCACGCCGGTGTGCAGGGCGATCCCCTGCTTGCGGAAAACCTTCTCCAGCTCGCGGGAGACTTCCTCGTCCTCGAGCGGGACGGCGCGAGGCAGCATCTCCAGGATGGCCACCTCGGAGCCGAAGCGATGGAAGATCGAGGCGAACTCCACCCCCACGGCGCCCGCCCCCAGCACGACCATGCGGCGCGGGATCTCCTTGATCTCCAGGATGCCGTCGCTTGTGACCACGCGGCGGCCGTCCTCGGCGAGGCCAGGCAGGAGCCGCGGAGCCGACCCCGTGGCCAGCAGCACGTGGCGGGCCTGCAGGGTCAGCACCGAGCCATCGGGGCGGGTGACCGCCACCTTGCCGGGCCCGGACATCCGGCCGTGCCCCGTGTGCAGCGCCACCTTGCTGCGGGTGAGCAGCGACTCGACCCCCTTGCCCAGCTTGCGCACCACCTTGGTCTTGCGCTGCATCACCGCCGGGAAGTCCAGCGAGATCTCTCCCGTCCGGATGCCGAACTCCCGGGCGTGGCGCGCCTGCTCGTACACCGCGGCGTTCTCCAGCAGCGCCTTGGTCGGGATGCAGCCCCGCCACAGGCAGGTGCCGCCGTAGAAGGGATCCTTCTCCACCACGGCCACGGCGAGGCCGAGCTGCGCGGCGCGCGCGGCGGCCACGTATCCGCCCGGACCGCTGCCGATGACCACCACGTCGTACCTGTCCTGGGGCAATCTCTCCTCCGCTCGGGGCGGCTCGATGAGGCCTGAGCTCGAAGGGGCTGGAAGTGGGCGCCAGGATACCCCACGCTCCCCACGGCATCAACAATGCGGCGGCGGACGCCGCGGGCCGGCGGCGCCCCAGGGCATCGGCCGCGGGGACGACCGGCGGCCGGATCAGAGGCCGGCTCCGAGCGGGAGCTCCGGGACGCCGATCACCAGGGCCGATCGGGCCGTCCTCCCCACCAGTTCGGAGGTGAGGTCCTCGTACATGGGGTCGTAGTCCTCGGCCCTGTGGGTGCCCAGCACCATCAGGTCGTGTCCGGGGACCTCCATCTCGTCGAGGATCTCGTCCACCACCAGCCCCTTGCGCACGCGCACTCCCCCCCGGGCCCCCAGGCGGCGCAGCAGCTCCTCCGCCGTGCGCACGTGCACGGCCAGGGGGTGATCGCTCTTGAGGAAGCTGTCGTGCGGCTCCTCCTCCCGCTCGTGCCCCACCGGAAGCTGCGAGAGGACCATGACGATGGTGACCTCCGCGTCCAGCGCCACTCCCAGGCGCGCCGCGGCGCGGACGTTGGTGAGGCTGCGCCGCGAGCCCGAGACGCAGGCCAGGATCCGGCGGGGAGGGATCTCCCCTTCCTTGACCACCAGCACCGAGCAGCTCGCCCCGCCCACCACGCGGGCCACCATCGATCCGCGCAGCAGCCGGGCCAGTCCCCGCCGCTCCGCGGGCGACACCACGGCCACGTCGGCCCCGAGCCGCGATGCGGCCTGCAGGATCGCCTCCTCGGGCCGCTCCCCGTCGCCGCGCTCCAGCGCCACCCGCGCGCCCGCCTCGCCCCGCAGCTCCCCTCGGATGAGATCGGCCGCGGTCTCCTCCATCTCGGAGGGATCGCGCACCAGGGGGATGACCACCTCCCCCGGGCCCAGCTTCAGCAGGGTCCTGGCCCAGGCGCTGACCGGGCGCGCGCGGTGCGGGCTGTCGGCGTAAACCACCAGCTTCACTGTCTCCTCCTCACCACACCATCATGAGCAGCGGCACCAGCATCATCAGCCCCGAGAAGACCAGAAACGCCCGGCGATCCATCGTGGCCCACGACAGGCACCATTCGATGCCATCGCGGTACGCGGCGTAGAACCCGAGCAGGATGATCAGGGAGACCAGGATCACCGAGAGCATCTCCGCCATCACCACCGAGAGGGCCCGGGGGTCTCCCACCAGCACCGCCACCACCAGCGTGTCCAGGAACGTGGAGATGTTCGCGCCCATGATGTACGGCACGATGTTCTCGCGCCGCACGTACCCCTTGGCCGACAGCGGCACCAGCAGGCCCAGCGAGACCGAGACCGACAAGGTCATGCAGGTGACCGCGATGCCCAGCAGGAACATGACGTTCGGGCGGTACACCACGAACGCGATCTGACGGAACCGGGAGTGCTCGGGGTTGATCGACGGCAACGCGCGATCGAAGAGGCTGAACGACGCCACCAGCGCTCCCATCCCCGCGACGAACAGGAGCGTGGGCCCGGCGGCCGCCTCCGCCCAGTGCACGATCGGATCGTACACCACCTCCACCAGGCCGGTGACGGCGGTCACGGCGGGGAGGCGCAGGCCGTCCAGCGCCCCGCTGGCCAGGAGCAGGTAGCCGATCACCGTGGCCGGCGCGTACACCGACCAGGTGACCAGCAGGCAGAGGATGCCCGTGGCCACCGCCCCCATCCCCCTGCGGCGGCGCAGCGAGTAGAGGATCCCGGCCAGCAGGACCACGAAGGCGGCGCCGAATCGCGAGCCGGCGATCATCCCCAGAGCCTCCACCGCGGAGATCTGGCGTGCGCCGAACAGGGCCAGGGCGGTGGCCGCGACGGGGGAGCCGGAGAGCACGATGTAAGCCAGCAGCCATCCCAGGCCGAAGGCGTTCAGGACCCCTTCCGCCCGCACCGCGTCCAGCAGGGGCATGATGCTCCCGGCCCCCCGCTTCAGCATCTGGAGGCTCAGGATGAAGAGGAAGATCGCGGTGACCACCAACAGCGCTCGGGCGAGCACTCTCAAGGCGCCGGCCTCCCGGGCGCAAGACTGCGCGATCGGGAAGGGGACGTCAAGCGGACCGGATCAGTTCGCTTCCTTCGACGGCACGATCCGGCTGGGGGCGACGCCGCCGTTGGGAGCGGCCAGGACGGCGCGCACCGTGCGATCGAGCCTGGCCAGGCAGGTCGTCCCGGCATAGGTGCACGCCGGGCTGAACAGCGTCTTGATCCCGGGCTGCAGGGCCGCCATGCGGGCGGCCAGGTCCCCCGGCGCCCGGCAGAACCGCAGGTCGGCGATCACCAGCGCCACGCGCCCGCGGGCCCTGGCCACGCGCTGCTCGCCGCCTGCCTGATCGACGCACTGCAGGACCCGGAAGCCGCCGGCCCGCAGGACCGAGGCCGCTCCGGCGCGCGCCGCGGCGTTGGGGCCGATCAGGAGCACGGTGGTCTGGCGGGTCCCGGCGGCCCGGCGGGGCCGCGAAGCGGACCCTCCCCACATGGGCAGATGCACCTCGCGCCGCAGGCCGCCCCCTGGGGCGCGATGGATCCAGAGGTCCCCTTTCCAGGCCCGCAGCGTCTCGCGCAGGCTGGACCAGTCGGCCCGGGCCCGGCCCCGCGGCGCGGACTCGCCGGGGGCGGGGACGTCGAGCACCGTGAAGACGGCGTGCGGGCCGGGGATGAGCCCGATGTGCCGTGGCGCCCCCTGGCCTCCGTGCCCGGCGGCCGAGACCCCGATCGCCAGCCGCCCTCCCCGCGGCATGGCCTCGCACGCGTCGAGAGCGAGGTCGATGAGCGCCTTCTGCAGGGCTCCCGGCTCGGCCCACACCCGCCCCGGCAGGACGCCCTGCACGCGCAGCGCGATCGGCGCGGGAACCAGCGGCTGGAGCAGCGCCTCGACGTCTTCGATGATCTCCCGGGGCGACATCAGCCTGGGCCGGCCGGACTGCCTGCGGGCCATGGCGCTCAGCCTGCGGACCACGGACTTCGCGCGCGCCGCCGCCGCGGCCGCCCGGTCCCGGGCCGGCGAGCCGGGAAGCGCTTCCAGCGCCCTGGCGATGGTCCTGACCTCCTTGCCCACGCTCCGCGCCGTGGCCGCGGAGAGCCGGCCCAGCGTCAGGAGACTCTCGGATGCCGAGGCGCGCGCCTCGATCTCCCGCTGCCGGGAGACGTCCACGGGGTAGGCGTGGACCACGCCGCACGACGGCATGGGGACGAAGGTCCACACCACATCGCGCCCGTCGATGGAGGCACGCAATCCGGAGACCGGCGCCCCCCCTCTCAGGCAATCCCTCACGATGAACCTCAGCTCGGCCTGCAGGGCGTCCCGGGCGTCCGTGCGGTCGAAGGCGTCCGCGACGTAGCGGGCGGCCTCGTTGGCGAACAGGAGCCGGCCATCCCCGTCCAGCTCCAGGACCGGGTGAGGGCTCGACGCCACGCTGGCCGCCCTCCTCTCCCGGGCGATGAGGTCCGCGGGCGAGGCCGGCGGCCGAGAGGATATCGCTGCGTTGGGCGAAGGAGTCTTCTTGCGGCGCACGGGGCACTCCCTTGATGTGACGGTCGTTCCGGCTGCCCGTGCAGCCCATCCTGGGTGAATGCCGACGGGCGGAAAGCCCGTGAGGTTCGCTCGGCGCCGTGGGACAGCGTGCGCGGAGCGCTCAGTTCGCCGGAAATGTACAGGAAGACACGGCCCGGATCAAGGGAATTCCGATGCCCCGATCGGAGAGATCCCGATCAGCCTTCCAGCAGCCGGCGCGCCTGGCGCAGGAACGTCTCGTCCACCTTCAGGACGCGCTCCACCCCGGGACGAAGGAAGAGCAGGACCACCCGCGACACCGGCAGGCCCGCGACCTGCCCGAGCGCCCGGGCGTAGACCATGGCCTGCGGCCGGTAGGTCTCGGCGCGCGCGTCGATCTCGGCTTCCGTGGCCACGGCGTCGGTCTTGAAGTCCACGATGGTGAACGCCCCTCCCGATTCGTACACCAGATCGCACTGCCCCTCGCTGAGGAAGGCGTCGCCGGCCAGCACGAACGGGACCTCCTTGAAGTGGCGCGGAGCGGCCAGCGCTTCCTGGATCACCCGCGAGGCGAGGGCCTTCTCCACCAACTGCCTGACCTGGGTGGCGAGGCCGGGCCGGCCCACGTTCCCGGCCTCCTCCTCCGAGAGCAGGCCGATGTCCCTGCCCGTGGCCAGGTCGATCCGCTCCAACACTGCGTGCACCGCGGTCCCCAGGTCGCGCGAGGCCGCCGCCGCATCCTGGCCGCCGGCCGGAAGAACGGGCGGGGAAGCCTCCATCGCCGACGCGGTCCGGAAGGCCCGCCCGACGGTGGGCGAGCCGAGAGCGACCTTCAGCGCGCGGTGCCACGCCTCCTTCTCCAGGATGATGGCTGGATCGGGAGGGACGGGGTCTTCCTTGGGAAGCCGGAAGGGCCTGGGAGCCGCCTTCCGGACATCCAGCGTCCCGCCGTCCATCACGGCCGCTCCGCGGTGGCGGGCCGGCCAGGGATGAGCAGGGACGAAGCCGTGGCGTCTGAGGCACGCGAGCATCCCCCCTTCGCGCTTGCCCCCGAACAGCGGAACGATCAGGTGGTCCCTGGCCCTGGTGGCGGCCACGTAGAACAACCGGTCGGCCTCCGCCTCCAGACGGCGCTTCTCGCGCTGCGCCGCGCGGGCGTAGCCCCACGACTCGAACCGGCGCTCCCCTGCTGTCACGCGGAACTCCAGCCGCGCGATCCCCTCCCCGCGCTCCACGATCCAGCGCGGAGCCTCGGATCGGGGGACCGCGGAGGAGTCGCAGAGGACCACCAGCGGGAACTCCAGCCCCTTGGCTTTGTGGATGGTGAAGATCCTCACCGCACCAGGGCCGGCCTCGTCCTGCTCGGGCTCCGATTCCTCGGCCAGGGGAGCCTCCCCCTCCTCCCTCTCCGCGGAGGCCATCCCCGCCAGCCACCGCACGAAGGCGCCGAACGGCCCCCCCTCCATGCCGTCGTGGGCCCGCGCCAGATCGATGGCCTTGAGGAGATTGGCGGCGCGCTGATCGCCGTCGGGCTTCAGGTAGAACAGCGACAGGGCGCCGGTGGACTCGAAGAGGTCTTCCACGGTGGCCGCCACCGGCCGCGCGTTGCGCAGCGCGTGCAGGCGCGACAGCAGATCGAAACTGCGCTCGAAGACGGTGCCCCGGGCGGTCCCGTCGCGAGTGTAGACCCAGTCGCGCCGGCCGGCGGCGTGCGCCAGGAGGTCCTCGTCGGAGTGGCCGAAGATGGGACACCGCAGGGCCGACACCACGGCGTGAGGGTCGTGAGGGCCGTCCACGGCCGCCAGCACCGCCTGCAGCGCCCGCATCTCGGCGCGCAGGTAGTAGCGCTTCCCCCCGGACACACGGTACGGCACCTCATGGTCGCGCAGCACGTGCTCGTACGCCTCCAGGGCCGCGCTGGTGCGGAAGAGCAGGGCCATGTCCGACCAGCGCAACCCCCCTTCCCCGCCGTCGCCGGCGGGCCACGACGCGCGGGCCTCCTTCAGGAGCGCCACCACGTGGCGGGCCTCCTCCAGGCGCTCGACCGCCGCGCCGGCCTCGGCCAGGGACGCCGGATCGCGCGGGACGAGCAGCCTCACCCGCGGCCCGGCCGGCCCCTCGCCGGGCTCCGCGCGCGCCGCCGCCAGCGGCTCGTAGGCGGGCTGCACCGCCCCTTCTCCCGCTCCCATCACCTCGCCGAAGAGGTCGTTCACCCAGGAGGCGATCGACGGGACGGTCCTGAAGTTCTGCGTGAGACGCGGCTGCTCCCCCGCGTGCTGCCCCACCAGCAGGCGCTTCACCTCGGCGTAGGTCTCGATGTCGGCGCGGCGGAAGCGGTAGATCGACTGTTTGGGATCCCCCACCACGAACAGCTTCCCCGGCCGGGGGCGCGCGGCGCGCCAGTCGGAGACGGCAGGGTCGTCGGCCGCCAGCAGGAAGAGGATCTCCGACTGAAGAGGATCGGTGTCCTGGAACTCGTCCACCAGCAGGCAGGCGAACCGCTCCTGGAAACCCATGCGGGCGGCCTGACTGTCCCGCAGCATGTCGCGGCAAAGGATCAGGAGGTCGGTGAAATCGAGCAGGCGGCGCGCCTCCTTCTCCGTGCGGTAGGCGTGGAGGAACCCGTCGCGCAGCCACGCGGCGACCTCGTGCGCGGCCCGGGAGCGCTCCGCGGTCACGGCCGCGTCGCGCGCCTCGGCCAGCGCGGCGACCAGGTTCTTGACCTCGGCCAGGACCGACGGCGGCTTCCAGGCGCTTTGCGATCCGGCGGACGCTTTGAGAGGCAGCCGCTCCAGCGCCGCCGTCAGACGATCGCCTTCGGCCGCCCGCAGCGCCGGAAGCGCCGCCGCCAGATCCCGGATCTGCCGCAGGCCGCGATCCTCCCGGCCCGGGCACGCCGCCGAGAGCTCCACCAGCCTCGCCGTCCCCTCCACCACCGCGGCGCGCGCCGCGGCCGCCTCGCCGCCTCCGGGAGGGGCCGGTCCCGGCTCCACGTCGCGCTGGCGCGCCAGATCGAACGCCAGCCCGCGCAGGAGCCTGGGGGACAGGTCCAGCCGCAGGGCGCGAGCCAGCACGGGGCTGCCGGCCGCCATCTGCTGTTCGAGCCACCGGTCCCAGGTTCTCTCCATGAGCATGGTGGTGGTGAGCTCGTCGGCCACCACGAAGCGAGGATCGACCTGGGCTTCCACGGGGCGCTCCCGCAGCAGCGCCGCGGCGAAGGAATGGATGGTGCAGACGGTGGCCCGGTCGAGCGACTCCAGGCAGCGTCTCAGGTGCTCGCTCCAGGCCCCTTGCTCGGCCACCTTGGCGATGGCGGCCTCCAGGCGGCGCCGCAGCTTCACCTTGAGCTCGCCGGCGGCCTTCTCGGTGAAGGTGATGATGGCCATCGCGTCGAGGGAGATGTCCGTCTTGAGGAGCTCCTCGACCCGGTCGAGCAGCACGGTGGTCTTTCCCGTGCCCGCACCGGCCTCCACCAGGAGCGAGCTCTTGAGGTCCTCGCGCGCCCTGCGGCGGGCGGCCTGGTCGGCCGGCTCGCGGGGAGCGCTCACGGCAGATCCCTCAGCTTCAGGAAGTCCGAGGCGGTGGCGTCGGTCTTCTTCCGCTCGAAGCGCGCCTCCCGTCCCTCGCCGCAGGCCAGCGTGTGGTCGCACCACTCGCAGGCGGCGGAGCTGGGGGCCGCGAAGAAAGCGCCGCGGTCGACGCCGTTGGCGAAGGTGGCCGCCGCCCGGGCCAGGTCCTCCCTGCGGGACGCCAGCGCCTCCGCGCCGAAGCGCACCGATCGGAAGCGGCCGCGCTGGTCCACCGAGAGGTAGCGCGCCTCGGCGGCCCTGACGCCGGGACGCGAGCGCCCCAGCAGCGCCTCGGCCGCCAGCATGTAGAAGGGGAGCTGCAGCGTGGTCCCGCCCAGCAGCGCGTCATCCTTGTAGCCCGCCATCCGGCCGGTCTTGTAGTCGGTGACCCTGACCGTGCGGCCGTCCGCGGAGAGATCGATCCGGTCGATCTTCCCCTTCAGGAGCACCGGCGGCCCGCCCGGGCGCAGCTCGAAGGGGACCGGCTCCTCGCTCGACGCCGGATCGTCGGGCTCTCCCTGGAAGGGGGGCATGCCGAACCGGATCTCGAAATGGGCCGGGACGAACGAGCCGTCGCCGGCCTCGGCCCGCACCACCGCCTCCAGGTCGTCGAGGATCTTCTCCTTCTCCACCTCCCACACCAGCCTGTGGCCGGCCACCCCCGCCGCCTCCTCCCGCTGGAAGGCGCGCAGGGCCAGCCGGCGCAGCGCCTCCAGGGCCGTCTCCAGCCCCTCCGGCCGCAGCGGCAGGGCCTTGTGCGAGCGCAGCGTGGAGAAGAGCTCGAAGAGGACGGCGTGCACCAGGCTCCCCCGCCGCAGGGGATCGATCGACTCGGCCTCCTCCGGAGGATCGAGCGGCTCCAGCCTCAGGACGTCACCCAGGAAGTACTTCAGCGGACACGATGCGTAGCGCTCGATCCGGCTGGCCGAGATGGGCACGCCCCTCACCGGATGCAGGCTCCTCAGGTCGTCCAGGACGCTGGGCCGCAGGATCACGCCGTCGTGGGCCGTGAAGCGGCTCTCCCCCCAGCGGGCCTCCTCGGCCGCCAGCGCTCCCCTGAGGATCGGGTTGAAGGCGAGAAACGAGGCCACGCGCCGCGACGAAGTCTCGTCGTCCTCCTCCATCGCGCGCCGCAGCACGCACAGGTCGAACTCGCGGCCGGCGATGGCGGCGCCGGGGACGGCCGGGCCGACGGCGGCCAGGCCTACCCTCCGGGTGCGCCCCAGCCCCTCCAGCGCGTCGAAGTCCACCGGCCTGCCCTCCAGCGACGAGGCCAGCCGGAGCAGGAAGGGTGAGGGGTTGCGCGGCCGCGCGGTGGCCGGCTCCAGCCGCGGGTAGGAGACCATCAGGCTCTCGGTGGCCGACGAGGTGGCCAGCCGGAACAGCAGGCGCTCCTCGTCCAGGCGGTGCGACGCGATCGGCAGCCGCGGCTCTCCCATCAGCCGGTTCAGCTCCTCGCGCTCCGCGTCCAGCAGGATCGGATCCTGCCGGGGAGGGGCGGGGAATCCTCTCTCCACCAGCCCCACCACCGCGGCGGCATCGAACGAGAGCAGCCGCGCGTCCATCACCCCGCCGACGAAGATCCCGGACTTCTCGAACTCCCCTTCCGGATCGCTCTGGGCCTCGATGGCCGCGCGGGCCCTCTCCAGGAACTCCTCCAGGGAGACCGGCGAGGTGATCTCGTCGAGCGCTCCGAGAGCCGAGAGGGCGCGCTCCACCGGCTCGGGCCCGAGCGCCCGGGGGACGAACCGGCGCAGCAGCGCGCACGCCGACTCCGCCAGGTCCGCCCACCTCCCCTGCTGCGGAAGCGCCTCGAGGGCCGAGGAGAGCTCCTCCACGCGGGAGGCGAGCTCGCGCGCGGCGCGCGACTCGGCCGGCGGGAAGGCGGCCGCGCCGGCATGGGCCGTCCTCACGGAGCGCCGGCGCCGCGCGGAGGCCAGGGCCTCCAGGCGCCGGGACCAGTCCCCGGCTCCCTTCACCACCCCCGCCTCGCGCGACAGCCTGTCCCAGAGCGCCGAAGGTCCCTCCGCCTCGGTGAGCGACAGGAAGTCGATGACCGTGCGCCGGGCCAGCCCGTCGCGCCGCATCTCCACCAGCAGCAGGAGGGCCCGTGCCGCGGCTCCCCACGACTGGGGACGGCCGCCCGCAAGGTAGTGGGGCACGCCGCCGGCTCCCTGCATCACCTCCCAGACCAGCCGGCGGTAGGAGTCCCCGCCGCGGTAGAGCAGCGCCATGCTGCCGAACGGCAGGCTGCGGTCGCGCGCCAGGGAGATCAGCCATCGCGTGGCCTCCACCACCTCGCGCGCCTCCCCGGGCGCCGACAGGATCGCCACCTCGCGGGGGCCCGGCCCGGGCCCGGCCGGGGGGAGATGGACGAGCTCCGGTATCCAGCCCCCCAGCCACTCCAGCATGGGGCGGGCGAAATCCCACTCGCCGGGGTCGGCCGGATCGAAGGGGAAGAAGACGGTCCCCTGCTTGAAGGCCAGGTGCTCCTGGATGAGGCGCCGCTGCAGCCAGCTCGCATCGTAGAAGCCGTACACCAGGACGGCCTGGGGACGGCCGGACCCGGGGGCCGCCGCGGAGGCCCCGGACACCGCCGCCTTCAGCAGGTCCTCCTCGTCGTGCAGGCGGCGCTCGCGCAGGCTGTCGTCGTAGGTCTCGTACAGCTCGGCGATGTCCTCCATCTTGCGGCCGCTGATCGCCGCGGAGGGGCGCCGGGCGGCCTGGGAGCGCAGGGCGGCGGCGGCCGCCCGCAGCAGGGCCGGCTCGACGCCGGCCTCCTTCAGGTCGGACAAGGTGGCGCCCAGCGAGTCCAGGAATCCCTGGGTGAGCGCGATCCGGTCGAAGTAGGTGCCGTGGGCGTGCGCCGCCAGCGTCTCGCGCAGCACCAGCTCGCGGCCGTGAGAGGGAAGCCGCCTCCGCCCGCGGTCGTGCAGGACCGGCGCGCCCAGCTCGCGGGCCAGATCGCGCAGGAGGAGGAAGCGGATGTTGGCGTGCCCCCCCAGCCGCACCGCCAGCACCCTGCGGAGCCTCAGCCTCATGTGGTTGTTGCCGGCGATGACCGTGATCGGCCGCAGGGGATCGGCGGCCTTGAGACGGCGCACTTCCTCCACGAACGCGTGCTCCAGCCGGCCGGGTGCCGGTCCGGGAGGGCCGGCCACCAGGCGCAGCCCCCGGTGGCGCGGCAGGCGGGTGCTCACGGCTCTGCGGGGCCGCCGAACAGGAGGTACTGGCCGTAGCGCCCCTCGGGAGGCGCGGCCGCGGCCAGCGGCACGGCGGGAGGCTCCGGCCCGACGGCCCCGGGACCGGGAGACTCCGCGCGGACCGCGCGCGCCGCCTCCCTCTCGGCGGCCCATTCCGGGCAGATGTCCTTGTAGTCGCACCAGGAGCAGAGGGCGCTGCGCCGCGGCGGGAACCGCGTGGTGGCCTCGATCGTCTGGATGGCCCGGATGGTGCCGACCCTGGCGCGCTGGAGCTCGTCGGGGGTGCGCCGCTGCACGAACTGCCTGTCGTGCGCCAGGAAGTGCCAGACCTGGCGCACCTCGCGCGTGTCGGTCCAGATCTCCCTCGCCGCGATCTCGTACAGCGAGAGCTGCCTGTCGGCGCGAAGCGCCCCGTCGCGGGGCAGGGCTCCCGTCTTGTAGTCGTGGATCTCGAGAACGCCGGGCTCCGGCCGGTGCACCCGATCGATGTATCCGAGCATCCTGTACCTGCCCCCGGCGTCGAGCGGGAACTCCACCTTGGTCTCGCAGCCCAGAACCTCGCCTCCCTCGAAGGGATGGTGCCGCTTGTGGTACGTCTCCACGCAGCGCCGCCCCAGGGCCCGGTAGTCCTCGGCGGCCATCCCCTCGCGCACGATGCGCACCGCGGAGGACCAGCGCTCCCCCCACAACGCGTCGAAGCGGGCGGACTGATCGGAGGGCGTGGTGGCGCGCGCGCGGGGCAGATCGGTGTAGATCTCCTGCAGGATCTCGTGCACCAGCTTCCCCACGAACGCCTCGATCCCTTCTCTCTCGCGCGGGATGCGGTCGATGTAGCGGTAGCGGTACTGGAGAGGGCAGCTCTCGAAGGTGCCGATGCGCGAGTGGGAGTAGACGGACATGTCCGACAGCCTCCGGAGCCGGAGCCGCGCGCCGCGCGGCGGCGCCGCAGTATACATCGGTCTGGCATAATCCGGCCGATCATGGCCGCACCCTTCGCCTTCGGCGATCTCGTGCTCCTTCCCGCGGACGCCGCCGCCGGCGCGGCGCAGGCCGGCGGACTGTGGATGGTCGCCGAGCTGCGCCGCTCCGACTGCCGCGTCCTCCAGCCGATGTCGGGGCGCAGCCAGTGGGTGCCGCTGAGGGGGCTGCGCGCGGCGCGGCCCGAGGAGGCCTGGGGGACGGTGGAGATGCTGATCGCCGAGCTGCTGGCCCTGCTCGGAGCGACGGCGCTGGAGGTGACCGCCCTGCCCGGTGAGACCATCCGGCTGGCCGCCACCTGCGGCATGCTGCGCCCCGAGGCGCTGGACCAGGTGCGCGAGCGGCTCGGCCCGCGGCTGGGCCACCTGGTGATCCGGCCCGCCGGGCTCCACAGGCTGCAGGCGGTGATGGAGTTCTCCACGGCTTGAGCGGTGGCGCATCTGGACCGGCGCGCGCGGACAGGGTTAAACTCACTCCCATGAACCGGAAGAAGCGGGAAGGCCGGCTGGACCGCGGCGACGAGCTGCTGGAAGCGCGCGGGATCGATCTCGACGCCGACGACGAACAGCTCCTCCCCGCCCTGGTGGCGGCCATCGGGTCGGATCCCGACGCCGACCTCTCCATCGCCGACTGGATGGGAAGCATCCCCTCCGAGGAATCGGCCCGCAGGCTGGTGGAGTGGGAGCGCTCCCGCCCCGCGGACAAGGATCTGCGCCGCACCCTGAAGGCGTCTCTCTTCCGGCTGCAGCAACGGGGCATCGCCGCCGCGGCGCGCGAGGAGGAGCCGTCCGAGCCGGTGCGGCTCGTGGAGAAGGTGGAGCCCTCCGGGTGGCTGTCGCCGCTGGATGGAGGAGGCAGCCGCCTGGCCTGGCTCTCGCGGCCGCGCCCCGAAGGGGGCGTGCTGGTGCTGTCCAGCATCGTCAACGACCGCGCCGGGATGCGTCAGGTCGGAGAGCGCGCCACGAACAAGTCCGGGCTGAAGGAGACCTTCGCCGATCTGGCCTCGCACGGCGCGCCCATGGTGCAGGCTCCGGGACGCCACGTGGACTGGCTCATGTCCGAGGCCTACCGCCGCGGCGCCCCGCGCGACGAGCGAGGAGGCGGCTATCCGCTCCTTCGGGCCGACTTCTACACCGACCCGGCTTCCCCCGTCCCCTCGCCTCTCGACGACCTCGGGCCCCTGGAGCCGGCGCAAGCCGGAGAGCTGCTGGAGACCTCCAGCACGCTGTACGAGGAGCAGGAGATGGCCGGGTGGGTCCTCCCCGAGGACATGGTCAAGGTTCACCACGCCCGGTTCCGCGACGCGCAGGACTCGTCGCTGGTGCTGAGCAAGGACCAGATGACCGAGCGCCTGACCGGGGTGATCGATCAGGCCTTCGAGGAGGTGATCGAGAAGGAGGCCCGGACTCTCTACGCCGCCCGCTTCGGCGAGATGGCGCTGTGGTTCCACCTCGCCCGGCGCGAGGGGCCGGCGCGCCGATGCCTGGCCCTGCACCAGGCCTTGTCCGATCCCGGCCGCCGCCTCAAGGAGATCTCCTTCCTGCGGGCCATGGCCTTCACCTCGTTCCTGCACCTGCTGCCGAGGGACGCCCCGGAGGGGGCCGGCCGCGAGGCCGACGCCGATCCGTCGTCGCTCATCGTCCGGCCCTGACCCTTCTCAGGCGCGCGCCTTGCGCCGCTTCTCCCGGCCGGCCGGGGCCTCCCGCACCGGAGCGCCGACCTTGATCTCCACCTTGATCCAGCCTTCCTGGCGCCGGTCGAAGGCGCGGTAGGCCTCCAGCGCCGAGTCCAGCGGCTCGCGCTGCGTCAGGATGGACGCCGGATCGATGGCTCCGGCCTTCACCATCTCCATCAGCCTGGGGATGTACCTGCGGTGGTTGCAGTTGCCCATCTTCACCGCCAGGTTCTTGTTCATGGCCATCCCCAGCGGGAAGAACCGGTGGGCCGGCGGATAGACCCCGATGATGGAGAGGGTCCCCGCCTTGGCCAGCGCCTCCACCGCCCAGGTCACCGCCTGCGACGGCCCGTGCCCCGGCTCCCAGTTGCCTCCTTCCGGATGGGTCTCGGGGGCCACCTCACCCAGCTCCAGCTCGAACTGCTCCTTCCTGGCGCGCGCCTTGTCCGCCGCCGGGCCGTGCGTGGGGGGCTCGGCGTCCACCCCCACCGCGTCGATGGCGCGGTCCACGCCGATCCCGCCGGTCAGCTCCCGGACCGCCTCCACCGGATCGTCGGCGTTGAAGTCCACGACCTCGGCGCCCTGGCTGCGGGCCATGTCCAGCCGGGAGGCGATGGTGTCCACGGCCAGCACGCGCCCGGCTCCCTGCAGCCGTGCGCCGGCGATGGCGAACTGCCCCACCGGGCCGCAGCCGAACACGGCCACGGTGTCGCCGCTCTTGATGTCGGCGAGCCGCCCGGCGAACCAGCCCGTGGGGAAGATGTCCGACAGCAGGATCGCCTGGTCGTCGCTCACCTCCTCCGGGATCTTCACCAGTCCGACGTTGGCGTACGGGACCCGCGCCTTTTCCGCCTGCAGCCCGGGGAGCGAGCCGGCCGACGCGGGCCCGCCGAAGAACGTGGTGCCGGCGAGCGGGCCGGCCGGGTTGGCCTGGTCGCACTGGGCGTAGTACCCGGCCCGGCAGTAGACGCACGAGCCGCATCCGACCGTGGAGGGGATCACCACGCGGTCCCCTTCCTTGAGGTTGCGCACGCCCCCGCCGAGCTCCTCGACGATCCCCACCCCCTCGTGGCCGAGGATGGTGCCGGGCTTCATCCCGGGGAGGGTGCCGCGCACCATGTGCAGATCGGTGCCGCAGATGGCGCTGGCGGTGAGCCGCACCACCGCGTCCATGGGGTGCTGGATGCGCGGGTCGGGGACGTCATCGAGGCGGATGTCGCCGATGCCTTGAAAGACAATCGCTTTCATGGTGGAAACCTCCAGGGCGGATGGACGGTCAACGGATGACGAGGCACGAGAAGGACGAACGGGACGGCGGACGCGGCGTCTCAGCGCCCGAGCAGGGACTCGAGCTGGCCGAGGTGCCGGAGGACGCGGCGTTCGAGCTCCTCCCGATCGGGGCCGCCTTCCTCCACGGCGATCCTGTCCAGAGGGACGAAGGCGTCGCGCCAGGCGCGGTCGGGGAGCTCCTCTTCGGCGGGGAGCGCGTCGTGCATCGCCTTGAGGTCGTCCACGAGCGGCCGCAGGCCGATGCGCCCCGCACGGTACTGGACGATGACGTCCCTCATCCTTCGCAGGACCACCTGGCCTTGCCGCGACATTCTAACCGCCGCCTCCCTGTCCGACTATAGGATGAAACGCCTCGCCGCGCAGCGCCTCCCGGCGCTCACCAGGTGGTGGCGCCCCCCTCGATGTTGATCGCCTGTCCGGTCACCGCCTCCGCCTCCGCCGACGCCAGGTAGAGAGCCAGCGGGGCGACCTCCTCCGGCTGCAGGAAGCGTCCCAGCGGGACTCTCTCGTTGGCCGCCTTGCGGAAGGCCTGGGGATCGATGCCGAGATGGGCGGCCGTCTCCCGCACGCCGTCATCGGCCATGGCCGTCTGCACCCAGCCCGGGCAGACGGCGTTGACGGTGATCCGGCGGGGGGCCAGCTCGGCTGCCAGGGCGCGGGTGAGACCGATCAGGCCGTGCTTGCTGGCGCAGTAGGCCCCATAGCGGGCCACGCCGAACTTCCCCAGGACGGAGGACACATTGATGATGCGCCCTCCCTCGGGGATCCAGGGCAGGCAGGCGCGGGTCATGCGCCACGCGCCGTGCAGGTTCGTCTCCAGGATGTCGTGGAAGAGCTCGTCGGCGCGGGGACCCTCCTCGGCGACCGGGCTCTGGCCCGATCGGCCGGCGTTGTTCACCAGCACGTCGATCGCTTTCCAGGCCTCGGCCACCTGCGCGGCGGCCGCGACCGTGGCCTCAGGCACCCGCACGTCGAGCCGCAGAGGCAGGAGCCGCCCGGCATCGGCGCCCGCCGCGCGCGCCAGCAAGACACCGGCGGCCTTCTTGAGGCGCTCGGGATCCCGCGAGGCGATGGCCACCCGGTCTCCCGCGGAGAGGAAAGCCGACGCGATGGCGCGCCCGATCCCGGAACCGCCCCCCGTCACCAGCACCACCCGGCTCCTCGCCGTCCCCAAGGTCACCTCCCGGCCTCCGGCGGCCGCAGCAGCGCGCCCCAGTCCGCCCGGAGCACCCAGACTCTCCCCCCCAGCGACTGCCCGGCCAGGGGAGCCGAGCTCGCCAGCTCCGGCCGGCCGTCGCCGTCGAAATCGGCCGCCACGGCCGCCCGGCCGAAGTGCCCTCCGCCCGTGGCGCCGAACAGAGCGGCCACGCTCCCCGCCTCCCGCAAGTCGACGAACGGCGCCGGCGCGCGGCCCCCCGCGACCAGCCGCAGCTCCCCTCCTCCCGCCCGGCTGTTGCGGCGGCTGGAGGAGTCCTCCGCGCCCAGCACCAGATCCCCCAGACCGTCCAGATCGAGATCCCAGATGCCGCGCACGCCGGTGTGGTCTCCCGGGTCGGCCCCCTCCACGGCCAGCACCGAGGGGACGTTCCCGGCCAGGTCGATCGGGAACGATCGGCTCTGCTGCACGGCCTCCAGGCGGGCCGCCCCGGAGGGAAGGCCCGTGTCGGGCGGGACGGTGCGCAGGGCCTCCACCGCCGCGCGCGGGCGGCCCATCATCACGTAGGCCCCCCCCGCGTCGAGCCGGTTGCGGCGGCCGTCGGCCAGCGCCGCGCCGATGGCCAGGTCGGCCCGCCCATCCCCGTCCAGATCTCCCAGCGCCAGGCTCCCCCCTCCCAGATCGCCGGGACGAGGCGCGGAGATGACCGTGGCCGAGGACAGGCCGGCGGCTCCCGCAGCCGCCAGGGCGGGGCCGCCCCACACCAGGTAGACCTCTCCGGCATCCAGCCGCCTGTTGGCGGGGCCGTCGGCCCCGCGGGCGCCGACCGCCAGGTCGGCGGTGCCGTCGCCGTCGAAGTCCCCGGCCGCCACGGCGCTCCCCGCCTGATCCCCCGGCTCGGCCCCGCGCAGCACCAGCGCTCCCGCCCGCGCCGAGAAGAGATCGATCTGCGCGGGCCAGTCGGGGACCCCCGCCACGACGACCGCCTCGCCGACGTCCGAGGCCCCGAGCGCCCCCGCCATCCCCTCGGCCAGGGGAGCTCCCGCGATCAGATCGACGCGGCCGTCGCCGGTGACATCGGCCGCCGCCAGCGACGAGCCCAACGCGTCGCCCGGGAGGCGGCCGATCACCCGGGTCACCCGCGTGCCGGGAGCCGCCGTGGAGAGATCGACCACGCCGGAGATCGCGGTGGAGCCGAACAGGATGATCACCTCGCCGCAGTCGGCGCGGGCGTCGAGCGGCCCGTCGGCGCGGGGGGCTCCCGCGGCGATGTCCGCCATCCCGTCGCCGTCGAAGTCGGCCACCACCAGGGCGCGCCCCAGGTGATCGAAGTCGCCCGGTCCGTCGATCACCACGTCGGCTCCGCTCCTCAAGACGGGCGGCGCTCCCGGGACGGCGCCGGGTGCCCGGCGCAAGGCGAGATCCACCGCAGGCAGGAGCGGCTGCGGGCGGCCGAGCAGCACGTAGAGGCGGCCCCGGCGGCTGGGGCGATCGTCGGTCCCTCCCGGAGCGGCGATCACCAGATCGGCGATCCCGTCGCCGTTGACGTCCCCCGCGCCGAGCTCCCAGCCGGCCCATTCCAGGGGCGCGCCCCCCGACACGACGGTCGTCTCCACGCGGCCGCCGGGGCGGCGCAGATCGATCTGCCGTCCGGACCCGGCCGCGTCCGGACCGGCCTGCATCGCCGCCGCCGACGCCAGCGCCACCGCCACGCCAAGGAGCCTTCCGCCCGTCAACGCTCCACCGTCACGCTCGCTTCCGCGCTGCGCCCCTGCCGGTCCGCCGCGCGCACCGTCACGCTCAAGTCCCCCCGGGCCCCGGCCAGCCTCTTGCCGTCCACCGTCACACGGTAGCTGATCGACGCCGGCGCGGCCCGGTCGGCGGCGGCAGCGTAGTGCCGTTCGATCTTCCCGTCGAGCGACTCTTCGTGCACCACACGCCCCCGATCGTCCGACACCACCACCCGGGCGCTGCTCAGCTCGGTGCCGCGGATGGTCCCTTTGACCTTGAGATCCGGAAGCAGGAGGTTGCCGCTGCGCTCCGCTTCGGTGATGTCGA
>DATEEA010000028.1:0-34443 GCA_035281445.1 Candidatus Polarisedimenticolia bacterium
CGACTCCAGGTCGCTCAGCAGCTCCCCCACACCGGCGTACCGGAACGCCTTCTCCTTCTCCAGGCAGCGCAGGATGATCGATTCGAGGAAGACAGGAACGTCCTGTCGTATCTCCCTGGGCTTCCTCGGCTTCTCGGAGAGCCGCTTGTACATCGAGGAGGCGGCGCTGTCCGACACGAAGGGGAGATCGCCGGTCACCATCTCGTAGAGGATCAGGCCCAGGGAATAGATGTCGCTGCGGGCGTCGAGCTTCTCCCCTCTCACCTGCTCGGGAGACATGTATTCGGGCGTGCCGATCAGGGCGCCCGTCCTGGTCAGGCCCGATGTCTCGCCCGACACGGCGATCCCGAAGTCCATGATGTGCGCCGTGCCCTCGTGGTCAATGTGGATGTTCTGCGGCTTGAGGTCCCGGTGGATCACCCCCACCTCGTGAGCCGCCTTGAGCCCCTCGCAGATCCCGGTGGCGATGGAGAGGGCCTTGGCTTCCGGCAGAGGCCCTTCCTGCTTGATGAACTCACCCAGACTGACCCCGTCGATGAGCTCCATGGAGATGAACCGGGTGCCGCCCACCTCGCCCAGGTCGTGGATCCTGGTGACGTTGCGGTGGGTGACCTTGCGCGCCAGGTTGATCTCGTTGCGGAATCGCTCCAGGAACTCCGGGCGCTCCACCAGCTCCGGCCGGATCATCTTGAGGGCGACCACCTGGTTTAGCTCCAGGTCCCTGGCCTTCCAGACCTCCCCCATCCCTCCGCGTCCCAGCCGCTGGAGCAGGACGTACCGGGGCCCGAACGGCGTGCCCGCCTCCTGGGGCGCCGGGGGCGGAGTGAACCGCGTGCTGGTGAGGATGCCGGAGGAGGCGGAGGTGGGCTGATCAGCCCCCGAGGGGCCCCCCAATCTCTCCCCGCACGTGCTGCAGAACCGGGCGGAGCCGGGGTTGGGGGTCAGACACTTCGCACACGACACCAACGACATGGACCTCGCCTGAGGTTCCGCGCCGGCGGAACGCCGCCGGCGGCCGGGACATCATAGTTCCCGGAGAGAGAAGGCGCAGGGGCGGGGCTAGCGGCCGGCCGGGGCGTCATCGGCGATGGGGAAGGAGACCATGCACTTGGCCCCGGCGGCCAGCCTCCGGCTGGCGTTGGGCAGCTCCAGACGGACGCCGATCGTTCCGCTGGCCGCGTCCACCACCGGATCGACGATGGTCACGGTGGCCGCGTTGGTCCCTCCCAGCGGCGACTCCCACTCCACCTGCCCGGTCATCCCCACCCTCACCTTCCGGTAGAACCTCGTGGGGACGACCGCCTCCACGCGCAGGGGGTCGATCTGCGCCAGCTCCAGGACGGGCAGCTCCTCCACGTACTCCCCGGCGGTGTAGGACCGCTTGACCACCACGCCGTCGATGGGACTCACGATGCTGCGCAGCTTCAGCCTCTCCTCGGCCTCCTTGACCTCCAGGCGCAGCAGGTGGGCCTCGGTCTCCATCTCGTCGCGCTCGTGAATGGAGATCATCTGCTTGCGGTAGAGCTCCTTGTTGCGCTCCACCTTGCGCGCGGCGAACTCGGCCCGGGCCCTGGACAGATCCAGGCTGGCCTTCTCGGCGTCCGACCTGAGGACGGCCAGGACCTGGCCCTTCTTCACGAAGTCCCCGCGATCGACCGTCACCTGCTCCAGGATGCCGGGCACGGCGCTGCTCAGCTTGACCTCGACGTAGGGCTCCACCAGGCACTCGAACCTCTCAGCCCGGACCGGCAGGGAGGAGACGGCAAGCGCCGCGGCCACGGTCACCGGAAGAGACACCTTGGATACGATGCGCATAGGGACCTCGATCAGTGAAGGTGCACGTTGACCTGACGCAGGTCGGCCACGCTCAGCGTGCCCGCGCTCTGCTTCAGGCGCAGACTGTTCAGGATGTAGAGATAGCGAGCCTGTGAGAGATCGCGCTTGGCGGAGTAGAGATCCCGCCGGGCGTCGAGCACCGCCACGCCGGTGCCGATGCCGGAGCGGAAGGCTTCTTCCCTCGCCGCGAGCGCCCGCTCATTGGAGAACACCGACTTGATCAGCGCTTCCACCCGGGCGATCCCGCCCATCACGCCGTTGAACGACGTTCTCGTCTCCCGCTCCACCCGGCGCTTCTCGCGCTCCAGCTCCTCCAGGGTGATGCGGTGGCGCAAGGCGGCCGCCGCGGCCAGGGCGCTCCCGCGTCCTCCGTCGTAGATCGGTATGGCCAGGCGCAGGGCGAAGTCCGCGGTCGCCGTGCGGTTGCCTCCCCCGAAGACCGTCCCCTCGGTGTCGCGATCGTTGAAACTGGCCACGAAGTCGAGCGAGGGGAGGTACACCCCTCGCTGCCGGCGGATCTCCTGCTCGGCCACCGTGGCCGCCTCGCGGCGGGCCCGGATCGTGTTGTTCTGGAACATGGCCGCCTCGACCCAGGCCTCCACGTCGGCCTTGTCCGGCGGGACGTAGGGGAAGCTCTCGCTCAGAGGGTTGAGGTCGGCGGGGGCATCGCCGGTGATCTCCATGATGGCCGCCCGGGCCTCCTCCAGGACGTCGGCCGCCCCGCTCTCGGCGGCCTCGGCCAGGGCGAACCGGGCCCTGGCATCGTGAAGGTCGGTGATCGTGGCCAGGCCGGAGCCGAGCCTCTCCTCCGTCTCCAGGAGCTGCCGCCAGATGGCCGTGCGCTCGGCCGTGGCGAAGTCGAGGTTGTCGCGGGCGGCCATGAAGTTGAAGTGCGCCTGGGCCAGCCGGAACATCAGGTCCTGCTCCGCGGCGGCGTAGTTGGCCTCGGCCTGCCGGGCCTCCGCCCGCGCCTGCGGCAGCCGGGCCCAGGCACTGGAGCGGTAGATGGGCTGGATCAGGGTGATAGCGAAGTTGGTGTTGTCGAACTCCCGCTCTCCGATCTGGAACAGAACGCTGTCGCTCTCCTTGACGTCCTGCTTGGTGCGCGAACGCTCGACCTCGGCGGTGAGCGAAGGAAGGACGCCGGACTGCGACTCCCGGATCACCTGCTCGGAGATCTGCAGCTCGAACTCAGCGGCGCGGAAGACGGGATCGAACTGCCTCGCCTTCGTGTAGAGGTCTATCAGATCGGCGGCCCCGGTCTCTTCCATGGGAAGGAGCAAGGCAAGGATCAGGACCCACGCGGCGCGGCGCCGCCGTCCGGACAACGGCATACCCTCCTCGTCTTCGACAGGAACGCCCCCGGCGCGCACCCGCGGCACGGCCGCGGAGCCAGGGGGCGGAAGCGACGTCGCCGGCCGGCGCATGGATGGCACGATCAACTATTCGCCCCTTCCGGCGAAAGCCAGGGCCGTCTCGACCGTTTCGTCCAGTTTCAGCAGATCCCGCCTCATCAGGTAGTGGCGCCGCTCAGCCGCACGCTGGGCCGCCCGGAAGAGGACACGCGCCCTGAAGGGTCCGGGCGTCATGGCCTGGAGCCACCGTTGAGCCGGCCGCAGCGACCCGTCCGATTTGCGGCCCCGGAGCAGGTCGTCCTCCAACGAGACGAACGCCTCGCACGATCCGGGATCCCCCTGGCGTGCGCAGCGGCCGAAGAGCTGGCGGTCGATGCGGCGAGCGTCGTGCAGCTCGGTGGCCAGCACGTGCAGGCCGCCCAGATCGTGCACCTGGGGAGACAGGAGGATGTCGGTGCCCCGGCCGGCCATGTTGGTGGCCACCGTGATCTGCCCGAGCCGGCCAGCCTGCGAGACGATCTCGGCCTCCATTGCGTCCTGCAGCGCGTTGAGCACCCGGCACGGGATCCCGGCGTTCTCCAGCAGCCCGGCGAGGTGCCGTGAGTCGGCCACCGTGCGCGTCCCGACCAGCACCGGACGACCCATCGCGTGCAGCTCGGCCAGACGGGCCACCACGGCGCTCCACTTGAGCTCCGCGGTCTGGAAGACGCGCGTCGGGAGCTCGCGGCGCCTCATCGGCTTGTGGGTGGGAATGGTCACCACTTGCAGGCGGTAGACGGACCACAGCTCTTTCGAGGCCTCGCGCGCCGTCCCGGTCATCCCGGAGAGCGTGAGGTAGCGGCGGAAGAAACGCTGGTAGCTGATGCGGCCCAGCACCTCGGTCTGGGTGGTGACCTCGCAGTCTTCCTTGGTCTCGATGAGCTGGTGCAGGCCTCCTTCCCAGGAGCGGCCAGGCATGGTCCGGCCCGTGTACTCGTCCACGATCTGGATCTTTCCTTCCTTGATGACGTAGTGCCGATCCCGGTGGAAGAGGTGCCTCGCGGTGAGCGCCTGCCTCACCATCTCCTCGCGCCGCACCTGTCCCGTCCAGACGCCGCCACGGACGTGCCCCAGCTCCTCCAGCCGGTCCCGGCCGGCCGGGGTCAGCTCCACCAGGCGGCGGGGGAAGTTCACCGTGTAGTGGAGGTCCGGCACCAGCTCGTGGCTCAGGTCCAGCGCCTGCCGGTACACCGCCGCCTCGTAGGAGCTGTCGCCGGGGCCGGAGATGATGAGCGGCGTCCGGGCCTCGTCGATCAGGACGCTGTCGGCTTCGTCCACGATGGCGAAGCAGAGCCCCCTCAGGCGCAGCCGATCCAGCCGGCGCTCCTTGCCGTAGGTCCTCTCCAGCCGGGCCTGGATGGGGCCGGGGCGCCTCCCCAGCTCCAGCCGGTCGCGCAGGTAGTCGAACACCACCTCCTTGTTGGTGCAGTAGGTGATGTCGCAGCGGTAGGCATCGCGGCGCTCCTCGAACCCCATGGGCTGGATGATGCAGCCCACCCGGAGGCCCAGCGCCCGGTAGAGAGGGGCCATCCAGGACGCGTCGCGCTGCGCCAGGTAATCGTTGACCGTGATCACGTGAACAGGGATGCCGGCCAGGGCGGCGGTGCAGGCGGGGAGCGTCGCCGTGACCGTCTTGCCCTCGCCCGTGCGCATCTCCGCCACCATCCCTTGCAGGAGCGCCCATCCCCCGATGAGCTGCACGTCGAAATGGCGCATCTTGAGCCGCCGGCCGGAAGCCTCCCGGATCAGCGCGAAGGCGCGCGCCACCAGCTCCAGCTCGAACCCGCGCGCCTTCAGCTCCGGGCGGAGAGCTTTGGCCTGCCAGGCGAGCTCCTCGTCGCTCAGATCTCCCAGGCGGGCGCCCGCCTTCTCCACCGCGCGCACGATGGCGTTGTAGCGGCCGGGCCAGGAGGCCCGCAGAGTGCCCAGGCGGCCCACGGCCCCGCCCAGCGCGCGATCGAGCGGCGACTCCTCGACCTGCGCCCGCTCGGGATAGAAGCCGCGCGCGATCTCCTGCCGGAGGGCGGCGCTAGACATTGAACCGCCTCAAGAACATCTGCCGCGCCGAGCGGTAGAGCTGCCATCCCACCGGCTCGGTGCCGTGATCGAAGCGCACGTACACCCGCCCGCCGAACCAGACCGGCTGGAGCCGCCGCGCCAGCCGCAGGTCGAACTGGAACAGCTTCTCGAACGTCTGGGTCTTGCGCTCGTCCATCGGGTTGACGGCGATGGCGCCCCCGCCGCCGCTCCCCAGCACCGTGCTGGGCAGGCGCTCCGAGCCGCCGGGGACCTCCCTCACCACGTCGGCAGGGAAGATCTCGCCGAGCCTCTCGGTGAGCCGCACCTCCACCTTGCGAAGCCGCCCTCGCACCAGGTCGATGGAGGACTGCGGAACCACGGCGCGGATCAGCGGCTGCTCCACGTCCACCACGTAGCCGATGAGATCCCCCTGCTTGAGGTGGCGGCCCGGCAGGTCGGGCGCGCCGGGCAGGACGAAGACCCCCTCGGCGGGGCTGCGGATGATCAGGTCGGTGGTGCGCTCGCGGGCCCGCCGCAGCTCCTCGCGCACGCTGGAGATCTCCTCGTCCAGGATCCTGGTCTGGACCTGATCGGTGGTGAAGGCCACGTCGCGGCGGCTCTCCATCTCCGCCAGCCGGGCCACCAGGATGCGCTCGTTGGCGTCCAGAAGGGGATCCTCGCACGCCACCAGCGGCTGCCCGGCCGTCACGCGCGTGTCGGGCGGGACCAGCACATCCCGCACGAACCCGTTGGTCCCCGCGCGCACCAGGGACTCGTCGGGGATCCAGACCACCCCTTCCGTGCGCGTCCACGAGGGGAAAGGGGCCACGAACAAGGCCATGGCCACCACCCCTGCGGCCGCCGCGGCCAGGGCCACGGCCCGGGGCCGGCGGTCGCGCAGATGGGGGCTCGCCACCAGGAACCAGAGCCCCTTGGCCGCCGGCAGCACCACCATGCTGAAAACCGCCCAGATGGCCAGCAGCACACCGATGACGAAGAACTTCCCGGCGATGAACAGGGCGATGGCCGTGTAGATGAAGGCGCGGTAGATGAAGGAGGCGATGGTGAACACCACGAACCAGAAACGCTCTCCGGGTGCGGTGTGGGGCTCGGTGAGGTGGCGCATCCCCAGGACATGGCGCTTCACCACGTAGCCGAGGTAGGCCATCCCGCGCTGCGCCAGGTTGGGGATCTCCAGCAGGTCGGACAGGATGTAGTAGCCGTCGAACCGCAGGAGCGGGTTGGCGTTGAACAGCACGGTGGACACGCTGCCGATGAGCAGCGTGTTGAAGGCCAGGGTGCGCATCACGCCCGGCTCAAGGCCGAGCCAGGCGAACAGCGCCAGCGACGCCACGAACAGCTCCACCAGGATCCCCGCAGCGCCCACCAGCGCCCGGCGGTGACGCTCGCGGAACTCCGCCGCGGCCGAGGCGTCCACGTAGGGGACCGGCGTGAACACCAGCAGCATGATCCCCATCTCGTGGCACTCCCCTCCCCAGGCCTTGAGGAAATACCCGTGGCCGAACTCGTGCAGGGCCTTGACCAGGGGGAAGATCAGCCAGATGAGCAGCAGGTTCTCGGCCGAGACCACGCGATCCATCACGTTCTCGGTCAGGTCGGTCCAGTGCACGGCGGCCAGAACGGCGGCGGAGGCCACCACGCCCAGCCAGAGCAGCGCCCCGAGCGGCCCGATGAGCGGCCGGATCGGCCCCAGCGTGGCGGTCAGGAACCGCTCGGGGTCGATGAGGGGGATGCGGATGGCGAAGGGGCTGCGAAGGGTCTGGCTGAGGCGCGCCCTCTCCATCTTGCGCGACCGGCGCAGCAGCTCGGAGGTGTCGGGCGGAACGTCGCAGATCATGATGTCCGCCGTGTGAAGCTGGCTGAGCAGTTGCACCACCTCGGTCTGGGTCGGCGCGTCGTCGCCGAGCTGCGACACGGAGGCCTCCCAGAGCTCCTGCACGGTGCGCTGGCCGTCCATCCGCCCCAGGACGTGGTAGACGCTCGGCGGGAAGCGGTAGAACCGGCCCTTGGCCATGTCCTCCAGGACGTACCAGACCTCGCCGCGATAGTCGTGCCGCCGCACGCGGGTGTGGCCGCGCAGGCGCGGCTTCAGATCGGCCACGCGGTACCAGGATGGGCTGAACAACGACTCGGTCACGGACCGCCTTCCTCAAGGCCACCAGGACCAGACCCAGAGCCGGGCCCAGTCGATCAGGTCGTGCGTCCAGATCCAGATGAGCAGGCGCCGATCGATCTCCACCTTGCCGAACCCCTCCATCCCGGGACGCAGCCGCTGGTTGGGCTCGTCGAGCGTGGCCTCGGCGAGGAAGTAGTTCCTGCCTTCATCGATGATCGAGACCGGAGTCACCTTGCGGACGGTGAAGCGGAAGCGGCTCTCGGGCAGGGAGGTCAGGATCAAAGTCCCCTTCTGATCCGGACTCACGTGGCTGACGTCCCGCTCGTCCACCCGCAGCATCAGCCGGTAGGAATCCAGGGGCGCCAGCTCGTACAGCACCTGCCCGGCGTCCACCGGCGCACCCAGGGCCTGGCTCAGGTCGCCGTTGACCACCACGGCGTCGAACGGCGCGGTGATCCGCGCCCGGGCGATCTGCTCCTCCAGGAGCGCCAGCTCCGCCGCGGCCTGGTCCATCTTCTTGCCCAGCACCCGCATGGCGGCCACTTGTCCGTCGGCCATCGACTTGCGCTGCTCCAGCAGGAACTGTTCCCGCTGACTGGCCCACTTGGCCTGCTCCACGCGCAGGTCCCGGACGTCCATGCTGCACAGGGTCTGGCCCGAGCGCACCAGGTCGCCGGCGCGCGCGGGGGCCTCGGCGATGAACCCGCGGTAGGGCGCGGTGACGGCCCGGCGGACCTCCCCCTCCAGGGTCGACTCCGCGGTGACCCGGAACTGCCCCCTGGCGAAGGCGAAGAAGAGCACCAGCAGCACCAGCGCGCCGGCGATCAGCTTGCGGACGGCGTAGCGGGGGCCGGTCAGGCGCGTGAGCTGGGTCCAGAGGCTGTCGCCGGCCTTGAAGAGAAGCAGCCTGTCGTTGCGGCGCTTCTCCTCGAGGATGGGGCCCAGCAGTGCGGCCATGCTGTCGCTCAGCTCCACCGCCTGCCTGTCGAACGCCTCGGGGCCGGATCGCTCCAGCGTCAGAGCGCCGTACGCGCGCCCCCGGGCATCGATGAACGGGACGGTGCAGATGGAGCGGTCGCCATGATCGCGGGCCAGCTGCTCGTGCGCGTAGAGGACGTGCGATCCCTGCTCCTCCGGCTCGGGGTAGACCAGGATGGCCTGCTGATCGACGCTCTCGGCCATGGCCGTCCCGATCGAGCGGATCAGGTTCATCTGCTTGCGGAACTGGGCGCTGTGCGACAGCGCGGCCACCTTCACCTGCCGGCGTTTCAGGAAGCCGATGCTGACCCGATCGCACTCCAGGCGCGTCGCCAGCTCGGTGACTACGGCGGTGGCCGCGGCCTGGAACCGATCCTCCTCCAGGGCCAGCGCCGCCAGGTCGAGCGCGGTCTTCAAGTGCCTGCCGATGTGGGCGTCGGGCTCGGCGGACTGGCGCAGCACCCAGGCCTGGAGCCAGGCCACCCCCCACTGGAGCTGCCGCATGGCGGCCTGGAGCTGGTGCTGGGGCCTGGCGGAGATCTGCAGGGCGGCGGCCCCGTGGACCTTCGAGGCGGCCCAGACCGGGTAGGCGAGGCGAACGGACTCCCCGGCGGCGTCTCCGGCTCGCGCCACCACCCCTTTGCGCTCCCGAAGCGCCCGCTCCAGCACGGGCAGGAGGTCCTGCCGGGCCAGGTCGCCGGTGGCGGCCACCGGGGCGAACGCCCCGGTCTCGGGCTTCTTGAGGACCACCAGTCCGGCCGAGGCGCCTCCGATGAGCTGCAACTGGAGGGCCAGCCAGGCGGCGGCGAACTTCTCGGTGGTGGCCGCCTCCTGGAGCTGCTTCCAGAGCGCGGCGTCGATGTCGATGACGGTCCCCGCCCCCGTCCTGGGCTCGTCGGCCATGGTGTTCGGAGGCGGGGTCTCCGGCATCGTCGAGGGCTATCGGCTTGTCAGTGCTTCGCTTCCGGGCGCTCGATCCCCAGAGGCCCGAAACGCTTCTCGTACTCGCTGACGACCCCGCCGATGAGCAGGGCCAGACGCTTGGCGGCGAACGGGCTGAGGATGATCCGGTCGGTCAGGTGGACTTTGACCTCCTTCTGCTCGCTGTGCCACGTCTGGTTCGTCCCGAACAGGAGGGTGACCTCCTCCCGGGTGCTGGTCACGTTGCAGACGTTGGCGTACGACGTCTTCATGCTGGTATCGTCCCACTTCACCTTGGGGACAGCGCCGGTCTTCTGGTCCACCTTGGTCTCCATCCTGCTCTCCTGACGTTGACGGGCTTTCGGGATGGGCTCAAATGTACCCGAGCCCGTGGGTCGGTGACAACGGTCATTTCGTCCGGACTGCGCACTCTGTGTCTTTCAGTCGTCCAGCGGCTCCTGGAAGAGGATCAATGGCTCCGGATCCCTCAGGACCGCCTCGCCCGCCCGATCGTGCCGGATCCGCCCGGTGATGGAGTAGGTTCCCCCCATCCCCGGCTCCGGGAAGGCGTGCTCTCCGACGTACCGGCCGGGCTCCACCTCGTGCATCGGCACGGTCTCGGCCACCCCTGGATAGATGGCGAAACTGGCCTGGAGCCCCGGGTCGGCCAGCATGGTGACGGTGACGACCGCCCTGCCCCCTTCCGCGCGGGCGTCGGCGAGCTGGTGCTCGATCCGGGTGATGCGCGGCTTGTCGTACATGACCGCTGGGTACAGGTCGAGCACGGCGGAGCGGCCGCTGCAAGCCGGCAGGGCCGCCCACAGGAGCATCGCCGGGGGGATCAGGCGCACCACGGCGCGCGAGCGTTCTTTCATGGCTCTCCTCTACGGCTGTCGATCCAAGGAAGTGGCTCCTGATCTTGGGCCACATGGCCCACGGAGTCAACGGAGAACCGTCCATCCGCCGCCAAAAGGCCCGCCTTTCGCGCGGCCCCCTCTTTTTGCTTGACTTACAGGATCCCTGATGGTACCAAGAGTCGCCACATCATCAGGACAAAACCAGAGGATATGGGACGGATCTATCCTCCAGGCGGAGGGGGGGCGGTGTCCGAGCAGGCATCCGAGGGGTGGTCGTTCGCGCGGGGGCTGGCGGGTTTCAGGAGGGGGGCGGCGGTGGCGGCCATGGCGCTCGGCGCGCTGGCCGCCGGCGGCAGGATCGAGGCGCTCACCGACGAAGAGATCTACCGTCACTTTCAGTTCAATCTGGTCAACCCCGGGGCACGGGCGCTCGGCATGGGGGGCGCCTACATCGCCGTCGCCGACGACCCCACGGCCTCCCTCGCCAACCCCGCGGGGCTTAACTTCCTGCACCACCCGCAGTTCTTCTTCGAATACCGGGCGATGGAGGAGGACACCGAGGGGTTCCGGAGCAGCCTTGGCAGCCTGGAGGTGGATCCCAACACCGGCGCCGGCGATCTCCCCTTCCTCGGGCTCCGATCCGACTCGAACGTCGAGACCATGTCCGATCCCAGCTACATCGCCTTCACCTGGCCCACACAGGTGGGCACGGCCCGGCGACGCCTGACCCTGGCGGGCTCCCGCCATGTCCTGCTCTCCCAGGAGCGGAGCTCGGGAGGGACCGAGGCGATGTTCTCCTTCGATTCCTTCCCCCACACCGTGGACGGGGACAGCGTCGAGATGTACGCGGTCAGGAGCCCGGTGGTGGGATCGGGCTCCACCGAGATCATCTACTGGAACGCCTCGGCCGCCATCGAGCTGCACCAGGACTTCTCGGCCGGCTTGACCCTCAGTCAGGCGACGCTGGATCTCTCGCTGGACACCTCCACCTTCGTGCTCGATCCTCAGGGGGTCTTCGAGACCGATCCGGGGCATCCCAGGCTTCCGGAGCAGCCGAGCCAGGACGTCTACCGGACCTTCTCCAACGGGTCGGACTCCAGCGTCACCTACGCCGTCGGGATCCACTGGCATCCCGACTCCATCTACGCCTCCGGCGTCTCCCCCTGGCGCGTCGGCGCCGCCTTCCGCCGGGGGGCCCGGTTCTCCGTGGAGGAATCGGTGTTCCTCAACGGCGTCCTCGACGGCCGGTTCGACAACAAGATCGTCGTCCCTGATGTGTTCAGCATCGGCGCCAGCTACCGCTTCAGCGAGAGGTTGATGGCGGCCGTGGAGGTGGAGCGGGTCGAGTACTCCGACATGCTCGACGGCTTCCGGTCCGGGGTCAACTTCCTGACCAGCGGCCAGATCGCGGGCGGAGTGCTGGACATGACCGGCGACTCCATCGAGTTCACCGTGGACGACGGCGACATCGTGCGGGCCGGGGTCGAGTACGTCCTCCCGGTGGGAACCCGCCAGGGGCAGCGCCTCTCGCTGCGCGCGGGCTGGTACCGGACGCCCGACAGCCGCATCCGGATGACCCGGTTCGACAGCGGCGACGGCACCGTGGACAGGACCTACATGCGCACGTTCCCCGGGGACGAGGCGGACAGCCACATCACCGCCGGGGTCGGCTACGACATCGGCAAGGCGACGTTCTCCATCGCCGGAGAGACTTCGGACAGGACCAGCCAGATCGTGGGAAGCTTCGGAATCCGTCTCGAGAAGGAGGCGAAGTAGGTGGAGCGGGCGGCGCGGTTCTTCATCCCCTTCTCGTTGCTCGGCATCCTGGTGCTCCTTTCCGTCACGCGGGTGGAGCCGACCTTCATCGGAGGCCAGACACCGGCCAGCTTCGATCTCTGCGAGCCGCTTCAAGATCCCAACGGCGTCCCTCGCCCGGAATGCCAGGGGGGTGACATCCGCTTCGAGGCCGACCCCTCGGTCCAGGGCCAGTTCGGATGGTCCGTGGCCACGGGGCATCTCAACGGCGACGCCCTGGCCGACCTGGTGGTGGGAGATCCGCAGCGCAACCGCGCCTACATCTTCTTCGGACGGGTGAGCGCCAACGCGGGATGGGGGCTGGATCCCAACGATCCGGTGGACCGGCGGGTGGGCGCGGAGAGCCAGGCCGACGTGATCTTCGATCTCGGTCCTTCCTTCCCCGGGCAGCCCTCTTCGCTCGGCTTCTCGGTGGCGGTGGGCCGCGAGCGCATCGCCGGCACCTGCTCACCCTCCGGCGCGGCGGCGCTCCTTCTGGGCGCGCCCGGGATCCCCGGCACCACCGGCAACCCCGCCGGGACCGCCTACCACATACCGGCGGGGACGTTGTGCATGGCGGCCGGGCCGATGCCCTCCCCGGTGACCCTCGACCCCGGGGAGGCCGGCCAGGCGGTGCAGTCCGCGCGGCCGGAGGAGGACGACGAGTTCGGCTACTCGGTCGCCTTCGGGAAAGTGCTGACCGTGTCCGGCAACCACGAGGACATCATCGTGGGAGCACGCGGGGCCCTGAACGGCAACGGCATGGTCACGGCCATGTCCGTCGCGGACGGCGTCGTGCAGGCCAACGAGGCGAGCCTGGTGGAGATCGAGGGCCTGGCCGGCGACGGGCTGGGGGAGGTCCTCGCGGTCGGGGATCTGGATCGGGACCACGATCCCAACACCCTCCCCACGGGACGGTCGGACGATCTGGCCATCGGCGCGGTGGGGCACCCCAACGGCAAGGTGCTGACCGTGCAAGGGCCCCTCTCCCCCACCAGCGGGCTGGATCACGACGGGATCTTCGAGGAGGGGATCGACTTCCAGCTCCGGGGGATCGTGGGCGAGGCGGCGGGAGACTACTTCGGATTCAGCGTCGCCATCAGCGCGCAAGGGCGGCTGGCCACCGGCGCCATCATGGCCGACAACGTCACGTCGGGGAACCCCCTGACCAACACCGGCACCGGGCCCCGCACCAACGGTGGGAAGGTGTACGTCTGGAACGCGCCGTTCATCGAGCAGGGATCCGCGCCCTCCACGGCCGCGTCGGCCGACGTGGTCTTCGTGGCCAGGCGATCCGGGGACGGGCTGGGGTACGCGGTGGTCTTCGGCGATTTCGACCGATCGGGGGTGGACGACCTGGCCATCACCGCGCGCCGCGAGGACGGCCGCGCCCTCAGGACCAACGACATCGATCAGGGAACGGCCTACGTCATCCAGAACGCCACCGTCCTGATCTCGCCGGTCGACCTGAACCGCTGCGCCAGCGGATCGGACTGCACCGGCGTGGACAACGTCGACGCCATGATCTTCGGTGGCGACAGGAGATCCGGCGCCGGGGACGAGGTGGGCTGGGCCGCCTCGGCCGGGGATCTCAACGGCGACGGCTTCGTGGACCTGCTGCTCTCTTCGGTCACCCAGAAGCACGTGTATGCCGTCACCCTGGAGGACACGGACGACGATCGCGCCACCAAGGGCCGCAACCTGCGCGATGACGATGACGACAACGACACCCATCTGGACGGGGCGGACTGCGCGCCCACCGACAGGCTGATCTTCCCCGGGGCCATGGAGATCACCTGCAACACCCTCGACGAGAACTGCAACGGCAACGGCGACGACTCCCCCGATGCCGACAACGACACCTTCGACGTCTGCGACCCTTCGGCCCCCGGCGACAACGACGACAAGGCGCGCGACTGCAACGACAACGATCCGGCCAGCTTCCCCGGCGCCCCCGAAGTGTGCGACGGCAACGACAACGTGTGCGACGGGTCGATCCCCACCAACGAGCTGGACCAGGACGGGGATTTCTTCGTCGCCTGCCTGGACTGGAACGACACGCAGGGGAACAATCCCACCATCCTGGGAGGCAACGACTGCCGGGCCTCGGACAACACGGTCTTCCCGGGGGCATCGCCCAACGAGGCGGACCCCATGGCCTGCACGCGCGACCGCGACGGCGACGACTGGGGGGACTCGGCGCCGCCCACGGGGGTGATCGCGGGGAGCGACTGCGACGACGGCTCGCCCAGCGCGAGCCTGACGTTCCCCGGCGCGGCGCAGATCGAGTCCCCCCTCGCCTGCATGCGCGATCGTGACGACGACGGCTACGGCGACGCCTCCGCCACCCTTCCCACCGTGTCCGGGACCGACTGCGCCGACACCGATCCGACCAGCCACCCCAACGCATCCCAGGTGTGCGACGGCAACGACAACTCCTGCGGCGGCGGCGTGCCGGCCAACGAGCTGGACGGCGACGGCGACGGCTTCGTGGTCTGCTCACCTTTCGTGGACGTGCAGGGGGACAACCCCTCCATCCAGGGCGGCGGGGACTGCGATCCTGCCGACGGCACGACGTTCCCGGGGACCGCCGGCAACGAGCTGGTGCCTCAAGCCTGCATGAGGGACCGGGACAACGACGGGTTCGGCGCGCTGTCTCCGCCCATGGGGGTCACCGCGGGGACCGACTGCGACGACGACTCGGGCACCGCGGCCGCCACCTTCCCGGGGGCGGCGCAGATCGAGGCTCCTCTGAACTGCATGAAGGACTTCGACGACGACGGCTACGGCGACGGGATGGTGTCCTTGCCGGTGGTGGCCGGCAACGACTGCGCGGACGACGACGCCGCGGCCTTCCCCGGCGGCGACGAGGTGCTCGACGACGGCATCGACCAGGACTGCAGCGGCGCGGACACGGTGACCTGCTTCGTGGACGCGGACCTCGACGGATCCGGCGGGTCGGCCACGCTCGTCAGCGACGACGGCGACTGCACCGACGACGGCGAGTCCCCCACCGGCGACGACTGCAACGACGCCGACCACAACATCTCCCCGAGCACGGCGGACATCCCATCGGACGGGATCGATCAGAACTGCAACGGCTTCGACGCCAGGACCTGCATCGTGGACGCGGATGGGGACGGGTTCGGGACCACGGCCGGGACCACGGTGCTGGCCGAGGACGGCGTGTGCGACGCGGCCCAGGGAGAGTCCGAGAACTCCACCGACTGCAACGACGCCGACGCGGGGACGCGGCCCGGCGCCATGGAGCGGTGCGACGGCAACGACAACGCCTGTTCCGGTGCGGTGCCGGCCAACGAGATCGACTCCGACCTGGACGGATTCGTGGCCTGCTCGGGATGGAGCGACACGCAGATGGACAACCCGGGTATCCTGGGCGGCGGCGACTGCGATCCCGCCGACGAGGACACCTTCCCCGGCGCCGCCCCCAGCGAGGTCTTCTCCAGCCTCTGCTTCCGGGACAAGGACGGCGACGACTACGGCGACCTGACGCCGCCGCCCGGGGTCCCCATCGGATCGGACTGCGACGACGACTCCGCCACCGGGGCGGCCACCTTCCCGGGCGCGGCGCAGATCGAGGCGCCGCTGAACTGCATGCGCGACGTCGACGACGACGGCTTCGGCGACAGCGCGGCGGTCCTTCCGGTGGTCAAAGGGACCGACTGCGCCGACACCGCTCCAGGGACCCATCCCGGCGCGGCCGAGGTGTGCGACGGCAACAGCAACACCTGCGCCCCCATGCCGCCGGCCGACGAGATCGACTCGGACATGGACGGCTACGTCGCCTGCTCCGGGTGGAACGACGCGCAGGGGGACAACCCCGGCATCCTGGGTGGCAGCGACTGCGCTCCCGCCGATCCCAGCGCCTTCCCCGGCGCCTCTCCCAACGAGGCCGACCCGGCCGCCTGCACCAGCGACAAGGACGGCGACGGGTTCGGCGACCAGACGCCTCCCATGGGGGTCACGCCGGGTACGGACTGCGACGACGATTCACCCGCCGCCGCGGCCACCTTCCGCGGCGCCGCGCAGACCGAGGACCCCGGCGCGCTGGTCTGCATGCGCGACGCCGACGACGACGGCTTCGGCGACGCGGCGGCGGCGCTGCCCGTCGTTCCCGGGACCGACTGCGCCGACATGGATCCGGCCACGTTCCCCGGCGCGGCGGAGGTCTGCGGCGACGGCATCGACAACGACTGCTCCGGCGGGGACCTGCCCTGCGTCCAGGCGGCCCCGCTGGATCTGCACCTTCCCGGCGAAGGCCTGCTGGCCTGGACCGCCGGCCCGGCCGGCACCACCGACTACTGCGTCTACCGCGGGAACATGGCCGTGCTGAGGTCCACCGGCGTCTATTCCCAGGATCCTTCCTTGGTGGAGGCGGCGGGGCGCTGGTGCGGCCTGGCCGGGCTGGAGATGGCGGACAGCCGTCCGCCAGGGACGGGAGAGGTGGCCTATTACCTGGTCACGTCGCGGGGTCCAGCCGGCGAGTCGGGGCTGGGCGCCGACTCCGGCGGCGCGGCCCGTCCCCATCACCATCCCTGCGGGACGGCCGGCGAGGAAGGCACCCCGGAGGCGAGCGGCTCGCCCCGGTCGTACGAGGTGGCCCCGTGAGACCCCGGCCGCTGATCCTGGCGGCGGCGCTAGCCGCCGCGATCCTCCCCTGGGGAGCCGCCTCGGCCCAGCAGAAGGAATACGCCTACTTCAGCCTCCAGGGCAAGCTCACCGATCCTTCCCTGCGGCGCCCCATGATCGGCGCGATCGTGCGCCTCACGGCCGGCGAGGAGGTCCATTCCTCCGAAACGGACGTGCGCGGGGTCTTCAGCTTCGACCGGCTCCCGGTGGCCTCCTACCGGGTGGACATCACCACCGCCGGCGGGCGGGTGGTGCGCACGGCTCGCAGGCTGGAGCTGGACGAGACCAACCGGACCCGCCTGAGGCTGCGGCTGGGCCGCGGAGAGCCGGTGGCTTTCCAGGTGAAGGCCGAGGCCGGCGGAGTGTCCCTGGACGTCCCCGAGCCCGAGGTGCGCTGGGACCGGTTCTGGAAGGAGCTGGCCTTCTTCGTGGGCGGGGCGGCCGTGCTGGCGCTCTGACGACCTCGCTCAGCGGGGCCGGCCCGGGCCGGAGGGAGGGTCCTTGGCCGGTTCGGTGTAGTTGCGCTCGATCTCCTTCTGCAGCGTGTCGGCGCGCTTCGAGCTGACGGAGTGGTCGCCGAAGAAGAAGTTGGCGACCTTGCCCTGATCCCCGTACTTGCGGGCGAACTTCCGCCAGAGCCCCGGCGCTTTCCTGTGGTCGTACCCCGCCTCGTAGACGTACCGCAGCCCGACTCTATCGGCCTGGTCCTCGTAGTCACGGCTGTAGACGTTGCCGAAGGTGATCACCCCCAGCGAGGCGGCGCCCTGCACCGCGCCGCGCGCCAGCGGGCTGTCCAGCAGCTCCGCACCGGCCGACACGGCGCTGCCGGCGAGGCCGCCGAACAACCCTTGCCTGGCCTGCCTGCGGCTGTGCTCGTGGGTGGCGTGGGCGATCTCGTGCCCGATCACGATGGCCAGCTCGTCGTCGTCCATGTCGCGCACGAGCCCGCTGAAGACGTAGATGGAGTGGTTGGCCATGGCCATGGCGTTCCATTCATCGTTGTCCACGACGTAGAGGCGCACGTTCCGGCGGTCCACGTAGGGCGGAAGGAGCCGGTCGAGGATGGTCCGCGCGCGATCCACCTGGGGCCCCTTGTCATGCAGGGTCCCCACGACGACTTCCTTCCCCTCGGGGCCGGTCTCGTAGACCTTGCGCGCCTTGATGTACGACGACTCCGCCGCGTCGGTGGCCGCCAGGACGTCCGATTCCAGGAAAGCCTTCCGGTTGGGCTGCGCGGAGAGCGACGACGCCTGGATGGACCCGTCGGAGCCCCGCTCCCCCGAAGCCTCGATCTCGTACCCCAGCGGGATCTTCTGGAGGGTGCGGGCGCGCCCTTTTCCCTTGAACCGCGTCTTCGGACCGACGCGGACCCGCTGGCCGTCCACGATCAGGACGTCCCCTTTCTTGAACTCCAGGTAGCCGGAGACGTCGGCCGACTCCCCGGCCGCCGGGCCGGCGGACGCGGCGGCCAGCAGGAGGAAGGTCACGCCCCACACCGGGATCGGATGCTTCATGCTCGCAACCCGCCGGGCCCCCTGAGAGAGCCGATCATCCGGACCAAGTCGGCCGGATCCACCGGTTTGACCAGATGGGTGTCGAAACCGGCCTCCCTCGAACGGCGCCGGTCGTCCTCCTGGCCCCAGCCTGTCAGCGCGACCAGAACCATAGCACGCCCCCACGGCTCTTTCCGTATGCGCCGGGCCACATCGTGTCCGCTCATCTCCGGCATCCCGATGTCCAGAAGGACCAGGTCGGGTCTGAAGTGCTCCGCGAGGCCGATCGCCTGGCGGCCATCGTAAGTCGTGCGGAGATCGTGTCCCATCATGCCCAGCATCATGACCAGACTGTCCGCGGCGTCCCTGCTGTCGTCCACGACCAGGATGCGCAGCGGCGGGCCCGCCCCGGCCGGCGGATCGGGCAGACGCGGGGCCTCCGCGCCATGCCGGCCGTCCCCGCACAGCGGGAGCAGCACCGTGAATTCCGCCCCGCGGCCCGGACCCTGGCTGCCGGCCTCCACCGACCCGCCGTGGAGCTCGACGAGCCTCCTCACCAGGGTCAGCCCGATCCCCAGCCCCGTCCGGCCGCGCTGGAAGGAGTCCTCCCCCTGCACGAAGGGATCGAACACCCTGGGGAGGAGATCCCCGTGGATGCCTATCCCGGTGTCCCTCACCGACACGCGTGCCATGGCTCCCTCCGCGCGCGCCACGAGGCGGATCTCTCCGCCCTCGTCGGTGTACTTGGATGCGTTGTGGAGCAGGTTCACCAGGACCTGCGACAGACGGACGGCATCGGCGCGGAGCATCAACGGCTCGGGGGGCAGGTCCACGATCAGCCGCAGCCGCGCCGCGTCCATGGCCGGGGCCGACGACTCCAACGCGGCACGGACGACCTCCGCGAGATCGACCGTCTGCTTGCGCAGCTCGATGGTGCCGCGGGTGATGCGGGACACCTCCAGCAGATCGTCCACCAGCCGGACCATCTGCGTGACCTGCCTCTCCATCATGCCCAGGGCGCGCCGCCGGGTCTCCGCGTCGGCGCCGGCCAGGCGCAGGACATGGAGGCCGCTCCGGATGGGGGCCAGGGGGTTGCGCAGCTCGTGGGAGAGCGTGGCCAGGAAGTCATCCTTGCGCCGGTCGGCCTCCCGCAAGGCCTCCTCGGAGCGGGCGATGGCCTCGCGCGCCTCCCGGCGCATCCTGGCCATCCGTGCATGGGCCTCCACGCGCGCCAGCAGCTCGCGGGCGCTGAACGGCTTGATCAGATAGTCGTCCACCCCCGCCTGCACCCCCTCGATCCTCGCCTCCTCCCCCGCCCTGGCGGAGATCATGATCACCGGCGTGTCACACAGGGCGGGGTCCGAGCGCAGCTCGCGCAGCAGGCCGAAGCCGTCGAGCCGGGGCATCATCACGTCGGTGAGGACCAGCTCGGGCGCCCTGCGACGTGCCGCCTGCAGCGCCTCCAGGCCGTCGGCGACCGGCTCCACCTCGAAGCGGCCGCCCAGCAGCCGGGCGACGTACTCCCGCATGTCCGCGTTGTCGTCCGCCCACAGGACGAGCGGCCGGCCGGTCTCCGGAGGCGGTGCGGCCTGCCTCCCTCCGGGGCCCCGGGAGACGTCGCTCGGGAGGCGCTCCTCCCTGGGCTCGCCGGGAAGCCACCGCATCGCCTCGGCCACGAAGGCGCCCGAGGAAGAGCACCCGTCCGCGGTGGACTCCCCCCGGACGCGATCCGGATCGAGATGCGCCTTGCCCAGCGGCAGGGTCACCGTGAAGCGGCTCCCCTCCCCCAGCATGCTCTGCACGGCCACCGTGCCTCCATGCAGCCGGGCCAGCTCCTGCACCAGGGCCAGCCCGATGCCCGTCCCCTCGTGGGTCCGCCCGCGGACGTTGCCGACGCGGTGGAACCGCTCGAACATCCGGGGGAGCTCCTCGGCGGGGATGCCCACCCCCGTGTCGCGCACCACAAGCCGGACGATGTCATCGCATCGCTCCATCCGGACCTCGATCTCCCCTTCCATGGTGAACTTGAAGGCGTTGCTGAGCAGGTTCAGGACGATCTTCTCCCACATGTCCCGGTCGACGAACGCCTGCATGGGCGCGTCCAGCGGCGGGCAGTGGACGAGCAGCCGCAGGCCGGCGCGCTCGCAGGCGGATCGGAAGCTGCTGGCCAGCTCCGCGGTGAGGGCCGGGAGATCCACCGGCTCGTAGGTCGCCGTGACGCGCCCCGCCTCGATGCGGGAGAAGTCGAGCATGGTGTTGACCAGCCTGAGCAGCCGGAGGCTGTTGCGATGCACCACCTCGAGCTGTCCCTTGACCGGCGGAGGCACCACCGTGTCGCCGGCCGCCAGCAGGTCCTCCACCGGTCCGAGCATCAGGGTGAGAGGGGTGCGGAACTCGTGGCTGATGTTGGACAAGAACTGCGTCTTGGCCTTGTCCAGCTCGGCCAGCGCCTCCGCCCTTCGCTTCTCCTCCTCGTAGGCCCGGGCGTTGGAGAGCGCATCGGCCACGCTGCGGGCCAGGAGGTCGAAGAACGACTCGTACCGATCGTCGAAGGGGAGCCGCGGGCTGGCGCCGGCGATCAGGAAGCCGCGCAGCCCCTCATGACCGGCGCGCGCCAGCGGCAGCACGGCGGCCGTGGAGGCCGACTCGGGCCAGATGCCTCCGGGAAGCCCGAGCAGGGCCGGGATCCCGCGCAGGATCTGCTTGCCTTCGCTCCACGCGAGCGCCAGGGGCCAGGGACCCTGGTCCACCTGCCCGCCGAGCGCGATGGTGCCGGGGGCCCAGGAGGCGCCTTCCCCGGGACCGGCGCGGCCCGCCAGAATCGCCGGACCGTCCTCCCCTTCGATGAGGTAGATGAGGGCGAAGGCGACGTCCCCTCCGTGCTCGGCCAGGAGCCGCGCGGTCACCGTGCAGGCGTCCCTCTCGGTCCGCGCGTCGGCGGTGGCCGCGGCCAGGCTCCGAAGCGCCGCCAGCCGGCGCTCCCCGAGCACCTTGTGGGTGTCCTCCGTGCAGGCGCAGAAGAGCCCGCCGACGCCTCCTTCGTCGGCCGGGATCGGGCTGAAGGAGAACGTGAAGTAGGTCTCCTCCGCGTAGCCATTCCGGTGCATGACCATCTGCCTCTGGTCGTTCCAGGAGGCTTCTCCCCTCAGGAGCACCGCGTCGGCCTGCAAGGCCAGGTGCTCCTCCCATATGTCCTGCCACAAGACGGGCGCCGAGGCGCCCAGCGCGTAGTCGTGCCGCTTGCCGAGGACGGGGATGTAGGGATCGTTGTACAGCTTCACCAGCTCCCGGCCCCATCCCAGCCAGATCGGGTAGCGCGAGCCGAGCGCGATGCTGAGCGCCGTCTTGAGACTGCGGGGCCAGCCGGCCGGGGGGCCGAGGGACGTGCGGCTCCAGTCGAAGTCGCGGATCCGCCGGGCCATCTCGCCTCCCCTGGCGAGAAAGTCGATCGGATCCGGCGTGTGCTGCGTCATCGGCGACCCTGGTTCGCCATCCCGCTGGCGAGGACATGACGGACCACGGCGAGGCACCGGGGCGCGGCGGGCACGGCTCGATCAGCCGCCCCGGGTGGGGGGCCCCTGACTGGATGCCGCAATCAGGCACGATCGGCGCGACTTTGTCAACCTCGCCGGCGTCCTCTGGTATGCTGTGCGCCATGCCCACGGCTGCCCGGCTGGCCCCGCTCGTGCTGCTTCTCATGGCCTGGGCCGGCTCCGCACAGGCGCGGCAGGTCACGGGGCAGGCCTACGAGGACCGCGACGCCGACGGGATCAGGGACCCGGGGGAGCCTCTGCTGGAAGGGCTGGAAGTGCGTCTCTTCGGCAAGCCGTCGGCTTCCCCGCTCGTGGACGCCGTCGTCCCGACCGGCGGCGACGGCGCCTTCGCTTTCTCTCCGGGCGCGGGATGCTATCTGCTGGCTCCAGCGGAGCCGGCCGGCTGGAGGCTGGGACCGGCGCGCTGGGAGGGGGTGGCGTCCTCCACGCCGGGGTACACTCATCCCGTGGGGCGTCCCCGCGCGTCGGCCCTGGATCTTCTCGCCGCCGGGCCCCCGTCGGGGACCTTCCTGATCGCCGCCATGGGAGACAGCATCGCCCGCAATGCCAACCTCTGCACCTTTCCGGAGAGCTTCTGGTACACGACCCAGTCCGCTTCGCGCCTGGGGTGCGCGGCGCCCTCGGCCGCCGTCGCCGTGGATCGGGCGGCCGTCCTGGGCCAGCACACCGACGACCTTCTGGTGGACGACCACGACGACCTCAACAACGTCTTCCGGGCCATCGAGCGGCAGCCCTCCCTCGTGACGTTGTCGATGATCGGCAACGACCTGCTCGCCGTCGATCCCGGGTCCTCCCCCACCCCGGCCCAGATCACCCGCGCCTGGGCCGAGATCGTGGACGCCCGGCGCAATCTCCAGGAGGCGCTCTCCGCCATGACCTCGGAGATCCCGGGGGCCGCCATCGTCCTCAACACGCTGTACGACAACGAGGCCTACAACTGCGCCACGGGGAGCCCGGGGGCGTTCCACAGAGCGTGGCTGCCGATCGTCAACCGGATGCTGAGAGAAATGGCGTGGGGGCTGGCCCGCCGCGCTTCCATCGCCGAGGCCGGGGCGGAGCTGGCGCACGAGAACCAGGCGGGCGCCTGCCTGGGATTCACCGGGCAGATCTGCCGCGACCTCTTCGGGCTGGACAACATCCACCCCACGCAGCAGGGCTACACGGTGCTCCGGGAGAAGCTGTGGGAATCGTTCGGCGGCGTCCTGCTGGGGAGCCAGGATCCGCTCGGCCGCACCTCGCGCAGTGTGGACTACGGCTACCTCCGCCGGGTGCGGCGCCTGCTGCCTCGATCGCACGAGGCCCGCGGCGGCGCGCTCGTCGCCGGCGGCGCGGCGGCCCACGACGATCAGGACGGCGGCGCCTCCGCCAGCATCCAGCTCGGCGGAGCCGGGCAGGAAGCGGTCTTCTCCTCCTTCCCGGACTGGTACGACGAGATCCAGATCGTGAAGGTGATCGCCGGCGTGAGGTACGCGACCAGCGGGGTGGTCAACGACGACGCCTACCGCATGGAGGCCTCGCTGACCGGCCAGTTCGGCCCGCCGCCGGGGTTCGTCCCCTCTCCCACCACCTGGGACATCGCCACCCCGATCGTGGGAGGAGGCGGACCGGACAGCCCTCCGGAGAACCCGGACTACCCCTCCGCACGGCTTCTCGTCCTCCCCGACGTGGACGCGCCGAGGGAGGTCACGGCCACGCTGACCAAGAACCCCCTCCTGCCGGCGGGAGCGGCCGATTACCAGTGGCCTGCGGTCACCCACGAGGACCTCGCCACCACCGCCATACGGGTGGCCAGCGCCCCTTTGGCGGGCACTCCAGGCAACGACGCGTACGCCGTCGAGCTGGATGCCGTGTGGCTCGACCTTTACGGATGGGAGAAGCCCAGGCCCCCGGAGGCTTCGATGCTGGAGGTCGCCGCGCTGCCGGGCGGAGCCCTGGCGCTCTCCTTCCAGCCGGTCCCCGGCGCGCAGCGGCACAACCTCTACACGGGGAGCTTGTCGTCGCTGAGCGCCGGGATCTACGACCATGGTCCGGGGGCCCCGGCGGGCCCCTTCTGCGCGGTCGCCTCCGAGGACGCTGGAACCCACAGGGTCATCACCCTGGAAAGCGGAAACCTCCCTCCAGGAGACGCGTATTTTCTGGTGACGGCGCACGTGGACGACGTGGAGTCGCCGGCCGGACTCCGATCGAGCGGCGAGGAGATCGACCGCTCCCGGTCGGTGTGCCGTTGATCGGACGCCTCGCGCCTTCCCGGGCCCACTTCGACGAGGAGAGACGATGAACGCGCTGGAGCTGCGCGGCGTGACCAAGACCTACGCGGGCAAGACGGCCCTCGAGCCGCTCGATCTGGCGGTGGCATCCGGACGGGTGTGCGGGCTGCTGGGACCCAACGGAGCGGGCAAGACCACCGCCATCCGGATGATCACCGGCATCCTGCTCCCCGACGCCGGATCGGTCGCGCTGTTCGGCGAGCCCTTCCGGCCCGGCCATCGGCGCCGGATCGGCTACCTGCCCGAGGAACACGGCCTCTATCCCAAGATGCCGATGCGCGAGCACCTGGAGTTCCTGGCGGCGCTGCAGGGCGTCCCCGCCGCCCGGCGCAAGGCCGGCGTGTCGGACTGGATCGATCGGCTCAAGCTCGGTCCGTGGCGCGATCGGAAGATCGAGGAGCTTTCCAAGGGGACGCAGCAGAAGGTGCAGTTCATCGCCACGGTGCTGCACGACCCGGAGCTGCTCATCCTGGACGAGCCGTTCTCGGGACTCGACCCTTCCAACACCAAGCTGCTGAAGGACATCGTCCTGGAGTTCGTGCGCCGCGGACGGGCCGTCCTCCTTTCCACGCACCGCATGGAGCAGGTGGAGAGGATGTGCGACGACATCTGCCTCATCGACAAGGGCCGCAAGGTGGCCGGCGGCCCGCTGGGAGAGGTGAAGCGTCGCTACGGGCGCAACACCGTGCAGATCTCCTTCGAGGGGGACGCCTCGTTCCTGGAGAGGCTCCCCGCGGTGGAGCGCGTGGACTGGTACCCCAACTACGTCGAGGCCAGGCTGCGCGACCCCGAGGGGGCGCAGAGCGTGTTCGACGCGCTGGCGGGGCGGCTGCGCGTGCGGCGGTTCGAGCTGGGAGACCCTTCGATCAACGACATCTTCATCGACCTGACGGGAGGCGAAGCCCCCGCTCAGGGCGCCGCGGACGAGTCCGGGGCGGCCGAGCCGGCGGGGCTCGGGGCGCAGGGAGGATCGCTATGACCGGCAACATCCTGCACATCGCGAGACGCGAGTTCCTGGAGACGGCGCGCAACCGGTGGTTCGTGGTCGGCACGCTGGCCTTTCCCGCCCTCCTGTTCATTCTGATGTTCCTCCCCGCCCTGCTCATCCGGTCCGGGGGATCGGGGACCCGCTGCGTGGTGGTGGACGAGACAGGGGCGCTCTTCGCTCCGCTGAAGGAAGCGATCCAGGCGGACCAGCGGCTGGAGGGGTTCGAGCTGGCGGACGAGCCGCCCGGAGAGAGGGCGGTGGAGAGGCTCCGCGCGGGGATCGGCACGGGGCACGACGCCGTCCTCCACCTTCCGGAAGGGATCTTCACCGGCGAGCCGGCCACATTCTATGCCCGAGGCGTGAGCATCGCCTCCGAGAGACTCGACCGCATCCTGACCGGCGTGGCCACGCGCGTCCGCCTGGCCCGCGAGGGGCTGGATCCGGACACCATCGCGGCCTCGATGCAGTGGGTCGAGGTCAAGGCCTGGCAAGTCGGCGAGGGAGGGGAGCTGAAGGAACGCCAATGGTTCGCCATCTACGCGGTGACCATGGGCTTCGTGATGATCCTCTACTTCACCATCGCCATGTACGGGGTGACCATCCTCAACAGCACCGTCCAGGAGAAGAGCAGCCGGGTGATGGAGGTGCTGCTGGCCAGCACCACGCCGTTTCACCTCATGACGGGCAAGCTGCTGGGCAAGGGAGGTGCGGCGCTCACCCAGCTCGGCGTCTGGACGGTGACCGGGTTCGCCCTGTCCCTCTCCGGTGGCTCCTTCACCACGCTGCGCGGTGTGGACTTCGCCGAGGTGGTGGCGCCGTCGGTGTTCGCCTGGTTCATCGTCTTTTTCCTGCTGGGCTTCTTCACCATGGCCTCTCTCTACGCGGCGGCCGGATCGACCTGCAACACCCCCGAGGAGGCCACGCAGTTCCAGTTCCCGGTGGTGATGCCCCTGCTCGCCTCGCTGCTCCTCTCCTTCATGGTCATCTTCCATCCCGATCGGGCCCTGGGGACCGCCCTGTCCTTCGTCCCCTACCTCTCCCCCATCCTCATGTTCGTCAGGATCCTGGTGCGCACTCCTCCTCTGTGGCAGATCCTGGCCGCCGTGGCCATCAACGTCGCCACGATCCTGGCCACCACCTGGATGGCGGCCCGCATCTACAGGACAGGGGTGCTGATGTACGGCAAGCGGCCCACCATCCCCGAGCTCCTGCGCTGGGTGCGCGCTTCCTGAATCGCTCCCGGCCGGCCCCCCGCCCGATGCTTCGCCGGCATGAGACCGCATGCCGGTGGAGCATGAGGAGGGCCGGCCGCCGGAAGAACCCGTCCCACGCCGCTTCCCGGGCGGCGAGGCGGCCCTGCCGATCCTCTTTACCCGAACGCGGGAGCTCCGGTAGAGTCCAGCCCCGCGCGGGCCCGGTCCGGCCCGCGTTCACGTCGTCATGCCGGCCGGGCGCGGCGGGAATGGGTCCCGTCGCCGCCGGCCGGCGGGGAGGGATGCAATGAGGGTACGCATGGCGGGGAGACTCGCGGCAGCGGCGGCAGCGGCTCTCGTTCCGGTGGCAGCGTGGGCGTCGATGTTCGCCCCGGTCACCGACCAGCAGCTCGTGTGCGAGTCGGTGGACATCGTGCGCGGAACGGTCCTGGAGGTCTCCTCGGCCTGGGAGGGGGATCCCGAGGCCATCTGGACCAGGGTCCTGCTGCGCGTGGACAGGAACATACGGGGGGAGCGGGTTCCCGGGGAGCTCGTGGATGTGAAGGAGATCGGCGGCACGGTGGGCGACTACACCATCGTGGCGCATCAGTTCCCGACGTTCCGCCAGGGCGAGGAGGTGGTGGTGATGCTCGCCCCCTGGGACGACGGCTCAGGGTGGCAGCGCGTCTGGGGCTACGGCCGGGGGATGTTCGCCATCGCCCGGCAGCAGAACGGCCTGGCCCTGGCCCACCGCCACGACGTGATCGAGTCGAGGCGGCCCACCATGCACACGGACCGGATTCCGCCGGTCATCGGCCTGGACGAGCTGGTGCGCGAGATGCACGAGCTGTCGGCCCACTGCGCGCCGAAGGGAGGTGCCCGATGAAGACGGCCTCGAAGGTCCTGGCGGGAGCCGTGCTCGGACTGATGGGAGCGAGCAGCCTGTCCGCATACGTGCTGCTGAGCCCCCGGCGGCACTGGGCGAGCTGGCCGGTCACCATGTACGTCGCCCGCGGGCACGTCTCGGTGGCCGACACCGACAACGGGATCACCGCCGTGGTGCGGGCGCTGAACAACACCGGCACGATCGGCGGAAGCGGCTGGAACGTCTGCTCCGGAGTGGGATCGGTGATCAGCGCGGTGAAGAGCACCTCGGCGCCTTGGAGCCTGGGAGACGGCCGCCCCACCATCTCGCTGCGCAGCGTGATCGGCGGATGCGGTGGATCCTGCCTGGCCGCCACCTACACCGGGTACTACTCCTGCCCGTCGGGCTTTCACGGCGGCGACGGCCACTGCCGCATCAACGACTCGGACGTGGAGGGAAGGACCAACACGACCACCTCCGGCGGCGGCCCCTACTACAGCACGCTGGAGGGGGGATGCACCTCCGGGGCGGAGTTCAGCGTGGAGTCGATCTGGGTGCACGAGGCCGGGCACCAGCTCGGACTGGGCCACAGCTCGGTCTCGGGGGCGACGATGTACCCGTCGGTGTCGTCGTGCAGCCACGCGCTGGCCACCCTGGCTTCCGACGACTGCAACGGGCTGAACGTGCTCTACTGATGGTATGAAGCGCGGCGGCGTCCCCGGTCCGGGACGCCGCCGCCCATCCCCCGCCCTCCCCTCCCCCCGCGCCCCTTGCCGCGCCCCGGCTCCGAAGCTAGCCTCCAGAGGGAGTCCCTTCCTGGAGACATCATGGGCCTCGACGATCCGCCGCCGCCGATCATCACCTCCGAGGCGGTGCGCGACTACCTCCGGCAGCGCGGCCACCGTGGCGCCCAGGTCGAATCGATCGACGCTCTGGGGGGCGGGGCCACGTCCGATGTCAAGGCGCACGGCTACGGCCGCCCCCTCCTGGTGACCTTCCACGCCGGCGGTGTCAGGCGCCGCATCGTCGTGCGCACCATGGCCCCGGATCCGTTCGGCCACGAGCGGCGGCCCGATCGCGCGGCCGCCTTGATGCTGGCGTTCGACACCTTCAACGACCTGCCGCGCCACATCCGCGCCCTGGACCTGGGAGCGGTGGCGACGGACGGAAGCCTGGCGCCGATGCCGGCCGGGGAAACGTTCCTGGTCACCGAGTACGCCGAGGGCTCCCTCTACGCGGACGACCTGGGGGCGATCGCCCGGCTCGCGGTTCCACGGCCCCTCGACGAGTCGAGGGCCGACGCGCTGGCAGGCTACCTGGCGGCGCTGCACAGGGATCCCATCCCCGCCGAGTCCTACGCCCGGTCCCTGCGCGACGTCGTGGGGAGCGGCGAGGGGATCTTCGGGCTGAGCGACAGCTATCCGCCGGCCGACCGCGTGGCGCCGCCGGCCAGGCTCCTGGCCCTCGAGAACGCGGCCAACGCCTGGCGCTGGCGTCTCAAGGATCGCGGCCGCAGGTCCAGGCGGATCCACGGCGACTTCCATCCCTTCAACATCCTCTTCCGGGAGGATGCCGACTTCACCCTGCTGGACCGCAGCCGCGGAGGCGCCGGGGACCCGGCCGACGATCTCACCACCCTGACCATCAACCACATGGTCTTCGCCCTCGAGGCGCGGGGCGCCTTCGACGGCGCGCTGCGCGCGATCTGGAGCCGCGTCTGGAGCCGATGGATGGCGGGCACGGGAGACCGCGAGGCGCTGGAGGTCGTGGCGCCCTTCTTCGCCTGGAGGGCTCTGGTGCTGGCCAATCCTCTCTGGTACCCCCGCTTCACCGAGCCGCTGCGCGACCGCCTCCTCCGCTTCGCCGAAGCGCTGCTGGCGGGGGCCGCGTTCGATCCGGACGGGGTCGACGCGCTGCTGGCATGAACGCGGCGCCCGGTCTGATCGTCTGGATCACCGGCCCTCCGGCGAGCGGCAAGACCACCCTGGCCCGTCTTCTGGTCGGGCGGCTGCGGGCCGAGGGGGCGGCCTGCCTCTGGCTCGACAGCGACGACCTGCGGGGGGTGCTGACGCCTGCCCCGGCGTACTCCGACGCCGAGCGCGACTGGTTCTACGGGGTGGTCGCGCACGTCGCCCGCCTCGGGGCCCTGGGAGGGGCGGCGGTGGTCATCAGCGCCACGGGATCCCGGGCCGCCTACAGGGAGCGCCTGCGCGGGCAGGTCGCGCGTTTCGTGGAGGTGGCCCTGCGCTGCGACCCGGAGACGCTGCGCTCCCGGGACCCGAAGGGGCTGTACGCGGCGGCGGACGCCGGCCGGATCACAGGCCTTCCCGGCCACGGAGCCCCCTACGAGGAGAGCGGCGCGGCCGAGATCCTGCTCGACGCGAGCCACGCCCCTCCCGAGGAGCTGCTGGAGAAGGTGCTGGCGTCGCCGTGGATCAGAACCCCAGCTTCTCGGGGACCAGGATCAGCGTGATGCGCCCCTGAGGGGAGTGGGCGTTCATGATGAGCAGGTTGTTGACGGCGCTCCCCACGCCGTAGACCTTGCGGGCGCGGGCGTCCTCCAGAGGGAGGCAGTGCTCGTAGACCCGGCGGATCCCTTCCTGGGTGTCGGCCACGACCTTCTGCCCCCCCGCCACCCAGATCACCTTGCCCGCGCCGTACACGTGAGCCGGAAGCTGGCTCCCGCTGGCCGAGGCGATCAGGACATGGCCGTCCTGCGTCACGGCATGCACGCTCCCCAGGACGACGCCGGGAACGCAGCCGATCGTCTTCTTGTCCCGGGGCGACAGCGACCCGCCGGCCAGCTTCCTCCGGGCCGAGCCGGGGTGCCCCTCCAGAGCCCGCGAGATCCCCAGCGTGTCCAGCGTGACCGAGGTCATCACCATGACCTCGGCATCGGCGGGCACGAGCGCCAGGGCGCGCTGCTTCGCGTCGGCTCCGTCGCTCGCCACGACGGCCTCGAAGCCGTTCCTGCTCAGGGCCTCCGCGGTGCGCGCCAGGACGTCGGCCGGTGGGACCACATCGAAAGCCATCGTCGTTCCTCCATCTCCATCCGCGGGATCGATCCTGGGACGCCTCCGGGCCTGCGGCGTCTTCGAGCGCCGCCCGCCGGGACGAGTGCACGGATCATAGCCTGCGCCGGCGCCCGTCACGATCCAGGCGCCCGGGCGTCATCCCCCTCAGGATGCGCCCCATCGCGGGGCCCGGACACGCCGTGTACTCTTCCTTCGGGCGGTGCGCCCAGGACGGCGCCCCGTCCCGCCTACACCTCCAAGAGGAGACAGCGAGTCCCGGCGCGGTCGCCTTCCATGCGCATCGTACGACAGCGGTTCATGGCCGGTCCCAACGTCCACCATCACCAGCCGGTCCTCCTCACGGAGCTGGAGATGGGACCCCTGGGCGGGCGCGAGAGCCGCGACGTCTCCGGCTTCAACCAGGCGCTGGTCTCGCTGCTGCCCGGCCTGAGGGAACACACCTGCGCCGCAGGAGCCCCCGGCGGCTTCGTCTCCCGCCTGGAGGAAGGGACCTACTTCGGCCACGTCGTGGAGCACGTGGCGCTGGAGCTGTCGGCCCGCGCCGGGATCGGGGTGCGGTACGGCAAGACTCTCTTCCTGCGGGAGCCCTTCACCTACCTGGTCGTGGTGCGCTGCCTCAACGAGGCCGGGATGCGCCGCATCATCCGCGCCGCGGTTGAGCTGACCCGGTGCCTTCTCGCCGGAGCCCCCTTCCCCATCGAGCCCGCGATCGAGGAGGCGCGCCGCCTGGCGGCCGGGACGAGCCTGGGGATAAGCGGAGCCTCCATCGTGGAGGCGGCGCTGCGGCGCGGGATCCCGGCACGGCGGGTAGAGGACGGCTCCAGCTTGGTGCAGCTCGGGCTGGGCGTCCGCCGCCGCCTGGTCGCCGCGGCGTTCACCGACGGCACCGGCGGCCTGGGGGCGGAGATCGCCGCGGACAAGAGCCGCGCCAAGCACCTGCTGAGGGACGCCTTTCTCCCTGTGCCGGAAGGCGAGGTCGTGGCCACCGGGGAGGACGCGGTGGCGGCGGCCGCGGAGATCGGCGGCGCGGTCGTGGTCAAGCCCTTGGAAGGCAACCACGGCCGTGGCGTCTCCACGTCACTGCGCGAGCCCGGGGAGATCCTGAGCGCCTTCCACGCCGCTCGGGCGGTCTGCCCCCAGGTGATCGTGGAAAAGCACGTCGAGGGGGACGACCACAGGGTCCTCGTGGTGGGCGGCCGCGCGGCAGCGGCGAGCCGGAGGCGGCCGCCCTGCGTGACGGGGGACGGCCGCCGGACGGTGGCGGAGCTGATCGCCGCCGTCAACGCGGATCCCCGGCGCGGCGCCGGTCACGCCCGCCCCCTCACCCGGATCGACCCTTCCGACGTGGCGGCGGAGGCCACCCTGGCCCGCCAGGGGCTCGCGCTCGACGCGGTGCCGGAGAAGGGCCGGGCGGTGCGCCTTCGCGACGCCGCCAACCTCTCCGCCGGGGGGGACGCCTGCGACGTCACCGGACGGGCCCATCCATCCATCCTGGCGGCGTGCGAGCGGGCCGCCCGCGTGGTGGGGCTCGACATCTGCGGGGTCGACCTGGTCACCACCGACGTCGCGAGGCCGCTCGACGAGACCGGCGGCGCCATCATCGAGGTCAATGCCGGACCCGGGCTCAGGATGCACCTCGCACCCAGCTCCGGCGAGGCGCGCGCGGTGGGGGACGCCGTCGTCTCCATGCTCTTCCCCGCCGGGAACGACGGCCGGATCCCGATCGTCTCGGTGACCGGCACCAACGGGAAGACCACCGTCGCCCGGATGATCGGCCACGTGCTCGGGGCCCAAGGTCTCCGCGTGGGCCTGGCCACCACCGACGGCATCCATCTGGGCGGCACCGAGCTGGCCCGCGGTGACATGACCGGACCACGGTCGGCGCGGGCCATCCTGATGGATCCCGCCGTCGAGGCGGCGGTCCTGGAGACGGCGCGGGGGGGCATCGTGCGCGGCGGCCTGGGCTACGACTGGGCTGACGTGGGGGTGATCACCAACATCCAGCGCGATCACATCGGCCAGGACGGCATCAGGGATCTGGACGACCTGCTGCACATCAAGTCGCTGGTGGCCGAGCGAGTCCGCGAAGGGGGGGCGGTCGTGCTCAACGCCGGCGACCCGCTGCTCGCCGGGCTCGCCGAGAGCCCCAGCGTGGCCCGGCCGGGGCGCCGGATCGTGCTCTTCTCCCTGCACCGCACCCTCCTCTCCAGGCGGCACGTCGCGGCCGGAGGCCTGGCATACCACGCGCGCGACGGCTGGATCGCCGAGTTCGGCCCGGACGGGGACGTCCCCATCGCCTGCATCCGCGCCATCCCCGCCGCCCATGCCGGCGCCGCCTCCTTCAACGTGCTCAACGCGCTGGCCGCCGTGGCCTCCTGCCGGGCGCTGGGGGTCCCCCCACAGGTGATCGCCGAGGCGCTGGCCGGCTTCGAGGCCAACCTCCTGAACGACGGCCGGTTCAACATCCTGGAGACCCCGCGGGGGAAGGTCGTCGTGGACTACGGCCACAACCCCGCGGCGTTCGAGGCGGTGGGCCGGATGGCCTCCGGGATGCGCCAGCGGAAGCTTCTCGGCGTGGTGGGGGTGCCGGGTGACAGGGACCTGGGCGTCCTGGAGGAAGGGGCTCGCACCCTGGCCCGCTTCTTCGATGTCCTCTTTGTCCGCGAGGACGCCGACACTCGGGGAAGGCGCCGGGGGGAGATCGCCGCCCTCATGCGCCGGTCGATAGCGTCGGAGAACCCGGCTTGCCGGTGCGCCGTCGTCCTGGACGAGGCCGCCGCCGTGCGCGCGGCCCTGGAGACGATGGAGCAGGGCGACCTGCTCGTCTGCTTCTACGATGATCGGCAGGCCGTCCGCCGGGCGCTGGCGGCGCACGGAGCGTCCCCGGCGCCGGCCGCCGCCTTGGAGTCCCCTGCCCGCTCCCGGGCCCGGACGGCCAGGATGCTCCCGCTTGGACAGGAATGATCCTGCCGCCGGCCGGCGGCCCGGCCGGGACCGGAGAGCCGCCCCCCCGGCACGGCGCCGCACCGACCGCATCCCCACCTCCGCCGCCGCCGCTCTCCGCGGCAAGGGGACCCTCTTCGTCATCGGGGGCAAAGAGGACAAGGAGGGGGACCGCGAGATCCTCAAGGCGGTCGTGTCGCGGTCACGGGGGGGCCCCGTGGTGCTGGCCACCATCGCCAGCAGCGCCCCCGACGAAGTCTGGGAAGTCTACAGGGACGTGTTCGCCGAGCTGGGCGCCGGCCCCATCCTGAGACTGGAAGTCGTCGACCGCGAGAGCGCCTTCCGTCCGAAGGTGGCCGGGGCGCTGCGCGACGCGGGCGCCATCTTCTTCACGGGAGGCGATCAGGTGCGGATCACCAACCATATCGGAGGCACACCGGTGTGGGACGCCATCCAGGACAGCTTCCGGCGCGGCGCCGTCATCGCCGGCACATCCGCGGGCGCGTCGGCCATGGGCGAGACCATGCTCATCGCCGGCGAGGACGTGCAGCCGCTGCGGATCAAGGAATCGCTGCACATGGCGCCGGGGCTGGGCCTCATGCCCGGCGCCATCATCGATCAGCACTTCGCCGAGCGGGCCCGGATGGGCCGCCTGGTCGGAGCCGTCGCCCAGAACCCGCGGATGCTGGGGATCGGCATCGATGAGAACACGGCCATCGCGGCCCGCAAAGGAGAGTTCTCCGTGCTCGGATCGGGCTCCGTGTACGTGGTGGACGCCATGCGGGAGTCGTACACCAACGTGGCCGAGGCCGGGCCGGATGATCTCATGGCTGTCTTCGACCTGCGCCTGCACATCCTCTCTCCCGGCCACCGCTTCGACATGACTTTGCGCCGCCCCATCCGGCCCCGCCCCGAGCCCGTCCACTCGGCGTAGGCGCTTGTCCCGACCGGCGTGCCATGTAGAATGCTCCAGGTCCGACCTTGGAGCCTGACGATGCGTGGAGCTGTCCTCTACGGACGCGGCGACGTGCGGTTCGAGGAGCGCGAGTCTCCGGAGATTGCTGACATAACAGCGGTTGGAGTGGAAACGATCGATCCATCTGGCACCAGCTCACGAGGACTTAACGGACAATGAGTCGTAGGAGCTGGCGGTGGCCCCTATCAGGGACTGTCATATCGCTCATTGGACTCAACGCTGCCATCCTGACAGGCCAGACAGTTGACGGCATCACATCCCGCTCACCTCTGTTTAAGCCTATCTATGGAGTTGCTCAACCCATTCGGTGTAGCTCTGATACTGACACCTCACGCGTGTGTTCGACGTGGCATGGCCACAACGTTCTCGGGTAGCATCACTTCGGATTTGTAGGTCGTTGCAAGGAGATTCCAGCCACGCTCGAAGCGGTCGCTCTGGCACAGCGCGCGCAGCGTCAGGATGGCCTGCCCACCCTCATGCCTCCAGCGCATACCCGACCTCTTGAGTCTCTGCGTCACAAGGGTCTTGCACGCCGCCTCCACC
>DATEEA010000029.1:0-11509 GCA_035281445.1 Candidatus Polarisedimenticolia bacterium
GCCGCCGCCAGCGCGGCGGGGGCGGCGGCCAGCATGTTGGGCCGCGCGATCGCGGCCAGCCCGAGGACGGCCCCCGCCGCCAGGAAGATCCGCGCCCTGCCCGCGCCGCCGGCCTCTTTCTGCACACCCTTCAGCAGGAGAAGCAGAGCGGCCAGCAGGAGGTGACCCTCCAGCACCGTGATGAGCAGCTCGTTGTCGAAGTGGATGAGCGGGCCGCAGAGCGCCGTCAGCAGCGCCGCCGCGGCGGCGCTGCCGCGGCTGCCGATCCTCAGCCCGATCCGGTGCACCAGCAGGACGGAGAGCGATCCCAGCAGGCATTGGATCAGCCGGGGGGCGAGCCCGCCGGTCCCCGCCACCGCGTAGACGGCACCCAGGAAGTACGGATAGAGAGGCGCCCGGAAGAAGACCTCCGTGCCGAGCCAGTCCCCCGAGGCGATGGCACGGGCCCAGGTGTCGTGGTAGGCCTCGTCCATGATGTAGCCGTCGAAGGTGGGGAGCGCGCGCAGGGCGGCCAGGTGAGAGAGCCTCAGCACGAGCCCGACGCCGGCGCAGGCCAGACCGGCCGCCCAGGCTCGCCCGGAGCCAGGCCGGGCCTGTGGCGGCGAGGTCATGGGGCTACAGCGGCTCTCCCAGCACCTCGGAGAGGCGCTTGCGGTAGGCGCGCCCCAGCGTGAGCCGGGTGCCGTCCTTCAGCAGCACCACCAGATCGCCGTGGAACGTCGGTTGCAGCTCCACGATGCGGTCCACGTTGACCAGGGCCGAGCGGTGGATGCGCACGAAGCGGTCCGCGTCGAGCCTGGCCTCCACGCCGGCCATCGTCTCGCGCATCAGGTGGGACGCCCGCCCGACGTGGACCCGCAGGTAGTTGCCGGCCGGCTCGATCCAGTCGATCTCCTCGGCCCGCAGGACCACCGATCGTCCCGGGGTCCTGACCACCAGGCGCCGGGCGCGGCGGCCACCGCCGTCGGCCCCCTGCAGCGTCGCCAGCAGGGCGCTGAGCCGCCTGGACGAGGAGCGCTTGGCCCTCCCCTTCTCGGAGGCGATGCGCCGGCGGGCCCGGGAGACCGCCCTTGCGAACCGCTCCGGATCGATCGGCTTGAGCACGTAGTCCAGCGCGCTCACCTCGAACGCCTTGACGGCGTACTGATCGTACGCGGTGACGAAGATGGTGGGCGGCATGGTCTCGGGGCCGACCGCCTCCACGACGTCGAAGCCGTCCATCCCCGGCATCTGCACGTCGAGGAAGACCAGGTCGGGCCGCTCTCTCTCGATGGCCTCGATGGCCTCGCGCCCCGTGGCGCACTCCCCGGCCAGCCGGATCCCCTTCAGGTCGTGCAGGAGCGTCCGGATCCTCTCGCGGGCCAGCGGCTCGTCGTCAACGATCAGAGCGCGCACGCGCCCCTCCTTCCTCCGTCCCCCGCCTGAGAGGGACCTCCACCAGGGCCTCCGATCCGCCTCCCCGGGCGGCGCGCAGCTCGAAGAGGTGGTCGTCGCCGTACAGCTCCCGCAGGCGCGAACGGGTGTTGGCCAGGCCGAGCCCGCGGCCTCCGTTGCCGCCGGGACCGGGGCCGTCGTCGCGCACCGTCACGCGCAGCCTCCCGTCGCGCACTGCGGCGGCGATCTCCAAGCGCCCCCCCTCCGGCCGCGGCGCGATGCCATGCCGCACGGCGTTCTCCACCAGAGGCTGCAGCAGCATGCTCGGGAGCAGCGCGTCGAGCGCTTCGGGATCGAGGCGGCGCCGCACTTGCAGCCGGTGGCCGAAGCGGATCCCCAGGATCTCCAGATAACGATCGACGAGGTCGATCTCGGCGCGCAGCGGGACGTCCTGCTTCTCGCCGAGGTCGAGCGTCAGCCTCAGCAGGTCGCTCAGCCGCAGCACCATGGCGTCGGCGGCGGCGGGGTCGCGGTGGATCAGCGTGGAGATCGCCTGCAGCGTGTTGAAGAGGAAATGCGGGTGGAGCTGGTCGCGCAGCGCGCGCAGCCTGGCCTCGGCCAATCCCGCCTCCAGCCGCGAGGCGCGCAGCTCGTGCTCGCGCGATCGGCGCGACGCCTCCAGCGCGAACAGCACGCCCAGGATCGCCAGGCAGGTCAGGAAATTGGGATGGAAGTACAGAACGGAGAGTCTGCGCATCGGGTTGAAAACGATGGCCTGGTTGACGTTGTGCTCCAGGATCATCTTGACGACGGTGAGCAGGACCGCCCCCCCCAGGTGGGCCGCGGCGGGGGCCGCCCACCGGCCCCGCCTCAGCGGGAAGCGACGCACCATCCAGGCGGCGGCCGGAGCCAGCAGGGCCCAGGAGTACCAGTCGGCGGCCGCCAGACGCAGCGACCGGCCCCAGGGAGCGGGGTTCTCCGTGGAGAGCGCCCCCAGTTGCAGCCGGCTCGCCGAGAAGAGAACCAGGGCGGTCCACAGACCGACCGGGAGGAGCCACCGGACCCAGCGCCGCCGCGTCATAGCGCGCCATGATAATGCGCCGGCGGCCCGTCGGCCCGGGCGGGCTGTGGTAACATCCCCCGGCTTCGCGGGAGGACAGCCATGCAGGCCGCCATGGCCAGGGCCGGTCTCGAGGACATCCAGCGTAAGGTGCTGGAAGGACAGCGCTTATCGGGAGACGACGGGCTGCGCCTCTACGCCTGCCCCGATCTCAACGTGCTGGGGCACCTGGCCAACACCGTGCGGGAGCGCCGCCACGGCGACGTCTGCTGGTACGTCCGCAACCAGCACATCAACTACACCAACGTCTGCAACAAGGACTGCAAGTTCTGCGCGTTCTACGTCCGTCCGGGCGATCCGGCCGGCTACACCCTCTCGGTGGAGGACGTCCGGCGGCGGGTCGAGGAGCAGATCCACGAGCCGATCACCGAGGTGCACATGGTGGCCGGCATCAATCCCCGGCTCCCCTATGAGTACTACCTGGACATCATCCGGGCGGTGAAGTCCGTCCGTCCCGAGGTGATGGTCAAGGCCTACACCATGATCGAGATCGCGGAGATCGTGCGCGTGGCCCGCAAGCCGCTCGAGCAGGTGTGGGCCGACCTCAAGGAGGCCGGGCTGGGGTCGCTTCCGGGAGGCGGGGCGGAGGTGCTCTCGGACCGCGTGCACGACGCCCTGTTCCGGCTCAAGCAGACCCCGGCGGAGTGGCTGGACATGGCGCGGTCGGCCCACAGGGCCGGGCTGCGCTCCAACGCCACGATGCTCTACGGGCACGTGGAGACGCCCGCCGAGCGCGTGGAGCACTTCCTGAAGCTGCGGGAGGTCCAGGACGAGACCGGCGGGTTCCTGACCTTCATCCCCCTTGCCTTCCATCCCGAGAACACCGAGATGCCGGAGCATCCGCCGACCACCGGCATCGACGACCTCAAGCAGATCGCCATCGCCCGGCTGATGCTCGACAATTTCGAGCACGTGAAGAGCTTCTGGATCATGGTGTCGCCGGCCATCTCCCAGACCAGCCTGTGGTATGGGGCCGACGACATCGACGGCACGATCATCCGTGAGGAGATCACTCACGCCGCAGGGGCCCGGACGCCGCAAGCGCTCACCAGGACCGAGCTCGTCGGGCTGATCCGCGAGGCCGGCCGGCGCCCCGTGGAGCGCGACGCTCTGTACCGTCCCGTGGCCCGCCAGGTGGCGGCGTGATCCCGGCCGGAGACGGGCAGCAGACGGGGGACGGGGGGACGGGAGGAAGCCTTGGCCGGCGCGCCATCGACGCGGCGCGCGAGACCATGGAGCGGGGAGGGCGCCTGTCGAGCGAGGCGGCGCTGGAGCTGCTCGGCTGCCACGACCTGCCGGCCCTTGGGGCCCTGGCCGACGGGGCGCGGTGGAAGCTCTGGCCCGAGCCGGTGGTCACCTACGTCATCGGGCGCAACCTGAACTACACCAACGTCTGCTGGGTGCGCTGCAAGTTCTGCGCGTTCTACCGGCCCCCCGGAGACGAACGCGGCTACACCCTCTCGCGCGACGAGCTGGCGGCGAAGATCCAGGAGCTGGTGGACCTCGGGGGCCGCGAGGTCCTCTTCCAGGGCGGCTTGAACCCGGCGCTGAAGCTGGACTGGTACCTGGACACGTTCCGGTGGATCAAGTCGAGCTGGGACGTGCACCTGCACGCGCTGTCGCCGGCGGAGATCCTCTACCTGGCGCACATCTCGTCGCTGCCGCTCGAGCGATGCCTGGGGATGCTCCGCGACGCGGGGCTGGACACGGTGCCCGGCGCGGGCGGGGAGATCCTGGTGGATCGGGTGCGCGCCATCCTGGCGCCGGGCAAGGACATGTCCGGCGAGTGGATCGATTTCATGCGAACGTGCCACCGCATGGGGATCCGGACGTCCTCCACCATGATGTACGGATCGGTGGAGACGCCGGCCGAGCGCGTGGAGCACCTGGATCGGCTGCGGAGGCTCCAGGACGAGACGGGGGGATTCAACAGCTTCATCCCCTGGTCCTTCCAGCCCGACCTCACCGAGATGCCGGGCACGCCCAGGGCCTCGGCGTTCGACTACCTGCGCACGCTGGCCGTCGCCCGCCTCTACCTGGACAACATCCGCAGCATCCAGGCCTCCTGGGTGACGCAGGGGGCCAAGATCGCCCAGGTCAGCCTGCGGTTCGGCGTGAACGATTTCGGATCGAGCGTGATCGAGGAAAACGTCGTGTCCGCCGCCGGGGGGACCCACCGGATGGACATCGAGGAGATGGAGCGGCTCATCCGGGACGCCGGTTTCACGCCGATGCTGCGCGACACCAACTACCGGATCCTGGGCCCCTACAGGCGTCCGGCGCGCCCCGCCCTGCCGGCCGCGGCCGCCATGGCCGCAGACGCGCCGGCCCGCTCCCGGGCCCCAGGGCTCGCCTCGCCGGTGAACTGAGCCGGGTGAACGCTCCCCGCCGCCGGCGGCGGGTGGATGATCGGGGCTCAGCGGCCCGTGGCCCTTTCCTCGGGCTCGGCCACCGGATACCGGAGGATCGCCGCCAGCGGGGCCCTCTCCGGCACTTCCCCCCTCCCCACCACGAAGACGGCGGCGCCGGTCCTCATGGCGTCAAGGGCCGCCCGGTCCAGCAGGTCTTCCTCCGAGGCGTCCTTGCGCGAGGAGCGCCCCAGATGAACGGCCCTGGACTTGGGATCGAACCGTCCCCACAGCTCGTCGTCGCCCGAGACGAGCAGCGTGTCCACCGACCCCTCGTGCGCAGCCCGGAGCACCGTCTCCACGTTCGTGGAGGTCAGGCCGGTTCCCGCCAGCTCCAGGAAGCGCTCCGTCGCCTCCCGGTGCGACGCCTCGAAACCAGGCTCCAGCAGCGCCCACGCCTCCTGCTGGAGATCCTCGGGGGTCAGCTCATCGGGGTTCCCTGCCACCGGTTGATCGAAGAGATGCGGATGGTGGCTCACCGATCGGTAGAGGCTGAAGAGGCTCTCCACGCCGGCGAAGATCAAGGGGGTCCGCTGCTGTCCTTCCAGGACGGCCTCCACGCCGCGCGCCACCTGGCGCAGGAAGTCGGCGGCCCGCTTCTTCTTCGCGGCGCTGGTCCCCGCGCCGTGCCCGTGCGCTATGGCCTTCGTCCCTGGGCCCCCCTGCTCGGGGATGCTGTGGAACTGCCGCTGCTCCTCGATGACGTCGAGCTGCAGCGCTTCCTCCAGGTCGGCCGGCGCGGCCCCGAGATCGAGCGGTCTCACCCCGTCGGCGGTGGCCTCGAAGAGCCGGACCTGCGTCTGGCTCACGGCCAGCACGAAGAACCGGCTCTCGCGCGACAGGAGCGGCAGCAGCGGCTTGATGTGCGGCCGCCACGACACCGCCAGCAGAGGCTTCAGGGCCATCGGGACCCGGTAGCAGCGGAAGAGGTCGGGAGCCGCGAACAGCGCCAGCCCGTCCCCCTGGTGCATCCAGAACAGGTCGTCGGACGCCAGCGTCCAGGCCGGCTCCAGGAGGGCCGCGACCTCCGGCCGGCGGAGGCCCGTCTCCGTCAGGAGCGTCTCGGTCTCCCGCAGCTTGTTCTTGAAGCGGATGGGATCCTGCCGGGTGGCGTTGCCGAACCGGTGGGTCGGCATGAAGAGCGACACGCAGGGCCAGCAACGCCGGTTCATCAGATCCTCCAGGTCGCTCCTGGAGATCGGTCCGGCGTCGGCCGCCGCGGTCTTGACGCTCCTGGCTCGTGCTCGGTTCAAGGCTCTCTCCCTGGCATCGTCGCGCGGCCGCGGCCGGCGCCTCCCGGCGGGACGGCGCCGGCCCGCGATCAGCCCGTCACTTCTTCATGGCCGGCTCGGGCTCCGGCTCCATCCGGGTCTCCTTGCCGGCCGCCGCCTCCGACTTGGCGCCGGCTTCGATCTCCACCCGGCGGCTGCGGGCCTGCCGGCGCGGCGCGGGCATGGTGATCTCCAGCACGCCGTCATGGAAGGAGGCCTTCACCTGGGAGGGATCGACCCCCTCCGGCAGCGGGACCGAGCGGGAGAAGGCGCCGTGGAACCGCTCGGCGCGGTAGAACCCCTCGCCTTCCTGCTCGTCCTCCATGCGCCTCTCGCCCTGGATCACCAGGACGTCGTCGGTGACCTCGACCCTCAGGTCGTTCTTGTCGATTCCGGGCAGATCGGCGCGCACGATGAAGCTGCCGTCCCGCTCCAGCACGTCCACCTCCGGAGCCCAGGGTCCCGTCCTGCGCCCTCTGCGTCCGCCGAAGATCTGGCCGAACCCCCGCGGGCCCCAGACCTCGTCGAACATGCGATCCATCTCGCTGGAGAGCCTCGTCCAGGGCTCCAGCCAACCGCGCTCGCTCTCTCTGCGCTGCACCTTGTTCTTCTGGCTCATCGCCGCTCCTCCTGCCTGTTCACGCTGCCTGTTCGCGGCCGCCGCGCGCCTAGGGCGCCGCGGCCTCCCTCGAGCCGGAGGAAGCCAGAATGTCCCTGACCTCTCCCGGGCTCACGTTCAGAAGACCTCGCAGGGCCAGCCCCAGTCCGGCCAGGGCCAGCACCTTCCCGAAGACGTCCTGGCGCCCCATTCCGTAGGCGCCGAGGCCGGCCCCCGCCGCCCCCGCCACGAACCGCCACGCGGGCGGCCAGTAGCCGGTGGCGTTCCAGCCCGGAGGCTCGCCGGGCACGTCGCGATCCTCGTCCACGACGAGGTCGTGCTCGTCCACGTCGCGCACGCCGCGCACGGAGGCCACCACCGCGTGCAGGCGGTCCTTCTCCCGCCGCGGCACGTGCCCGGTCACCGAGACGTGCCCCTCATCGGCCTTCACCCTGATCCAGCTCGGGTGCGTGACGACGCGGCCGAGCCTCGACCGGACCCTGTCTTCCAGCACGCGGTCGGGGACGCCGGTCTCCCCGCGAAGGAACGAGAGGAGGCTGGCCCAGATCCCCACCGCCCGGTTGCGGATGTCGCGGCCGGTGGTGTAGCCGGCCTCGCGCAGCAGCCTGCGGGAGTGGAAGAACTGATCGCGCAGCCGGGCGCGGCGCCGCCGCCCCACGTCGGGATCCAGCAGATACATCATGGCGGCCCCGGCGCCGAGACCGCCGCAAAGCACCATCGACTTCTTCATGCCGTTACCTTTCTGGGTGGTATCGTGTGTTCGACACGCCCTACACTCCCCGGAGGGCTGCACGTTGCATGCCACGCGGAGCGGCGCGTGGTGCGGGGCAGCCGGGAGCCCGGCGTCCGGAAGTTTCAACACCGCCGCGCGACACGACGCGACGCTGCGCGCGCGGACGCAGCTCATGGCCCGCCAGCCGGCGGCGGGGCGGGGAGACGGGACGAGGAGGAGGAGAGCGACGTGGCAACCAAGCGACTGCGCGTGCTGACCGGCGATCGCCCGACGGGCAAGCTCCATCTCGGGCACTACGTCGGGACGCTGGCCAACCGCGTGAGGCTCCAGGACGAGTACGAGTGCTTCTTCCTGGTCGCGGACCTGCACATGCTGACCACGCGCGTGGAGCCCGAGCTCCTGAGAGAGACCGGGGCGAACACGCGCGACATCGTGCTCGACAACCTGAGCGCGGGGATCGATCCGGACCGCTCGACCTACTTCCTGCAGTCGCTGGTGCCGGCCATCGCCGAGATGCAGCTCCTCTTCTCCATGCTGGTGACCGTCCCGCGGCTGCAGCGCGTGCCGACCCTCAAGGAAGTCATGCAGGACCTCCACGTGGAGCAGCCGTCGCTGGGCCTGCTCTCCTATCCGGTGCTGCAGGCGGCCGACATCCTGTGCGTGCGCGCCAACCTGGTGCCGGTGGGCAAGGACCAGTCCTCCCACCTGGAGCTCACCCGGGAGATCGCCCGGCGGTTCAACACGCTGTACGGAGAGACGCTCCCCGAGCCCGACACGCTCATCGGCGACGTCCCCACGCTGGTGGGCACCGACGGGCAGGCCAAGATGAGCAAGAGTCTGGGCAACGCCATCTACCTGAGCGACGACGCCAGGACGGTCGAGCAGAAGGTCCGCGGCATGTACACCGATCCGAACCGCGTGCGGGCCGACGTGCCGGGCAAGGTGGAGGGCAACCCGGTCTTCCAGTACCACGACGCCTTCAACCCCGACTCCGCCGAGGTGGAGGACCTGAAGGAGCGCTACCGCCAGGGGAAGGTCGGCGACGTCGAGGTCAAGAAGAAGCTTGCGGCGGCCATCAACGCCTTCCTGGATCCGATCCGCGGCAGGAGGGCGGCGCTGGAGGCCAGGCCCGGCTTCGTAGAGGAGATCCTCCTGGCAGGCAGCCAGCAGGCGCAGAGGGAAGCGGCGCTCACGCTGGAGATGATGAAGGACGCTATGGGGATCAGGCGGATCGGGTGAAGGCCAGCCTCATCAGCGCCTCCTGCTCCAGCGCGTGGGCCCTGGCCGAGCCGGTGGCCGGGCTGGCGCTGGCCGATCGCGACACCGTGGTCACCTGGCGCCCGGAAGCCACCCGGCGCAGCAGCGGCTTGACGTACGACAGCGCTCCCATGTTGGCCGGCTCCTCCTGGACCCAGACGATCAGCGGCGCCCCGGGATGGCGCCTCAGCTCGTCGTGCAGCTCCCGCTCGGGAAAGGGATAGAGCTGCTCCAGGGAGACGATGGCCGCCCTTTCCAGCTCCCGGCGCGCCCGCTCGGCCCGCAGCTCGTGCACGATCTTGCCGCTGGCCATGAGGATGCGGTCGGGGCGCGCCGCCTCGCCGTCTCCCAGCACGGGACGGAAGCGCCCTTGCTCCAGCTCGCCGCGCGGCGACGCGGCGGCCGGTGACCGCAGCATCCCCTTGGGGGTCAGCACGACGAGCGGCTTGCGCCAGGCACGCAGGACCTGGCGCCGCAGCAGATGGAAGTACTGGGCCGCGGTGGTGGGCTGGGCGATCTGGATGTTGTCCTCGGCGGCGAGCTGCAGGAACCGCTCGGGCCGCGCGCTGGAATGCTCGGGACCCTGTCCCTCGTAGCCGTGGGGCAGCAGCATCACCAGCCCCGACACGAGATCCCACTTGTCCTCGCTGGCGCTGATGAACTGATCGATGATGACCTGGGCGCCGTTGACGAAGTCCCCGAACTGGGCCTCCCAGCAGACCAGGGCGTCGGGATGGTCGCGGCTGAAGCCGAACTCGTATCCCAGCGAGGACGCCTCCGACAGGGGCGTGTCGTGCAGGTCGAACAGCCCCTGGTGCCGGTGGAGCCGAGCCAGGGGGACGCAGGTCTCTCCCGACGCCTGGTCGAACAGAGCGGCGTGGCGCTGGTTGAAGGTGCCGCGCCGGCAATCCTGCCCGGCCAGCCGCACCAGGATCCCCTCCCACAGGAGCGACCCGAAGGCCAGCGCCTCCGCCGCCCCCCAGTCGGCCGGGCGGCGGCCCAGTCCCATCTCCAGCCGCTGCGCCAGCCCGCGCGCGACCTTGGGATGCAGGCTGAACCGGTCGGGGACGGAGGTGATGGCCCGGGCGATCTCCTCCAAGCGCTCCGGGGCCACGCCCGTGTCGAGCTCCGCGGCGGGATCCCACGGCCCCCCGCGGTAGGGCGCCCACCACGAGGGCATCCTGCGCAGCGACGGGGGGCGCCCCAGACCCCGCCCCCGGCCCAGCTCCTCCTCGAGCCTGGCGGTGACGGCCTCGCGCAGCGCGCTCTGCTCCTCCTGCGGCACGCCCAGACGGCCCGCCCACTCGCGCCACAGCGGCGGCTTGCCTTCGAGGGCGCGGTAGAGCAGCGGCTGGGTGATGGTCGGATCGTCCACCTCGCTGTGCCCGTGGCGGCGGTAGGCCACCATGTCCACCACCACGTCGGTGCCGAAGCGCGCCCGGTACTCCGCCGCCATCCCGCCTGCGCGGTGAACCGCCTCGGGCTCCTGGCCGTTGACGTGGAGGATGGGGATCGGAAGGCGGTGCGCGACGTCGGTGGCGAAGCGCGAGGTGTGCAGCAGCTCGGGCGGCGTGGTGAAGCCGATCAGGTTGTTGACCACCAGGTGCACCGTTCCCCCCACGTCGAAGCCGGGCAGTCCCGAGAGGTTCAGGATCTCCGCTGCGATCCCCTGCCCGGCCAGCGCCGCGTCGCCGTGGATCAGCACCGGCAGGACGCGGCGGCGGCCGCTCTCGCCCAGCCTGCACTGCCGCGACCTCGCCCGGCCGAGCATCACGGGCCCGACCGCCTCCAGGTGGCTGGGGTTGGACACCAGGTGCATGTGGATCACCCCTCCCGACGGCGTCAGGTACTGTCCGGTGGCGCCCAGGTGGTAGCGGACGTCGCCGCTCCCCAGCACCGATCGGGGATCGCCGTCCTCGAAGCCGGCGAACAGGAGCGACGGGGCCACCCCCACCACCTCGGCCATCACCGTCAGGCGGCCGCGGTGGCTCATCCCGATGAGCGCCACCTGCACGCCGCTCTGCGCGGCGCTCTCCAGCACCGCGTCCAGCAGCGTGATCAGCGCGCACGCCCCCTCCAGCGAGTAGCGCTTGGTGCCCACGTAGCGGGCGTGGAGGAACCGCTCGAACAGCTCGGCCGAGGCCAGACGTTCCAGCAGGCGCCTGCCGCCGGGAGGCCGGGCGGGGTTCTCCATCCGCTGCGCCACCCAGCTCCTGCGGTCCGGATCCAAAATGTGCATGAACTCGGCGGCGAGCGGGCCGGCGTAGAGGCGGCGCCAGGGCGCGGCCGCCGCTTCGGGCAGGGCGTCCAGCTCGGCGACGGCGGCCGGCGGCAGCCGCCCCAGCGGATCGAGATCCGCCTGGAGCCAGCCCCACCTGCGGAAGGCGTCGGCCACGGGATCGAAGGGCATGATCCGGACCTCCGAACGGGTGCGCGGGAGGCCTGGATCATTCCACGCGGCGCGCGGTGCCGCAACCCGCTCAGCCGCGCGATCGGAAGATCGAGGCCGCCCCATCCTGCAGCACCTGCCGGGCGGCTGCCGACAGCGCGCGGGCGGCCGCGGCCGGCGTGGCGTAGGCGTCCAGCTCCAGGCGGCTCACCGAGCCTTCGTGCCGGGAGAGCCACGAGCGCAGCAGCCGGCTGTCACGGTCGCGGGCGGCCGGCGGCGCGGGAGGGGCCCGGCGGGCCAGCGCCCGCCGCACCAGCTCGCGCAGCCGGGCCGGCGTC
>DATEEA010000030.1:0-83047 GCA_035281445.1 Candidatus Polarisedimenticolia bacterium
GCTGAAAACCCTCCAGAAAAACTGTTGTCACCGCCAAGCGGTGTAAACTAGAATGCGCTTTTCCACCAAAAACGTCAACTCTTTTCAACGCTCTCGTATATTAGTCAGTATGAAACGGCTGACGAGGGGACAGCGGGCGCTCATCCTGAAGTGCTTTACGGAAGGGATGGGCGTGAACGCCACGGCCAGGATGACGGACGTTTCCAAGAACACCGTCCTGAAGCTGCTGGCGGACCTCAGCCCCGTATGCCGAGAGTATCAGCGCCGAACGCTCGTAAACCTCTCATGCACAACGATTTCCGCCGACGAAATCTGGGGCTTCTGCGGGATGAAGGCCAAGAACGTCCCGGCAGAGCTGAAGGAGACATGGGGCGTCGGTGATTGCTGGAGCTGGATCGCGCTATGCGCGGACTGCCGCCTCGTACCGACGTGGCTTGTAGGGCCGCGTGACGCGCACGCCGCGCGCGCCTTCATGTGCGATTTTGCGAGCCGCCTTGCTGGTCGGATTCAGTTGACCACAGACGGTCATGGGGCCTACCCGTCGGCCGTGTGGGAGGGCTTCGCGAATGAGATCGATTACGCGATGCTCATCAAGCTGTTCGATCTGCCCGCCGGTGAGAATCCGCAGGAGAGGAAGTACAGCCCCGGCGAGTGCTGCGGAACGCGCGTGGAGGTTATGAGCGGGAACCCGGACCCGAAGAAGATCGGAACCTCCTACTCGGAGCGCCTGAACTTGGAGTTGAGAACCAAGAATCGCCGCCTGACCCGCCTGACCAACGGCTTCAGCCGGAAGGTTGCCAACCTCCAGCACTCCCTGGACATCGGCTTCATGGTGTACAACTTCGTGAAGGTCCACGGCTCGCTGCGCGTCACCCCGGCGATGGAAGCCAAGGTGACGGATCGGCTTTGGAGCTATGAGGACGTGGTGGCCCTGCTGGAAGCAGTCGAACCTTCAGCGGTCACGGTCGGGGCGCGGCGGAAGGACCGGCGAACTCAGACTGAACCATGACCCGGGCGTGGCACCGTTGGCGCAGTGATAGCACCGGCCCCGCCTCTATGTGCGTTGTGGACGATCAGCGGCGGCGCGAAGCGCCGTCCGCTGCATCGGCTGGTTCGATGGCACGAGTCCTCCTACGTCTTGCGGCTTGCAGGCCCGATCAAGCTTGCGATGAATGAGCGATGCCGGCGATCGCACCAGCGGCGCAGGTGCGGAAGTCATGCACTGAAGTCTACCTCCCACGTCGATTCGGTCTCCGGTACTTCAGCCGGCGATTGTCAAACGCCGGCAGGGTGCCTTCGAGAATGTCCACGACGGCCTCGTTGATGCGCGGGTTTTCGATCGCTCCCGAAAAAAAGTCGAAGTCGTGCCGGCCATCCTTCTTGTCGATCGAGACGTGGATGATCTGCTCGGCATCCGCGACTACGGCGAGATTGGGGTTGTGGGTCACGAGGATGATCTGGCGGCGCTTCTTCGCCTGCTTGATGAACTTGACCAGAATCTCGTAAACGCTCTTGTTGTCCAGGTTGTCTTCGGGCTGATCAATCACCAACGGGATTTCCTGCCGGTCGAGCATAAGATAGAAGATCAGGAGAAGCCCTCCGCGTTCTCCAGGCGATAGTTCGCTCAGATCCTTGCCATCAACCTTGAGATCGTACTTGGTGCCGAGATAGTCAAAACCAAAGAGATAGTCGTAGAGGTCCTGGACGGTCTTCTGCCCTTTCATCTGCTTGAAAACGTCGCGGCGCGGCGCAGGTTCCTCGCGCTTGTCGGCATGCAGCGCCTCGACGATCGCATCGAGCGCGGCGAAAACTTGCGCCTCATCCTCCCAGTCCGTCACCGGGTCGGTGAAGCGGCGCAGCATGGTTCGGCCATCTTCCTGCCCACGAAAGCTGCCAGCCGCTGACTGATTGATTAACGTCAGGAATTCGTCGGAAAAGGACGGGTTGAAGCGCAAGCCGGCCTCGATGGAGATGTTGTATTCGCCAAGATCCCCGCGGCATTTGGCGATCTCGACGTCGATGGAGCGCTTGACGGCGTCATAGAACTGTGTCAACCCGCGTTTCCTGCTGAAGACCTGCTTGGCGATGCGCTGTTGCTCGTCGCGGGCGGTGCGTAACTCATCCGGATAGACGGCCCTAATGTTCCCGAGTTCGCGCTCAAGCCCCTTGAGCGTCTCGACACGGGGATTCTGTTCGTCTCCGCGCAACTCCTTCTCGTGGTCTGTCCAGAGCATCAGATCCGTGAGGTATTGCTGGTAGTCGCGCGCGGGCTTGGCGAGGCGCTCGACGAGCTCGGCCTTTTGCGTCTCCAGCACCCCTTTCTGGCACACCAGGCTCGTTGTCGTCGCCGCGGCTTCAAGCCCTGCGTCATCGTCTGCGTCCATTGCAGCGATATCATCGGCAGAGCGAAGGAGCGCCGCGATCTCCTCCAGGTGTCCTTCCTTCTGCGTAATGACAGCATCGAGGGGGCCGTAGTCGAGTGTCAGCGTAACGATTTGTCCCAAACTCAAGCCCGCTGCCTGGAGCGTGGTCGCGTGCTCGGTTTCCAGCTCCGTAAGGCTCGCCACCTCGCGGGCAATGGCCTGCCGGAGTTGCCGTAGCTGCTCTACGGTGGTGCTGGTTTCGACCTGCTCGATTTCACGCTGCGCGATCTGCTCGGACAGCTCGGCGATCTTTCGCGTGAGATCTTCGACCTGCGTGGTTTCCGCAGACGGCCCGGCCGTCTCCGCTTCGGGATTCGGCTTTTCCTCCGGGCAGGTCTTGCCGTGCGCCTCGATATCCTCTTTCTTCAGCCTGAGCTTCTCTTCGAGTTCCTTGCGGTAGTCCTCGGTGAGTTTCTTCTCGATGGCGACGACCTTCGCATTGGCCTGGTGAAGCTCCTGCTTCTTCTCGGCGATGTCCTTCTCGGCCTGCTGGGTCCGATACTTGATTAGGTCGTCGAGATCAGACTTTCCGTGCTGGTCCTGCGGCTTAACATATCGGAAGATCACTTCGTTGAGTGTCGCCCGGAACTCGTCGTCCGCGATATTCGCGCAAATCCGCTCCAGGTACTTTTGCGGCAGGTATTCGACCTTCTCGGGCAGATGCGTCGCGGTCTGCTCGTCAAGCGTTTTCTTATCAGGCTCGCCTTGATGCCAGTTCAGTGTAGCCTCGAAATGTTTCGCACATCCGGCCTTGAGGAATTTCTCCTTATTCAGAAACGAGAACAGCTCTTCGGGCCTTCCGCCCGCAAGGCCCTTGGATATCTGGTTGTGGCTGTTGCCGAGCAGTCCGATTACATCCGTGACCGCGCTTTTCCCGCTGCCCTTGTTGCCGATGACCGCGACAAGCTCTTTGCCGAGGGCTATCCTCTCGTCGCAGAACCAGGTGCCGTGCTGTTCCTTGCGGTATCCGGCAATGCAGTCGAGTTGCAGTGATGCGATGTAGCGCGTCCCGTTCTGCCTGACGCGGCGCTCGGCCTCCGGCTCGGCTCCGATATGAACGCGGTTGGCCGGCTCGAAGACGATCTGCTTCAGACCTTCGTAGGTGAGATCGGCCTTGATCCAGGTCGGCTCCAGCACGACGCCGTCCGCAGGAGTCGTGAAAACTTGCCCGAGTTTCGCATCGAGATCGGCAAGGGAGTGAGCATCGCAGCCAGAAAGCACGGGCTTGGGTTCCGTGTACTCTGACTTATCTTGGGCCCGCGAGCGGCTGAGGAACCACTCGACATTCTCGGCATTGCCGAAGAATGCGTCGCTGAACTTATCCAGCTCATCCGATAGCTCAGCCTTCCTCTTGACGCCCGGCTTCGCGCGAATGCCGTCATTGTTCGCCGCGGTGACAATCAGGACGTGGTCAAGGAGGTCGGCATCCCGTCCGTAGGTCTCGGTGAGAGCCTTCCGGATATACTCTCGAGTCGTCGTAGCCGATTCGAAATCGGCAGTCCGCGTGAGTTCGCTGGCCTTGACATCACGGTCCAAACGATCGGTTCTAGTGAGATTGAGAGCGCTGAGAAAGAACTTGATGCGGCTATCGCAATCGGGCTGAAAGGGGTTGAAGAGTAGGTGAACGTTGACCTCCTCTTCCGCCTTGTTAACGACGTAGTTGGTCCGCAACTCGACGTTGGGAAAGAACACCTTTGGGGAATCTCGATACCGCTTCCGGTATTCGGCAACGGCAGTGAAGTAGCATTCGGCGGAGAAATAATCCGTGATGCCGAACGCCTGCACATCAGACTCATGCAGCCTTCGGCAATACGCATCCCACAATTCGGCGCCGTCCGGCGCGCGGAACTGGTTGTTGAGTTTCGTTCCAGGCGCGTGGAGGTGGAGATCCCACTTTCTCCACTCTGAGCCCCTAGGTGAGTTCGCAATCATCGCATTTCGCTTCCAGGCTGGATCCCATGACGCGTATTCCACGATTCTCTGTATCCGCCCGATGACCGCGGATCTTGACGGCTCCCCTGCAGTGCCGCTTGGCGGGGAAACACCAGGTGTTTGACAGGGGCTCACATGGCCCGCCGCAGGATTCTACCATTGTTCCGGAGGCACCGGACCGCTGAGACGTTGTGTCGCCGCCGTGCAGTGGGGCCTGAGGACTCTTCTCCGGCGTAAGATTCTCATGGAGGAGGGAAAACTGTGGTGGGTCGCGGAGTAGTAGCCGGAAACCTTTCCGAAGGAAAAAGCCAAGGCATGATGCCTTGGCTCTTGATGTGGCCGCTCAGGAAGTGCGAAACGCTTCCTGGAAGCCGCGGTTGATTCGGGACAGGAGGTCGAAGGCGCTGCGCACGCTGCGGGTCCGGTGGGTCGCGTAGTGCGTCGCTGTGTTGTAGGCGTCGAAGATGTTCGAGAGCCCCTTCCTGGTCAGATGGTCAGTGAGTGTCCGGGATGCGAGGCTCGGAAGCCCTTCCAGCACGGGCTGAAGCGGGTGCCAGGTGCAGGACCGCTGCGTCCATGTCCGATAGAGTTCGAGGATCGCATCGAAGCCCGTGAGGTACGACGCGAGCTGCTCGGCGACGCTCTCGATCGGGATCTCGCCGGCGTGGACGGACATGAACCCGCCGGCGAACACGCCGCCTCCACCCACCGCCAAGTTCGTGCAGACGAACCGGAACGCTCCGATGTGGACCGTCTAGTCCAATCGCCCAAATCGTCTCAAAAAGGCCAGCGGTTATCAAGAGTATCCCACCTCACATCCCTATCCCGAGACATGGCCTAGCCAGTCAACTTTGCCGTCGAGTCGTCGAGCTCCTCCGCTAGAATCCGAAGTTGGTCGTAAACCTCTCTCAGATGCGCGATTTCGGTTGCATTCATAGTCACATAAACCTCTAGCGCCCTTACCGGAAAATACATCAACAAGAGCTACAGATGATGAGATGGCAAGGCTTGCGGCCGACGTTGATCGGCTGATCCATAAGCATCACCCCGATCAACAAGGACCTCATCGACGAGCGGCTGGTCCAACTCAAGAACCGCCGCAGGGCGCTTGAGGCACGCCGCGATGAACTGACCTGGCACGCTGAGCGCAAGGTGGACCTCGAGGCCGCCACGCGCGCCGCGTTGGCCTACTTGACGCGGTTCCGGGGGGGCCTAGGCCACGGGACCTTCCTTGAGCAAGAGGAGCTGATCGCCGCCTTCGTCGATGGAATCCATCCTCCACCCGGTCAACAAGACTGGGACGCTGAAGCTCCGCTTGCGGCGTCTTTATGGTAACCGGAGCATGCGCCGGCTGGGGATCCCGTACGACGAGGGCAAGTGCCCCGCATGAAAGCCGCGCAAGGTGCGGTCTTGGTCGGGCGGACCCTTGACACTCCCCGTGGGCTGCGGTATAAAGCGGCGCCTTGTTTCGCTGCACCGTCCGGAACGTTTCCGTTTGGCATCGGCACAGTCCTCGGGGAGGTAAGCTGGATGAACAAAGCGGACCTGATCGTCAAGTTGTCGAAGGACGCCGGCATCACGAAGGAGAAGGCGAACCTGGCCATCGACTCGCTGGTCGACGGCGTCACCAAGGGGCTCAAGAAGGGCACGCGCGTGACCCTGGTCGGCTTCGGCACCTTCTACAGCGCCAAGCGCAAGGCGCGCGTCGGCCGCAACCCGCAGACCGGAGAGACCATCCAGATCAAGGCCAAGCGGGTCGCCCGCTTCAAGCCGGGCAAGGAGCTGGAGTCGTCCATCCGCTAGGCTCGAGCTGCCCCGCTCCGACCAGGGTGGTGTCGGAGGATGCCACCCTGGCCGAGCCCCCCGACGGGCCGGAATCCGCCGCCGGTGCTGCACAGTCAGAGCAACCGCTCCGTGCCCTCGCCGGGATACGGCTTGACGCTGGCCCCCCCTCGCGGTATCTGTAGGCAACCTCTATTTATAGCCGTCTGGGTGCGTTCGGGCGCTGTCTCACCTTCCCTTTGGAGGCTCCCCAAAATGACGATCGCAAGTCGCTGGATCATCGGCTTGCGCGGCCCGGGGCTGGCCCTGGCCCTGCTGGCGCTGGCGGTTCCTGCCCATGCCACCACGTTGAAAAGGATGGACTTGTCCGAGCTGGTGCGCGGTGCGGACCGGGTGGTCCATGCCCGGGCGGCCGGCACCAGGGTCTACTGGGACCCCAGCGGCACCCAGATCTACACCGACACCCGCTTCGAGGTGGTGGAGGAGGCCAAGGGGCGCGGGCCCCGCACCCTCACCCTCACCACCCTGGGCGGGAGGATGGGAGAGGTGGTCATGTCGGTGGAGGGGACGCCGGCCTTCGAGCAGGGGAGCGAGGCGGTGCTGTTCACCGCCGCGGCGCCGGACGGAAGGCGCCATCTGGTGGGCTTTTCGCAGGGGGTGATGCGCGTCATCGAGGATTCGCGGACCGGGGACCGGTTCGCGGTCAGCGAGACCCCGGCGGGGGTCACGGTCATGGAGCGGACCGGGACCGGGCTGGCTCCCGTCAGGCCGCGCCGGCAGAGGGCGAGCCTGCCGCAGCTTCTCGATGAGATCCGCCGCATCGCGCAGGGCGAGCCCGCCGGCCCCAGGCTGCTGTCCCGGCCGCAGAAGGCCGCCGGGGCCGCGCCCGCTCCGCAGGAGGGGAGGCCATGAGACTCCATCATCTGGCGGCGCTGGCCGGCCTGGCCGGCGCCCTGCTCCTGGCGGGCGGGCAGCCCCAGGCCACGGGCAACCTGGAGGTCATCACCCAAAGCGGCACCGCCATCGGCAACCGGGTGTGGCACGCCAACTCCATCCCTATCGTCTGGCAGTACAACGACCCCACCACCGTCGGCACGTGCAGCTACAGCTCCACCAACGCCCCCGCGATGACGCTGCTGCCCGCCCTGCAGGCGGCCTACGACGCCTGGGAGGTGGACCCCGACTCGGCTCTGGACTTCACCTACGGGGGGACCACCGCCACGCGCAACGTCGGAAACGACGGGGTCAACGTGGTGACCTTCTGCGACTCGGTCGTGCTGCAGTCCAACCAGGGGTTTCTCGCCAGCACCCCGTCCACGGCCCTCGCCTCCCAGATCACCGTGACGGCGGGGGGCGGCTGTCCCGCCGGGCAGGGGATCCTCGACGCCAACGGGCCGCAGCCTCCGGCCGGGTTCTGCTTCCCGGTGGGGACCTACCCGGCCGGCACGACCATCGACGCCGACATCCGGTTCAACACCTTCGGGACGTTCGAGCAGGCCAACTTCTCCACCAACAACACGATCGGCACCTCCGACGTGCAGGCGGTCATGACCCATGAAATCGGTCACTTCTTCGGCCTGTCGCACGATCCGATCCCGCAGGCGGTCATGTTCCCGTTCGTGGACGACGAGCCGGCCAGCGACGGGATGGGGCAGAGGGTGCTCAAGCGGTCGGACCTGAGCACGGCGGGGCACTTCTACCCCGCCGCCAGCTTCGGCGTCAACTTCGGCAGCATCACCGGGTTCATCTCGCTCGACGGGGTGGACGCCGACGGGGTCCACGTCGCGGCCATCGACCCCTCCACCATGCTGGGGGTCTCCGGGCGCTTCGCCATCTCCCGGTTCGAGGACAGCCTGGCCCTGGGCCCGGACGGGCCCGACTTCGCGGCCAACGGCGCCGGATTCTACAGGATCGACGGGCTCCCCCCTGGCGACTACTACGTGTATGTCGAGTACTTCGACAACTCCGACTTCATCTCGGGGCGGCTGGTCAACCGGTACAACACGACGGTGGGGAACTCCAACGTCTCCAACGGCAATTCGGGATCGACCGGCCAGGTCGGGAGCTGGCTGGGGTTCATACCGGCCCTGGCCGAGTTCCACAACGCCGGCGACTCGGGGCACGGCGGCAACGGCATCGATCCGGGGACGGCGCTGGACAACTCCGACGTGGCCACGCTGGTCCCGGTCACGGCGGGGACGGTGACCTCCAACGTCAACATCGCCATCAACATCGAGCCGGTCAACGGCCAGACGGCCGTCAACCGCCAGAACCCGACCACCCGCAACACGCTCCCCAACGATCTGCTCGGGACCAACGACATCATCACCGCCTTCCTGCTGGAGGAGGGAGACGACGACTGGTGGGCGATCCGCTTCCCGGCTTCCGCCCTGCCGCCGGTTCCCTTCAACGTGGCCGAGGGGCAGTGGATGAAGGCGGGGCTGAGCACCATGCCCATGGTCACCCGGCTGGCCTTCGCCGACCCCAACAGCCCCTCGAATCCGGCGCTCAACGACCCGGTGGTGGCCTCCGCCGGGCGGGTGCTGACCGGCGGCCCCGGCGGCACGCTGCCCGCGGGGGACTTCATCGACGTCCGGGACCAGTGGAACGTGACCGTGACGCAGGCCCAGGATGTCTGGATCCTCATCAACCAGCCGGAGTCCGACCCCAACATCACCTTCCTGACCGAGGGGTTCTTCGCCCTGGTGGCCCAGACCCAGGGGGGCGCCGCCCGCGTGAACAACACGCGCCTGACCATCAACGGTGGGGCGAGCTGGTCCACGTTCACCCAGGGGGATGTCTTCTACGACCTGATCCTGGAGGCCGACCCGCCGGTCATGATCACCGGCGCCTCTCCCGCCTCGATGAACGCCTTGCAGACGGCAGACGTGGACATCAACGGCCTGGGCTTCCAGATGGGGGCGGCGGTGGACTTCGGCCCGTTCGTGACGGTCAACAACGTCACTTTCATGAGCCCCCAGCAGCTCCGGGCCAACATCACCGTGGCCGCGGTGCCGGGCACGGCCCCGGTGGCGGTGAACGTGAAGGTCACCAACCCGGACGTGGTCTTCCCCAACGTGGCCAGGGTCTTCAGCCTCGTCCCGGTCCAGGACACCGACCTCGACGGCACCCCGGACACCGAGGACTGCGCGCCGGGCGACTCTTCCATCCAGCACCCGGCGACGGAGGTGGCCAACCTGCTGGTGGCCGACCTGGGCGGCTCGACACAGCTCACCTGGGACAGCCAGGACATGGCCAGCGGCACGGCGACCGTGTATGACGTCGTGACCGGCATCGCCGGCGACCTCAGGACCACACCGGGCTACGGGATGGCGCAGTGCGGGGCGGACAACCACGCCGACTCGCCGTTTGTGGACATGAACCCGGATCCGCCCCTGGACGGCATCCGCTACTGGCTGGTGAGGGCGTTCAACGGCTGCACGGCGGGCTCGGGGACGTACGGCGACAGCAACGTGGCGCCCGACCCCAGAGACGCGCTCGACGCGGGAGTCCCCTGCCCTTAGGCAAGGGGCGCTACTCCAGGACGATCAGGGTCTCGCCGGTCTCCACGGTCCGGCCCGGGGAGACGAGCACCTGCCTGACCACCGCGTCGCGGGGGGCGGCGATCTCGTTTTCCATCTTCATCGCCTCCACCACCACCAGTCCCTGGCGGGCGGCGACGCGGGCTCCGGGCTCGACCAGCACGCGCAGCACCCTGCCGGGCATGACGGCGGCGACACGCAGGCGCCCGCCCGCCTCGGCCGCGCGGCGCGAGGGCCCCGCCCCCGGCTCCTCGGGGACCACCTCGAAGCTCATCCCGCCCACCCGCACGCGCACCGCCCCGCGGGCGTGCTGGACGATCGCCTCATGCGACATCCCCTCGGTGAGGATGGAGAAGACCCGGTCCTGGGGCTCGGTCACGCTCAGGGCGTAGCCTCGGCCGTCCACCACCGCCCTGACCCCTCCCCGGCCGTCGTGCTCGAGCTCCACCTGGTGCAGGCTCTCCCCCACGCGGGCGCTGAAGCGGGTGGTGCTGCGCGCGGTCATCGCCCGGGGCCTTCCATCTGCCGGCGCCGGCCGGCCGCCCGCCAGGCGCTCGGCCCGCCGCGGTGATCGCCCCCCGCCGCCGGCGTCCTCCCCTGGGCCAGCGCCGCGGCGATGAGGGCGAGGTCCTTCAGGAGCTCCGCGCGCCCGCCGGCCAGCGGCGGGCGGCCGTTCATCTCCTCCACGAAGCGGGTGTGCAGCTCCCCGCGCACGAAGCGCTCGTCGCGCAGCGCCCTCTGGTGGAAGGAGAGCGTCGTGGGGACCCCGACCACCATGTACTCGTCGAGCGCCCTGAGCATCCTGGCGATGGCCTCGGCGCGGGTCTCCCCCCAGGCGACCAGCTTGGAGATCAGGGGGTCGTAGTGGATCGGCAGGGCGTACCCTTCGTACACCCCGCTGTCGTCGCGGATCCCGGGGCCTCCGGGGACCCTCAGCCGCTCGATGCGTCCGGGAGCGGGGAGGAACCCGCGGTCGGGGTCCTCGGCGTAGATGCGGCACTCGATGGCCGACCCGCGCAGGGCGACGTCGTCCTGGCTCAGGCCGCTGGCCTCGCCGGCGGCCACCCGGAGCTGGGCCTTGACCAGGTCCACGCCCGTGACCATCTCGGTGACCGGGTGCTCGACTTGCAGCCGCGTGTTCATCTCCATGAAGTAGAAGCGTCCTTCGGCATCCACGAGGAACTCCACCGTCCCGGCCCCGCGGTAGCCCACGGCGTCGGCGGCGCGCACCGCCGCCTCTCCTAGCTGCTGCCTCCGGGCGGCGTCCACCATGGGAGAGGGGCTCTCCTCGATGAGCTTCTGGTGGCGGCGCTGGATGGAGCACTCGCGCTCTCCCAGGTGGATGGCCCCGCGCGCGTCGGCCAGCACCTGCACCTCGATGTGGCGGCCGCGCTCGATGTAGCGCTCCACGTACACGGCGGGGTTGCCGAACGCCGCCCCTGCCTCGGAGGCGGCCTGGGCGAGGGCCGACTCGGCCTCCCCCTCGGACCGGACCACGCGCATCCCGCGGCCGCCCCCTCCGGCCGCCGCCTTGATCAGCACCGGGTAGCCGATGGCCGCCGCCTGGCTTCGCAGCTCGGCCGCCGAGGCCACCGGGCCCTCGGTCCCCGGGACCAGAGGGACCCCCGCCTCCTTCATGAGCTTGCGCGCCCTGACCTTGTCCCCCATGGCGGCGATGGCCTCCGCCGGCGGGCCGATGAAGACCAGGCCGGCCGCGGCGCAGGCCCGGGCGAAGGCGGCGTTCTCGGAAAGGAAGCCGTAGCCGGGGTGCACGGCCTCGGCCCCCGAGCGGCCGGCGGCGGCCACGATGGCCTCGATGGAGAGATAGGACCTGGACGCCTCGGCCGGCCCGATGAGATAGGCCTCGTCGGCGTAGCGCACGTGCAGGGCGTCGCGGTCGGCCTCGGAGAAGACGGCCACGCTGCGCACGCCGGCCTCCCGGCAGGCCCGTATCACCCGGACGGCGATCTCCCCCCGGTTGGCGATGAGGATCTTGTGGAACATGGGGGGAGATGATACCTGATTCAGCCGATGAACTTGTACCCGACCCTGTGCACGGTCACGATGAACTGCGGCTCGTCGGCCTTCCCCTCGATCTTCTTGCGCAGCTTGGCCACGTGCATGTCCACGGTGCGGGTGAAGGGGATCTGCTCGTACCCCCAGACGGCGTACAGGAGCTGCTCGCGGGCCACCACCTGCCCGCGGTGCTCGATGAGGTACTTGAGGAGCTGCAGCTCTCTCTGGGAGAGATCCACCGGGCGGCCCCCCTTGCGCGCCTCGTGCTTCTTGAAGTTCACGCTGACGTCGCCGAAGCTGTACGCCTCGAGGGCGGCCGCCCCCGCACCGCCGTTGGCCCTCCGCATCACCGCCTCGGCCCGGGCCATCAGCTCCATGAAGCTGAAGGGCTTGGTGACGTAGTCGTCGGCGCCCATCTTGAGCCCCAGGACCTTATCGATCTCCTGGCCGCGGGCGGTCAGCATGATGATGGGGGTGGCCACACCGTCGGCCCGCAGCTTCCTGCAGACATCCAGGCCGCTCATCCGCGGGAGCATCACGTCCAGGATGATCAGGTCCGGGGGCTCGGCCAGCGCCTGCCTCAGCCCGGCCTCCCCGTCGCGGGCCAGCGCCGGGGCGAACCCTTCGTACTCGAAGCCGTCTCGCAGCGCGATGGCCATGGACTCGTCGTCCTCCACGATCAGCACCCTAGGCACCTGCTGTCTCCTCCACCGGCAGCCGTATGGCGAACCGGCTCCCCCTCCCCGGCTCGCTGTCCACGGTGACCGCCCCTTTGTGCGCCTGCACGATGTGGTTGACGATGGAGAGCCCCAGCCCGCTCCCCTTCACGTCGTGCACCAGGCCCGTGCTCACCCTGTGGAACCGCTCGAAGATCTTGGTCTGCTCGTCGCGGGAGATCCCGATCCCCTGGTCCTTGACCGAGACCATGACGTAGCCGTTGTCCTGTCCCACCGCCACGTCGATGGCCCGGGCGGAGCCGGAGTACTTGACGGCGTTGTCCAGCAGGTTGCTGACCGCCTGGCCGATGGCGTCGGCGTCGAGCCACACCTTCGGCAGCGGGCGCTCAGGCTGGTCGAACCGTATCTCGAAGCCGCTGTGGCGCAGGCGCACCTCGAAGGTCTTCAGCGTCTCGCAGACCACGTCGGTCAGATCGGCGCTCTCGAACCGGTAGGTCTTGCGCCCCGACTCGATCTTGGCGAAGTCCAGGATGTTGTTCACCAGCCCCGTCAGGCGGCGGCTCTCGGTCTCGATGTACTCGCCGTACTCGCTCACCTTGGCGGGGTCGGTGACCCGGCCCAGGCGCAGGAACTCTCCGAACACACGGATGCTGGCCAGCGGCGTTCGCAGCTCGTGCGACACGTTGGAGACGAAGTCGTTCTTCATCTGGGAGAGCTTCATCTCCCTCGACGCCGTCCTCAGGGCCAGCGCGACCCCTCCCAGCAGCACGACGGCGATGGCGGCCGACAGCCCCATGTTCAGCACGAAGTTGGCCTGGGCCCAGTCCTTCGGGTTCATGTCCTTGCTGGACAGCCCGATGCGGTAGTCCCTGAAGACGAAGGCCATGGCGCGCTCCGCCTCGAACTTCTCCTCCAGCTTGTCCCGCTTGGCCCCCCGCACCACGACCCTCAGGTTCTTCTGGTCGGCCTCGGAGAAGAAGTACGGCATGGACTTGTCGATGACCTTGGGCAGGAGCCTGTCGCGGAAGAACCGGTGGTCGAGGATGAGCCCGGCCAGTCCCACCACGCGCGACTCGGCGTCCAGGACGGGGTGGATGATCAGCCGGTTCTCCGGGTCGCGCTCGTCCACCGACAGCGCCTCGGTCTCCACGACGTCGCGCTTCTCGCTGAGCATCCACCAGGGGGCGGCGGCCACGTAGATGGCGCGCTGCTCGGCGGCGCTGGCGGGGGGCTCCATCGCCGGGATGGAGGGCTCGTACACCAGGGCCTTCCCGTGGTCCTCTCGCACGAAGCTCAGCACGAAGAAGCGCTTCACCCCCAGGGGGCCCTTCTTCATGAACTTGTCGAAGTGGTAGGCCGCCTTGTCCAGGCGGTTCTCGATGAACATCCACGCGGGGAGGTTCAGGGCGGCCGTGGCCAGCTCCTTGTAGTGGTACTCGGACTTGGTGGCCACCGCCTCGAGGTAGTTCTTCAGGGTCGCCTCGTGGGCGATGGCGGACTTGGTCTGCAGCTCCACCAGCCAGCGGTACTGCAGGACGAGCATCACCGTCAGCGGCACGAGCACCGCCAGAAACCCCGCCCACAGCACGTGGCGCTTCAGGAAGGCCTTCATAGGCCGGGAATATACGCCCCCCGGAGTCTTCCGTTGGCTTCCGGCAGCGCCTCTTTACAGTCCGTTGACAACGGAGACACCTTTTTACCCTCATTTTAGGCCGTTTACTCCCCTGCCCCGTAAGATCCGCAGCGAAACGAGGGTTCGTCGCCGGCCGGACGGGCCCCCCTTGACGGGAGGTGCTGGATGAAGCGTCGGGTCGCGTTGGCAGTTGCGGCCGTGCTGGCGATCGCGCCGGCGGCGATGGCGGGTGGAGACCACTACAAGTGCACCAAGGCCACCCAGGCCTGCCTGGACATGATGGCCCACGACATGAAGAACAGCGGGTGGGTGGGCATCGAGCTGGACAAGTCCGAGGACGGCAAGATGCTGGTGAAGAAGGTCGTCTCCGGCAGCCCGGCGGAGTCGGCCGGCTTCAAGGAAGGGGACGTCCTGGTCGCCCTGCAAGGGCTCAAGTTCGCCGACGAGTCGAACAAGGAGGCCCTCAAGGCGGCCAAGAAGGCGATGGCCCCGGGCAAGGAGATCACCTACACGGTCCTGCGCGCCGGCGCGGAGAAGAAGCTGACCGCAACCCTGGCGCCGGTTCCTCAGGAAGTCCTGGCCCAGTGGATCGGCAACCATATGCTGGCGCACGCCGACAACACGGCGATCGCCCGCAACTGACGAAAACTGGAGGCGCCCTCGCCGGGAGGGCGCCTCCCCCAGCCAAGGACTCGAAACCCATGACCCTCGCGACGGCATCCCTGGCGGCGGCCCTGGCCTTGGCCGCGGCCGAAGCTCCGCCCGCCCGGGCCTCCCTGGAGGAGAGCCTCCGCCGGGCCGAGGGGGCCATGCGCGAGGGGGCCTTTGCCGAGGCGGCCGACGCCTGGATGGAGGCGGCCCGCATGGTCCCGAACCACCCCGGGGTGCTGATCAGGGCAGGGGAGGCGCTGGCCCTGTCGGGCCGTCCTGCCGAGGGGCTGGAGTACCTCCTGCGGGCCGGCAGGCAGGGAGGAACCGGACATCTGGAGCGGATCGAGACGTCGTTCGCTTCCGCCGGCAGGGCCGACCTCACCGCCGCCCTCGACCTGCTGCGGGCCAACGCCGGGGCGCTGGCGACCGGGACCGTGGCCTTCTCCCTGGCGGAGAAGGACCTCATACCGGAAAGCGTCGCCTACGACCCCCGGGAGAAGGTCTTCTACGTGGGGAGCCTGCACAAGAGGAAGATCGTGCGGGTGGACGCCTCCGGGGACGCCCGCGACTTCGTGCCCCAGGCGGGCTCGGGGCTGTGGAGCGTGCTTGGGATAAAGGTGGACCAGGAGCGCCGCGAGATCTGGGCCAACGCCTGCAACCTGGTCGACCCGGACCCGCCGATGGTGCCGGACGAGGCGGCGACCAGGGGCCGGACGGCTGTGTTCCGCTTCGATCTCGCCACCGGAAAGGTGGTGGCCCGCTACGAGAGCGGCAGCAAGGAAAGCCCCCTCTGCTTCAACGACCTGACCCCCGCCACCGAGGGGGCCTGGTACCTCTCCTCGGGGGCCGACGGCATCTTCCGGGTCGACCCGGGCAAGGGGACGCTGGAGCGCTTCGCCGCCTACGACGGGATGGTCAACGGCATCGCCGCCTCGGACGACGGGCGGCTGCTCTTTCTGGCCGATCACCGGCGCGGGGTGCAGGTGATGGATGTGGCCAGCCGGCAGGTGCGGGCGCTGCGTCTCCCCCCGGACGCCTCGCTGGCCGGGGTGGACGGCCTCTACGTGCGCGGCCGCACGGTGGTGGCGGTGCAGAACGCCCTGACCCGCGGCCTGGCCCGGGTCGTCTCGGCCGAGATGGACCCCGGGCTTGAGTCGGTCCTGTGCCTGAGGGTGCTCGACCGCAACCGCCCCGAGTTCGACGTCCCGACCACGGGGGTCCTGGTGGGCGGCGACCTCTACTACGTCGCCTCCAGCCAGCTCGATTCGTTCGACCACGGCACTATCTGGCCGCTGGATCGCCTCAGGCAGAGCGTGGTGATCAGGACCCCTTACGCGCCGCGGTGCGGCGAGCAGGGAGCGTGACCATGCCCCGAGAGTCGGCGCCTTCCAGGCTCAAGATCGGGGCCTATCTGGCGGCCGGAGCGCTGGCCACCGGGGTGATCGGCCTGGGGAGCGCACCCTCCTCGCAGGACGGGCCGCGTGGCGTCGTGGTCCCGGCCGCGATGGCGGCGGCCGGCATCCTGGCCCCGGCGCAGGCCGCCGCGGCCGAGGAGGCGCCCCGCGCCCTCGTCCGCACCCGCGCCCCGGAAGCCGCGCAGCCGGGCCAGGAAGACGGCGTGCAGGGCGTGCAGGAGGCCGTGGCCCCGCGGCGGTGCGAGACACGGGTGAAGTCGAAGCGAGCTTGACCTGCCGGGTACGGGGGCCGTTGCGGCCGGCGGCGGCCTTCCTCGGCGGTCACACCGGCGCCGGTCCCCTTCCGGGCCACAGTCAGCCCGGAGGGGGGCCGGCGCCGGATGAAGCCTCAGAGCGGGATGTTGCCGTGCTTGCGCGGCGGGTTGCGATCGACCTTGTTGGCCAGCATGCCCAGGGTGGCGATCAGCTTGGGGCGCGTGAACCGGGGCTCGATCACCTCGTCGATGAAGCCGCGCTGGGCCGCCACGTAGGGGTTGGCGAAGGCGCGCCGGAACTCCTCCACCTTGGCCTTCCGCAGCGCCGCCGGGTCGGCCGCCGAGGCCAGATCCTTCTTGTAGAGGATCTCCACCGCCCCTTCCGGTCCCATCACGGCGATCTCCGCGGTGGGGTAGGCGTAGTTGACGTCGGTGCGGATGTGCTTGCTGGCCATGACGCAGTAGGCCCCGCCGTACGACTTGCGGGTGATGACCGTCACCTTGGGCACGGTGGCCTCGGCGAAGGCATACAGGAGCTTCGCCCCGTGCTTGATGATGCCGCCGAACTCCTGCTTGGTGCCCGGGAGGAAGCCCGGGACGTCCTCGAACACCACCAGCGGGATGTTGAAGGCGTCGCAGAAGCGCACGAAGCGCGCGCCCTTGAGCGAGGCGTCGATGTCCAGCGTCCCGGCCAGCACGGCGGGCTGGTTGGCCACCATCCCCACCGGCCTGCCGTCCAGGCGGGCGAATCCCACCACCAGGTTGCGGGCGTACTCCTCGTGCACCTCCAGGAAGCGCTCCTCGTCCACCACCAGCCGGATGACCTCCTTGATGTCGTAGGGCTGGTTGGGGCTCTCCGGGACGATGGCGTCGAGCCGCTCGTCCGCGCGCGCCGGGTCGTCCGACGGCGTGCGGGCAGGGGGATCGTCCATGTTGTTGGAGGGAAGGTAGGAGAGGAGCTCCCGGATGAGGGACAGGCAGGCACGATCGTCCACCGCGGCGAAGTGCGCCACACCGCTGCGGGCGGCATGGGTGCGGGCCCCTCCCAGCTCCTCCTTGGTGACCTCTTCGTGCGTCACCGTGCGGATGACGTCCGGGCCGGTGATGAACATGTAGGAGGTCCCGTCCACCATGATGTTGAAGTCGGTGATGGCGGGAGAGTAGACGGCGCCCCCGGCGCACGGTCCCATGATCGCGGAGATCTGGGGGACCACGCCCGACGCCAGGGTGTTGCGCAGGAAGATGTCGGCGTAGCCGGCCAGGCTCACCACCCCTTCCTGGATCCTGGCCCCGCCCGAGTCGTTGAGCCCCACGATGGGGGCGCCGACCTTCATGGCCAGGTCCATGATCTTGCAGATCTTCTGGGCGTAGGTCTCCGACAGCGACCCCCCGAAGACGGTGAAGTCCTGGGCGAAGGCGAAGACGGGCCGGCCGTCGATCCTGCCGTGGCCGGTGATGACGCCGTCGCCGGGTATTCTCTGGGACGCCATCCCGAACAGGTCGCTGCGGTGCTCGACGAACTTGTCGAACTCCTGGAAGCTCCCGGGGTCGAGCAGCAGATCGATCCGCTCCCGGGCGGTCAGCTTGCCCGCTTCGTGCTGGCGGGCCACCCTCTGGGCGCCCCCCCCGGCCTCGGCGGCGGCGTTGCGGCGTCGCAGCTCGTCGAGCGGGGCGGAAGCCATCAGGCCTTGAGCTTCTTCCAGTCGGCCAGGAACTTCTCGCTGCCGATGTCCGTGAGGGGGTGCCTGAAGAGGGCGTCGAACACCTTGTGGGGCATCGTGGCCACGTCCGATCCGGCCAGGGCGGCCTCCAGCACGTGCACGGGATGCCGCACGCTGGCCGTCAGGATCTGCGTGGAGAAGCCGTAGTTGTCGAAGATGGTGCGGATGTCGCGGATGAGGTCCATCCCCACGTGCGAGATGTCGTCGAGCCGCCCTATGAAGGGGCTGACGTAGGTGGCCCCGGCCTTGGCCGCGATGAGCGCCTGGGTGGCCGAGAAGCAGAGCGTGACGTTGGTCTTCACTCCCTGCGGGGCCAGCTTCCGCACGGCCATGATCCCTTCCTTGAACAGGGGGACCTTGACCACGATGTTCGGATGGATCTCGCGCAGCTCCAACCCCTGGCGCACCATCCCCTCGGTGTCGGGGACGGTCACCTCGGCGCTCACCGGACCGTCCACGATGGCGCAGATCTCCAGCAGCAGCTCCCGGAAGTTGCGCCCTTCCTTGGCCACCAGACTGGGGTTGGTGGTGATGCCGTCCAGGACGCCCGTGGCCGCGGCCTGCCTGATCTCCTCGATGCTTCCGGTGTCGAGGAAGAACTTCATGGCGTCTCCTCCTCTTTGGATTCCTTCTCCAGTTGGGCGAGCTCCTCGGCGGTCGGCTCGGGCGGAGCGATCTCCGGGCCCGCGTCGTCGCCCCGCTCCACGACCTTGGCGGCGGAGGCGATCTTGTCCCCCGCTTCCAGCACCATGAGGCGCACGCCCTGCGTGTTGCGGCCCACCACGCTGATCCGCTTGACCCGCATGCGGGCGACCATGCCCGACGTCGTGCTGAGCATGATCTGGTCTTCCTCGCCCACGGCCTTCACGCCGACGACCTTGCCGTTGCGCGCGGTGGTCTTGATGTCAATGATACCCATTCCGCCGCGGCTCTGCTTCCGGTAGAGCCCCACCTCGGTGCGCTTGCCGTACCCGTTCTCCGTGGCGGTGAGGATGTGCGTGGCCCCGGCCAGGGTGTCCATCTCCACCACGTCGTCGTTGGTTCGCAGCTTGATGCCGCGCACCCCGCGGGCGGCGCGGCCCATGGGGCGGACGTCGTCCTCGGGGAAGCGGATGATCTTGCCGTCGCGGGTGGCCAGGATGATGTCCTGGCTTCCGTCGGTGAGCCGGGCCGCCAGGAGGTCGTCCCCGGCGTCGATGGACAGGGCGATGATCCCATGGCTCCTGACGTTGGCGAAGGCCTTCAGCTCGGTCTTCTTCACCACCCCTTGCCGGGTGGCCATGGTGACGAACTTGCCGTCCTCGAAGTCCTTCACCGGCAGGACCGCCCGGAACTCCTCCCCCTCGTCCAGCTTGACGAAGTTCACCAGCGCCTTGCCGCGGGCGGCCGCGCCCACCTGCGGGATCTCGTGCACCTTGAGCCAGTGCAGCCGTCCCTTGTTGGTGAAGATCAGGATGTAGGAGTGCGTCGAGGCCACGAACAGGTGCTCCACGAAGTCCTCGTCCCGGGTGGTCATCCCGATGCGCCCCTTGCCGCCGCGCCCCTGCGTCCGGTAGATGTCCAGTGGAGTCCGCTTGATGTATCCGGAATGCGACACCGTGACCACCATGTCCTCCTCGGCGATCATGTCCTCCACCGAGATTTCCTCCACCTGCCCGACGATCTCGGTGCGCCGGTCGTCGCCGTAGGTGTCGCGGACGGCGCGCAGCTCGCCGGAGATGATGGAGAGCACCAGCTTCTCGCTGCCCAGGATCTCCTTGAGCCTGGCGATCAGGGCCAGCACCTCGGTCAGCTCGTCGAGAATCTTCTGGCGCTCGAGGCCGGTGAGGCGCTGGAGCCGCATGTCCAGGATGGCCTGGGCCTGGACGTCGGTCAGCTTGAGCTTGAAGCGAAGCTGCTCCTTGGCCACCTGGGGGCTGGCGGCGGCGCGGATGGTGGCGATCACCTCGTCGAGGTGGTCCAGGGCGATCTTGAGCCCTTCCAGGATGTGGGCCCGATCCTGCGCCTTGCGCAGATCGAACTGGATCCGCCGGTAGACGACCTCCTTGCGGTGGGACAGGAAGGCGTCGAGCATCTCCCGCAGCGAGAGGACCCTGGGCTGGTTGTTCACGATGGCCAGCAGGATGACCCCGAACGTGTCCTGCATCTGCGTGAACTTGAAGAGGTAGTTCAGGATCGGCTGGGCCGGCTCGTCGCGCTTCAGGTCGAGCACGATGCGCATCCCTTCGCGGTCCGACTCGTCGCGGATGTCGGCGATGCCGTCCACCCGCTTGTCACGGACGAGCTGGGCGATGTGCTCGATGAGCCGCGCCTTGTTCACCTGATAGGGGATCTCGGTGATCACGATCCGCTCGAAGCCCTTGCGCTGAGCCTGCTCCACGTGGGCCCTGGCCCGCATGACGACCGTCCCGCGGCCCGTGGCGTAGGCCGACCGGATGCCGTCCAGGCCGTAGATGAGCCCGGCGGTGGGGAAGTCCGGCCCTTGGATGTGCTGCATCAGGTCCTGCAGCGTGCAGCGCGGGTTCTCGATGATGAGCAGCAGCCCCTCCACCAGCTCCCGCAGGTTGTGCGGCGGGATCTTGGTGGCCATCCCCACGGCGATGCCGTCGGCGCCGTTGGCCAGCAGGTTCGGGATGGCGGCGGGGAGCACCAGCGGCTCCTCGAGCGTGCCGTCGTAGTTGGGGACGAAGTCCACCGTCTCCTTCTCCAGATCGCGCAGCATCTCCGAGGTCAGCCTGGCCATCCGGACCTCGGTGTAGCGCATGGCCGCGGGGGGATCGCCGTCCACCGACCCGAAGTTCCCCTGCCCGTCGATGAGCGGGTAGCGCAGGGAGAACTCCTGGGCCATGCGCACGATGGCGTCGTAGACCGGCGCCTCACCGTGAGGGTGGTACTTGCCGATGACGTCGCCGGCGATGCGGGCGGACTTCTTGTAGGGCTTGGTGTGGTCGTTGCCCAGGTCGTGCATGGCGTAGAGCACGCGGCGGTGGACGGGCTTGAGCCCGTCGCGCACGTCGGGCAGCGCGCGGCCGATGATGACCGACATGGCGTAGTCGAGATACGACTTGCTCATCTCGTCTTCGATGTCGACCGGAACGATGCGATCCAGCTTCTCTTCCATCAGATGTCCAGATTCCTCACGTCGAGCGCGTTGGTCTCGATGAACCTGCGGCGGGGCTCGACCTGCTCGCCCATCAGCACGCTGAAGATGGTCTCCGCCTCGGTGGCGTCCTCGATCCTCACCTGGAGCAGGCGGCGGGTCTCGGGGTTCATGGTGGTCTCCCAGAGCTGCTCCGGGTTCATCTCTCCCAGCCCCTTGTAGCGCTGGATGTGCACCCCCTCCTTGCCCGCCGACAGGATGGTGTCCAGCAGCTCGTCCTTGGTCCCCAGCGCGCGGGGGGCCTTCTTCTCGCCCCCCTCGGCCGGCAGATCGGACAGGGTCAAGGGAGTGCTGTCGAGATCGGCGATGTCCAGGTACGACTGGTAGAGCCGCCGGTACTCGACGGTGGAGGCAAGGGCGTCCCAGGAGACCTTGACCTCCCCATGGCCGATGTGGCGCGGCCCCACGGTCAGCTCGTAGAGGCTGTGCTCCTCGTCATGGCGGATGTCCCCCACCTGCCGCCCTTTCTGCCGGAGCGCTCCGGCCACCTTCTCGATCCAGTCCCGCTCGGCGAAGTGCTGCCGCTGGTAGAGTCCTTCCTGGAGCAGGACCTCCAAGAGCTCGCGGTCGTACCCGCGCCGCTGCAGCAGGTCCATGAACCGCTTGTGGTCCACCAGCTTCTCCAGGAGGTTCTGGAGACCCTGGCCCTGGAAGACCCGCCCGGCGCGCGTCTCCAGCAGCTTGTCCTCGATGGCCTTCGACAGGAGGAAGCGGTTGAGCTCCTCGTCGCTGGAGATGTACATCTCGGTCTTGCCCTTCTTCACCCTGTACAGGGGCGGCTGCGCGATGTACAGGTACCCCCTTTCGATCGTCTCGCGGAGCTGGCGATAGAAGAACGTCAGGAGCAGCGTGCGGATGTGGCTGCCGTCCACGTCGGCGTCGGTCATGATGACCAGCCGGTGATAGCGCAGCTTCCCCAGGTCGTAGTCGTCCATGCTCTGCACGCCGCAGCCCAGCGCCGTGATGAGCGTCCTGATCTCCTCGTGCCCCAGCATCTTGTCGAAGCGGGCCTTCTCCACGTTGAGGATCTTCCCCTTGAGAGGGAGGATCGCCTGGTAGCGCCGGTCGCGGCCCTGCTTGGCCGAGCCGCCGGCGCTCTCCCCCTCCACCAGGAAGAGCTCGGCGTGCTGGGGATCGCGCTCCTGGCAGTCGTGCAGCTTCCCGGGCAGCGAGGACGAGTCCAGGTACCCCTTGCGCCGGGTGAGGTCGCGGGCCTTGCGGGCCGCCTCCCGCGCGCGGGCCGCTTCGATCACCTTCTGGATGATGCGCCGGGCGACCTGAGGGTTCTCCTCGAAGAAGACCGCCAGCCGGTCGTTGAGCATCGCCTCGACGTACCCCTTCACCTCGGTGTTGCCCAGCTTGGTCTTGGTCTGCCCTTCGAACTGCGGGTTGGGAAGCTTCACGCTCACCACCGCGGTCAGCCCCTCACGCACGTCCTCGCCGGTGATGCTGGCCTCCTTCAGGTCCTTGTTCAGGCCGTTGTTCACGGCGTAGGCGTTGATGCAGCGGGTGAGCGCCGCCCGGAAGCCCGACAGGTGCGTGCCCCCTTCCACGGTGTTGATGGAGTTGGCGAAGGCGAAAACGCTCTCGGCGTAAGTGTCGTTGTACTGCATGGCCACGTCGATGCGGAGGCTGTCCTTGTCTCCGGCCACCTGGATCGGATCCGGGTGGAGCGTGGTCTTGCTGTGGTTCAGGTGCTTGATGAAGTCCACGATCCCGCCGGCATAGTGAAACGTGTGGCTCTTGCCGGTGCGCTCGTCGTTGATGTCGATGCGGACTCCGGGATTCAGGAACGCCAGCTCGCGCAGCCTCTGGGACAGGACGTCGTAGGAGAAGCTGGTGGTCTCGAAGATCTCCGTGTCCGGTTTGAAGGTCACCTTGGTGCCGCTGCGGCGCGAGGTCTTTCCCACCTCCTGGAAAGGCGTGGACGGCTTGCCCCTCTCGTACGACTGCTGGTACACCTTCCCTTCGCGCCAGATCTCCAGCTCCAGGGACTCCGACAGGCCGTTGACCACCGACACGCCCACCCCGTGGAGTCCCCCGGAGACCTTGTAAGCCACGTTGTCGAACTTCCCCCCCGAGTGCAGCGTGGTCATGACCACCTCGGCGGCCGGCTTCTTCTCGGTGGGGTGGATGTCCACGGGGATCCCGCGGCCGTTGTCCTGCACGGTGACGCTGTTGTCGAGATGGATGAAAACCTCGATGTGGTCGCAGTACCCTCCCTGCGCCTCGTCCACCGAGTTGTCCACCACCTCGTACACCAGATGGTGGAGCCCCGTCTCGCCGGTCGAGCCGATGTACATGGCCGGCCGCTTGCGGACCGCCTCCAGGCCCTCCAGGACCTTGATGCGGGTCGCGTCGTACGTCCCCGGCGCGGAATCCAGCGGCGGCATCACCGGCGCCGTTTCGTCGCTCTTCGCCATCGTCCTCAGATCCTCATGGGCATGACGACGTACTTGTACTCACCGCCGCCTTGCGCCGCCCCGTTGCCGTCTTTGGCCGCCCCCTTGGACTTGACCTGCTTGGCGGCCGCCCCGTTCCTGCCCGGGCGCAGCAGCCCCTGGGTGGCCTCGTCCTTCAGCTCGAAGACCACGGTCTCGGACTCCACCACGCCCAGGAAGTCCATCAGGTACTTGGCGTTGAAGCCGATCTCGACCTCGCCTCCTCCGTAGTCCACGCTCACGTTCTCCCTGGCCTCTCCCAGCTCCGGGTTCTTGGAGGAGATCTCCAGCCGTCCCTTGGCCAGCGACACCTTCACCGCCCGGTTCCTTTCGTTGGCGATGAGCGATATCCTCCGCACCGCGTCGAAGAACGCCGTCCGGTCCAGCTCGATGACCTTGTCGTTCCCCTTGGGAAGGACTTTCTCGTAGTTGGGGAACTGCCCCTCCAGCAGGCGGGAGCTGAGCGTGCACCGCCCCATCTCGAAGAAGATCTGGTTCTCCTGGCGGGAGAACACGATCTCCCCGCCGATCTCCTCGGCGATCCGCAGCAGCTCGCCCAGGGCCTTGTGAGGGATGACCACCCGGATATCCCGATCCACGGGGCGGCCCCCCTCCACCGGCCTGGCCACGTAGGCCAGCCTGTGGCCGTCGCTGGCCACCAGGCAGATCGTCCCCTTCTCCAGGACCATCAGGGCGCCGTTGAGGGCGAAGCGCGCGTCGTCCACGGTCACGGCGAAGATGACCTTCTGCACCATCTCCCGGAACTGCTGCACCCCGAAGGTGACCTTGTCCCCCTTGCCCGGCGACATGAGGGTGGGAAAGTCATCTTTCGGAAGCCCCATCAGGCGGAAGTGAGAGCGCTCGCAGGTGATGGTGGCCCAGTTGTCCCCGTCGCTCTTGATCTCCACCTCCGAGTCGGGCAGGGCCCGCACGATCTCGTGCAGCTTCCTGGCCGAGACGCTCAGGGCCCCCGGCCTGGTCACCCCCGCCGTCAGCGAGCTTCGCACGCTGACCTCCAGGTCGGTGGCCATCACCTCCACCACGTCGGTGGAGGCCGACAGGAGCACGTTGGCGAGGATGGGAACGGTGTTCTTCTTCTCCACGACCCCCTGGATCAGGTTGAGTTCCCTCAAGAGAGCCGATTGCCTGGCGACGAACTCCATGGGGCCACCTCCGTTACGACGATCTCTTTGAATGATGTTTCAAGGATCTGGATCGGATCAGCAGTAGTAGCAGGGGCTGTGGATCATCCGGGTAACGCCCGGACGCGAACGGCATCAGGCGCTTGCCCTGTTCAACGATCGCCGACTTTCGTCCGCCGCGGGCGCCGCCGGTTCCTGATTTCCTCGTGTCCGCGGGCGCCGGCGCAGTCGCGAACACCCTCCACGCCGAAGCGTCCACAGCGTCGGCCCAAGTCATTTCAGCGCCTCGATAAAGCTGTTGATCATCTTGTCGAAATCCCGCTCGAGGCTTCGCTTGGTCTCCACTTTCTTGATGGCGTGGATGACGGTGGAATGGTGCTTGCCCCCGAAGCGCTTGCCGATCTCCGGCAGCGACGAGTCGGTGAGCGCCTTGCAGAGGTACATGGCGATCTGCCGGGGGAACGCGATCTGCTTGGTGTTGCTCTTGGACTTGATCTCGGGGCCCCTCAGGTGGAAGTAGTTGGACACGTACTTCTGGATCGATTCGATGGAGACACCCTTGCTGTCGTCCGCCAGGACGTCCTTCAGGACGTCCTTGGCCAGGGTGAGGTCGATCTCCCGGTTGGTGACCGAGGAGTAGGCCGCCACGCGGATGAGTGAGCCCTCCAGCTCCCGGATGTTGGACCGGACGCGGCTGGCGATGAACAGCGCGACGTCCTGCGGCACCACGACCTGGCGCTCTTCGGCTTTCTTGTTCAGGATGGCGACCTTGGTCTCCAGGTCGGGCGGCTGGATGTCGGCTATGAGCCCCCACTCGAAGCGGGACCTGAGCCGCTCTTCTATCGTGGGAATCTCCCGGGGCGGGCAGTCGCTGGTGATGACGATCTGCTTCTGCGACTCGTAGAGGGAGTTGAAGGTGTGGAAGAACTCCTCCTGCGTCCGCTCCTTGCCGGCCAGGAACTGGATGTCGTCGATCAGCAACAGGTCGATCCCCCTGTAGCGCTCGCGGAAGTCGACGGTCTTCTCGAACCGGATGGAGGATATCAGCTCGTTCATGAACGTCTCGGTCGAGATGTAACGCTGCCTGAGCTGCGGCCGGGTCAGGGTGAGATGGTTGCCGATGGCGTGCATGAGATGGGTCTTTCCCAGCCCCACGCCTCCATAGATGTAGAGAGGGTTGTAGGTCAATGACGGCTGCTCGGCCACGCGCAGGGCCGCCGCGTGGGCCATCTCGTTGCTGGAGCTCACCACGAACGTGTCGAACGTGTACTTGGAGTTGAGGGGGGCGCTGGCCGGGGTGGCTTCGCCCGCCTTCCCCTCGAGGCCCTCGCGCTCCTTCTCGCCGTACACGAAGGCGAACTCCGCCTCGCGGCGCTCCAGGTCGCCTGCCGTTTCCTTGATGAGCTCCATGTAGTTCTTCGAAAGCCAGTTGGCGAACAACTCGCTGGGCACGGAGACGTAGATGGTCCTTCCTTCGTCGCGCGCCAGGGCTGTGGGGCGCAGCCAGGTAGCGAAGCTCCGCGGATTGACCTTCGCCTCGAGGTTGTCGAGGATCTTGTCCCAGATGTTCATCCAGGTCCTTCAGGATCCACAACTTTTCAACATCTGTGGAAAAGATGACAAGCTGGAAAGCGTTGTGCCTGAAGGCTTTACGCTGGACGATCTGCCCATCCCCCGCCCTCGCCCACGGCGGGGCCCCCGGGTGCCAAGTCTTGTGTCACGCCGCCTGGTGAGGCCAGATGTTGTGCCGGAAGCCCTCGATCGGGGGGGTCTAGGGTGGGCGATCTTCCGCCTGCCTGCGGCGCCTCATCAAGCCGGGCCAGTCTATCATAGTGGGCGAAGACAGGGCAACGAACGCCGGAGCTTCACTTGACGTGACGGCGCCCTGGCCGGTAACATGCGGGGTTCAATGCCACAGGCGATGATCGGGATGCGGATCGGCCCGGGGGATGCATGGCGAAGCGCACGTTCCAGCCCAACAACGACCGGCGCAAGAAGAAGCACGGCTTCCGTGCCAGGATGAAGACCGCGAAAGGCCGCCTCGTCCTGAAGCGCAGGCGGGCCAAAGGCCGGAAGAGATTGACCGTCTAGGGCCGCCGAGCGGCGAGAGGTTCACCCGCGACGACAGGCTCCACCACCGCCGGGAGTTCGACGCTGTTTACTCGCGCGGGGTGAGGATCCCGGGCCGCCACTTCGTCCTCTTCATCCTTCCCAACAGCGCCGGGCGCAGCCGTCTCGGCGTCACCTTGAGCCGCAAGGTGGGCAACGCCGTCGTCAGGAACCTGGCCCGCCGGCGCCTGAGGGAGATCTTCCGCAGGAACAGGGCTCTGAGGGAGGCCGGACTGGACATCGTGGTCCACGGCCGCCCCGAGATCGCCTGGGTGCCGCTGGAGGCGCTGAGGAGCGAGATCGAGAAGGGGATGGTCAGGTTCGCGCAGCAGGAGAAGAGACGATCATGAAGTGGCTGTCGGCTGCCGCGCTCGCCTCGCTGCGCTTCTACAAGAGGTTCGTGTCGCCGCTGCTGCCGGCCGCCTGCCGCTTCGAGCCGACCTGCTCGGTCTACGGCTACCAGGCGGTCCAGCGGTACGGCGTGATGAAGGGAACATCCATGCTGATCGGCCGTCTCCTGCGGTGTCATCCGCTGCACCGGGGCGGCTTCGATCCCGTCAGGTAAGGACCATTGGAAAAACGCGCTCTCGTCGCCGTCCTGCTCTCCGTCGCCGTCATTGTCCTGTGGCAGATCTTCTTCATCCCGCCGGTGACCCAGGGCCCCTCCGTCCCGCCCCCTGCTGCCGAGTCCAGCGGAGCGGCCCCCGGCCCCGGCGAGGCGGAGCCTCCAGCCCCCGTGGAGGGGCCGCCGGCCCCCACACCCGCGGCCGAGGCGATCCAGGCCGAGGCGGCCGAGGAGTTCCGGCTGATAACCGGGACCCAGGACGTCCGCCTCACCAACCAGGGCGGAAGGGTGACCTGGTGGAGGCTCCCGCGCTACACCCTCGATGAAGGAAGGCCGGTCGACCTCATTCCGGAGCAGGCGGCCGCGGCGGATGTCCTCCCGCTCCAGGTGAAGCTGCCGGGGGACGAAGAGACCTCCCGGCGCCTGGCAACGGCACTGCACCGCCATGAGATCGAAGAGATCCCCGCAGGGGACCCCTCCGGGCTCGGCCCGGGCCGGCGCGTCGCCTTCAGCTACGCCGACGGCAAGGGCCTTGCCGTGCGCAAGAGCCTGGCTCTGTCGCAGGACGGCTACGTCGCGCGCGCCTCGCTGGAAGTCACCCGCGATGGCCGCCCCGTCCCCGCCGTGCTGGTCTGGGCCACCGGGCTCTCGCAGCCGGTCGTGGGGGACACCTCCTCCTACGGGCACGTCGAGGGCCAGGCCGTCGTGCACGACGGATCCAGCGTCAACAGGATGCTCCCCGGCAAGCTGGAGCGCCGCGTGGTCTACGGGCCCGCCACCGGGACCCCGGTGCTGTGGGCCGGCCTGGAGTCCACGTATTTCGCGTCCCTCGCGCTGGGAACGGCCGGGGAGAAAGCGGCGCCTCTGACCCTGGTGCTGGAGCCTGTCTTGGCTCCGCCCCGGCCGGGGGCCGCCGCCGAGCCGCTGCTGACGGCCGGGCTGCACGCGGAGGGACCGGCGGCGTGGAAGCTGTTCGTGGGGCCCAAGGACTACCGCACCCTCGAGGCGCTGGGGCAGGACCTGACCAAGGCCATCCACTTCTCCGACTTCTCGCTGATCTATCTCTGCACCAAGGGGCTGTTCCTGGCCCTCACCTGGATCAACGGCTACGTGGGCAACTACGGCTGGTCGATCATCATCCTGACCTTTGTGGTGCGCCTGGCCTTCTTCCCGATCACCTACCGCTCGTCGATCACCATGCGCCAGACGAGCAAGAAGATGGCCAAGCTGGCTCCCCGCGTGAAGTCGATCCAGGAGAAGTACCGCAAGATGAAGCGCTCGATGGAGACACAGGCCAAGATGAACGAGGAGATCATGGGCCTGTACAAGAAGGAGGGAGTCAACCCCATGAGCAACCTCGGGGGCTGCCTGCCGCTCCTGCTCCAGATGCCCGTGTTCATCGGCTTCTACAACCTGCTGGCGGTCACCATCGAGATGAGGCAGGCCCCGTTCCTGGGATGGCTCCAGGATCTCTCCCTGAGGGACCCCTACTACATCACCCCGCTGCTGATGGGAGCTTCCTGGCTCCTGCAGCAGGCGATGACGTCGTCCTCCATCCCCGACCCGATGCAGCGCCGCATGATGATGTTCATGCCGGTCATGTTCACCTTCTTCATGATGCACATGCCCAGCGGGTTGGTGATCTACTGGCTCACGAGCAACCTGCTGGGAATGGCTCAGCAGTTCGTGATCAACCGAAAGGCCGATCAGCTCGAAGCCGGCCACCGCGCTCGGGAGGCGGCCGCCGGCGCCCGGAGGGCAGAAGATGGACAGACGGCATGACATCGAGGAGCTTGCCAGGCGCTTCCTCGACGCGATGAAGCTCTCCCTCACCGCGTCGGTGACCGAGGAGCCGGATTCCTTTCAGGTGGATCTGGGCGGGCCCGACGCCTACCTGCTCCTGGAGCGCAAGGGGGGCGTGCTGGATGCCCTGCAGCTTGTGATGGGCAAGGTGGCCGAGGCGCGGCTGCAGCTCGACAAGCGGCTGGTGGTGGACTGCGAAGGGTACCGCAAGGGGCGCGACGCCGAGCTGGTGCAGATCGCGCTGTCCGCAGCCGACAAGGTACGCAAGCTGCGCCAGCCGATGGAGCTGGCGCCCATGAACCCCTACGAGCGCCGGCTGGTCCATCTGGCCCTGGCGGAGCAGGAAGGGGTGGCCTCGGCGAGCCAGGGAGACGGCTTCCTCAAGCGAATCCTGATCACCCCCGCCTGACCGGCCCGGCGGGATGAACCAGCCTCACCAGACCATCGCCGCCCTCAGCACCCCTTCCGGGCGCGCGGCGATCGCCCTGATCCGGCTCAGCGGTCCCGATGCCCTTCTCATCGCCCGGCGCCTGTTCACCTCGGGAAGCCCGGATCCGCCGCCGGCGCGGCGCTCGGTGCTCGGGAGCATCCATGGCCGCGAGGGCGGCCAGGAGATCGACACAGGCTGTTTGACCTACTATCCGGCCGGCCGGTCGTACACCGGGGAGGATCTCGTGGAGCTCACCTGCCACGGCAACCCCGTCGTCGTGGAGAGGATTCTCGAGGAGCTGCTGGCGGCGGGGGCGCGCCCTGCCTCCCCGGGAGAGTTCACCTACCGCGCCGTGGTCAACGGCCGAATGGACCTGGCGCAGGCCGAGGGGGTGCGGGACTTCATCGAAGCCGCCACCCGCGGCGCGGCGGAGGCGGCGCTCGGCCAGCTTCGCGGTGCGCTCTCCAGCAGGGTCGAGCAGATCAAGGATGCGCTCGTGGAAGCGATCTGCCGGGCCGAGGCGAGCATCGAGTTCGCCGAAGAGCCGGATGTGGCGGCGTCGGAGGGGAATCTGGCGGCGCGCCTGGCCGGCATCCGGACCGACGTGGAGGAGCTGCTGCGCAGCTACCGCCAGGGCCGGCTTCTGCGCGAGGGGGCAAGGGTGGTCATCGCAGGCCGCACCAATGCCGGCAAATCAAGCCTTTTCAACGCGTTGCTCGACACGGAGCGCGCCATCGTCAGCGACCGGCCAGGGACCACCCGTGATTTCCTCTCCGAGCGGATCGACCTGGCCGGGGTCCCCGTCACCCTGATCGACACGGCAGGTCTCGGTGACGAGGCCGATCCGCTGGAGCGGGAGGGGATGGCCCGGACGCGGGCACAAGCGCAGCAGGCCGACGTCGTCGTGCTTCTGTGCCCGTGCGACGAGCCTCTGCAGGAGGCCGACGAGCGCCTGATGGCGGAGCTGCAAGGCCGGGCCCTGCTGGCGGCCGGGAAGATCGACCGGCCGTCGCTGGAATGGGCCTCGGAGCCCAGGGTCGGAGCGAGAGTCTCCTCGGTCACGCGGGAGGGCCTGGCTCCCCTGCGGGAGGCGATAGGCCGCCGGCTGGGCGTGGACGAGCAGCCCTCCGGCCGCCGGCTGCTGGTGACCAGCGCACGGCACCACGCGGCGCTCGCGGACTGCGCCGCCCGGCTGGCCGCGGCCGGCAGCCGGCTGGCAGAAGGGCTGACCGAGGAGGTGGTGGTGGTCGAGCTGCACGCGGCGCTGGCATCGCTGGGCGACATCACCGCCCCGGTGAGCCCCGAGACGATCTACGATCGCATCTTCTCCACGTTCTGCATCGGCAAGTAGGAGCGTCATGCGGTTCGACGTCATCGTCATCGGGGCCGGCCATGCGGGCTGCGAGGCGGCGCACGCATCCGCCCGCATGGGGCTGCACACCGCCATGGTCACCCCGAGCATCGGGTCGGTCGCCAGGATGTCGTGCAACCCGGCCGTGGGGGGGATCGCCAAGGGGCACCTCGTGCGCGAGATCGACGCCCTCGGCGGGCTGATGGGCCGGGTCACGGACGAGGCGGGAATCCAGTTCCGGCTGCTCAACCGGAGCCGGGGCCCGGCGGTGCGGGCTCCGCGGGCCCAGGCGGACAAGGCTCTCTACCACCGCGTCATGCTGCGTGAGCTGAGAGCGCTGCCCGGCCTGGAGCTGGTGGAGGGGATGGTCGCCGACCTCTTGCTCGCGGCCGGCGAGGCCCGAGGGGTCCTGCTCGCCGACGGGCGGCGGGTCGAGGCCCGCTGCGTCGTGGCGACCACCGGGACGTTCCTCAGAGGACTCATCCACATCGGCAGGGAGAGCTTTCCTGCGGGCCGGCTGGGTGAAGCCCCCTCGATCGATCTCGCCGTACGGCTCGAGCAGCTCGGCTTCGGGATCGGCCGTCTGAAGACAGGGACGCCCCCGCGGCTGCGGCGCGACACCATCGATTTCGGCCGCTTCGAGCCGCAGCACGGCGACGCCGACCCGGTGCCGTTCTCATTCGGGACCGAGCGCTTGGACCGGGAGCAGGTTCCCTGTCACATCGCCTGGACCAACGAGCGCACGCACGCCGTCATCCGGGCCCGCCTGGCCGACTCTCCGCTCTACGGCGGGTGCATCACCGGGGTGGGTCCGCGGTACTGCCCTTCCATCGAGGACAAGGTGGTGCGGTTCGCGGACAGGGCGCGGCACCAGATCTTCATCGAGCCGGAAGGGAGGCAGACCGACGAGATCTATCTGAATGGGATCTCGACGAGCCTGCCTCGCGAGGCGCAGCGGGAGCTGATCGATTCGATCGATGGGCTCTCCGGGGCGGAGATCGTCCGGCCGGGATACGCCATCGAATACGACTTCGTCCATCCGACCGAACTCAAGCCGACGCTCGAGACCTGGAGAATCGACCGGCTCTACCTGGCAGGGCAGATTGACGGCACCACCGGCTACGAAGAGGCGGGCGCTCTGGGCATCATGGCCGGCATCAACGCGGCGCTGAAGGTGCGAGGGGAGGAGCCGCTCATACTGGGGCGGCACGAGGCCTACACGGCCGTGCTGGTGGATGACCTGGTGCGCCTGGGGACGAGCGAGCCCTACCGGATGTTCACCTCCCGCGCCGAACACCGCCTCCTCCTGGACATCGACAGCGCCGACGCGCGGCTGACCCCTCATGGGTGGCGGATCGGCCTGGTGAGCGCCGAGGCCTACGAGCGGTTCCTGTCCAGGTACGACCGGGTGGAGCGGGCGTTGGCGTGGCTGGGCGCCGCGAGCCGGCGCCTGGCCAGACCGGATGTCCGGTTCGACGACATCGAGGCGGATGCCGGTCCGGCCCCTGTCCGGCTGAGCGACCGGGACAAGAGCCTGATCGAGGGGCGCATCAAGTACAGCGGGTACGTGAGCCAGGCCAGGCGGGAGCTGGACCGGCTGGCGCTGGACGCCGGCCGGCGAATCCCCGAGGGGCTCGATTTCGCCGGCATCCCAGGCCTCTCCGCCGAGATCGTGGAGAAGCTCGCCAGACTCCGCCCGGCCACGCTGGGACAAGCAGCCCGCATCAGCGGCGTGACGCCGGCCGCAGTGGCCATCCTCCGGGTCCACACCCACAAGGGAAACCGTGCAAAGCGCAGACATCCGGCCGATCCTGGACAGTGAGCTCGCCTCGGCGGGGGTCGTTCTCCCCGCCGAGGCGGTCGACCGGCTGGCGTCCCATGCCAGGATGGTCGCGAAGTGGAACCATGCCGTTCGGCTCGTGGGGAGCGCCGAGCCGGCCGTGCTGGTGAAGCGCCACATCCTCGAGTCGCTGGCGATCCTCCCCTTCATCCACGAGCCGCGTGGAGCACTGCTCGACGTGGGATCGGGCAACGGCTTTCCCGCCATCCCGCTCAAGTGCGCGCAGCCGGACCTTCGGCTGGCGATGATGGAGCCGACGGTCCGCAAAGGGGTGTTCCTCCAGAATGTCATTCACGAGCTGCGGCTCACCGATGCCATGGTGATCAGGGGAAGGGTCGACAGCCCGAACGATCTGTCGCGGTACGGCCGCTGGGACTGCATCACCATGCGGGCTGTCGCCGCGATCCCCGCCGTCCTCACCGGCGCCCCGGCAGCCCTTCGCCCCAGCGGCAGGCTCTTCTTCCTGGTGGGGGAGGCGGGACGGGACCAGGTCCTCCGCCAGCTCCACCAGTCCCTCACGCTGCTGGCCGACACGACGCTGCCCGGTATGAAGGCATCGTTTCTCCTGGTCATCGGCATGAATTCACCCGGGCCGGTGTCGCCGACCGTCCACTGAGCGGCCAAAATTGTTCCACGTGGAACATTCCGGTTTCGGGCCGGGCGGCTCCGTGGTACTCTCCCCGCCGCGCTCGCCTGAGAGCCGGAACCCGGAGGCTGCATGGCAAGGATCATCGCCGTCGCCAACCAGAAGGGCGGAGTGGGGAAGACCACCACGGCCATCAACCTTGCCGCCTCGCTCGCGGTCGGAGAGCGCCGAACCCTGCTGATCGACACCGATCCCCAGAGCAACGCGACCAGAGGCCTTGGAGTCCCTGCCCAGGCGGACCGCCCAAGTCTTTACGATGTCCTCGCGGGCGATGCGCCGGCAGGAGATGTTCTGCTTCCGACCGAGCTGGCTCATCTGTCGCTTCTGCCCGCCGACCGCGATCTGATCGGCGCCGAGCTGGAGCTCGCCGCGATGGAAGGACGGGAGCACAAGTTGCGCGAGGCGATCGGCCCGCTCGGCGAAGCGTTCGACTTCATCGTGCTCGATTGCCCGCCGGCGCTGGGGCTGCTGACCATCAACGCCCTCTGCGCGGCCAGGGGGGTGCTCGTCCCGGTGCAGTGCGAGTATCTGGCGCTTGAGGGACTCACCGAGTTGATGGAGACCCTCAAGCGAGTCCGCAACGCCTTCAACCCGGACCTGAGCCTGGAGGGGATCCTCCTGACGATGTATGACGACCGGACGAACCTCGCCAGGCAGGTGGTCACCGAGGTGCAGCAGTACTTCGGCGACTCCGTCTTCAAGGCCATCGTGCCCCGGAACGTGCGGCTGGGGGAGGCGCCCAGCTTTGGTAAGCCCATTGTCCTCTATGACATAAAGTCAAAGGGAGCCGAGGCGTATCTCGGTCTGGCGAAGGAGATTGTCGCGCATGAAAAGACGGGCGCTTGGACGAGGTCTGAGCTCGCTCCTGCCGGACAACCCGGCAACCCGGGAGCCGGAGCCGGGCCGGCAGGGGATGATCGACCTGGAGGTGGATCGGATCACGCCGAGCCGGACCCAGCCTCGGGAGCGGTTTGACGAGGAGGAGCTCCAGGCTCTCGCCTCCTCCATCAAGACCGCCGGACTGCTGCAGCCGGTCCTCGTCCGCAGGAGCGGGACCGGCTTCGAGCTGATCGCCGGAGAGCGGCGTTGGCGGGCCGCCCGGATGGCGGGGCTGCGCACGATCCCGGCCATCACCCAGGACGCCGGCGATGAGCGGTCGCTCGAGCTGGCGCTCATCGAGAACATCCAGCGCCAGCAGCTCAACCCGATCGAAGAGGCCAGAGCTTTTTCTTCGCTGATATCCACCCACGGCCTCACCCAGGAAGAGGTCGCCGGCAAGCTGGGACGCAGCCGTTCCTCCGTCGCCAACACCCTGAGACTCCTGAAGCTCCCCGGCGGTGTCCAGGACATGATGCGAACCGGAGCGCTGACGGCCGGGCACGCCAAGGCGCTGCTCGGGCTGCCCCCCGAGCAAATTCAAGAGGCGGCCGAGAGGATGGCCGCCGGGGACATGACGGTGCGAGCCGCCGAGGAATTGTCTCGCGGCAAGGGAAGGGAGAAGTCGCCGGAAAAAGAGCAGGTCCTGGACCCTAACATCCGTGACGCCGAGCTGCGGCTGCAGCGAGCCCTCGGGACGAAGGTCCGCATCCGCGGCGCCGAGAAAGGGAAGGGGAGGATCGAGATCGAGTTCTACTCCGCCGAGGAGCTGGAGCGGCTGTTCGACGTTTTGGAAGGCCGTACGAACTAAATAGCATTACCGAGGGGCCGGGCGAGCCGCCGGGGCTCTCGAAGCGGCCCGGGCCGGAGCGATGACTCGACCTCCCGCTGCCGCGGGGCGCAGGCGGCCCCGCCGCCTCGGGCGGGATGCGCGCTCCGCGCGCCTTCTTGGGAGTGGGCTCGTTGACGCTCCGTCCGAAGCCGTGGTAGATTACCGCCCTTCTTTTTGAAGGGACGGGTTTTACCCTCCTTGCGGTCTCCGGCACCGACCAGCGTCACGCAGGGGCCGTGGAGGTGCGGATCGTCATGGTGGCGAGCGTCCGCCCCGCACGGTGGCGGCTCGTTGCGGAGTGCGGTGCTTGGCCGACGTCGACATAGCGACCAGTTACGCCACGGCCCTGGCCGAGGCGCTCACCTCCCCCGATGACCTGGCGAAGGTAGGGGCGGATCTCGAACAGATGACGGCGCTCGTCAGGGAGCTGCCGTCCATGATCCGTGTCCTGGATCATCCGGGCCAGCCGATCGCCAAGCGCCGGGGGCTGCTCGACATGGTCCTGTCCAGGATCGGCGCCCACCCCACCACGGCGCGGTTCCTCCATCTGGTCCTGGACAAGGGGCGGATGCCGGTCCTGCCCGACATGGTGGCGAAGTTCCAGGAGCTGCGCGACGAGCGGCTCAACGTGGCCAGCGCCGAGGTGGTGACGGCCGCTCCCATCGACGCCGGGCTGCGCGCGGAGTGGGAGCAGGTGCTCGCCCGGCTCACCGGGCGCGAGGTGCGGGTCTCGTTTCGAACGGACAAGGCGCTGATCGGCGGTGCCGTGACCAAGGTGGGGTCGGTGGTTTACGACGGCAGCCTGCGCAAGCAACTTTCGAGGATCCGCAGGGTCCTCCTGGCGTGATGGAGAGTCGTTCATGATCACGAGCATCAGGGCGGACGAGATCGCCACCGTCCTTCGGCAGCAGATCGAAGGGTTCGAGCGTGAGATCGACGTGGCCGAAGTGGGCACCGTGGTGTCGGTCGGCGACGGCATCGCCCGCATCCACGGCCTGGAGAACTGCATGGCCGGCGAGCTGATCGAGCTGCCGCACGACGTGCTGGGGCTCGCCCTGAACCTGGAGGAAGGGAGCGTCCGCGCCGTGCTGTTCGGCGAGACCACGCTCATCAAGGAAGGGGACCAGGCTCGCCGGACACGGCGCATCATGGAAGTCCCGGTGGGGCCCGAGCTGGTGGGCCGCGTGGTCAACCCGCTGGGACAGCCGATCGACGGCAAGGGGCCGATCGAGACCAAGCTGTACGGGCCGGTGGAGAGAATCGCCCCCGGGGTGGTCGAGCGAACCCCGGTGAAGGAGCCGCTGCAGACGGGGATCAAGGCGATCGACGCCATGATCCCCATCGGGCGCGGCCAGCGCGAGTTGATCATCGGCGACCGTCAGACCGGAAAGACCGCCATCGCCATCGACACCATCATCAACCAGAAGGGGACCGGCGTCATCTGCATCTACGTCGCCATCGGCCAGAAGAAGTCCACCGTGGCGCAGGTGGTCAAGACGCTGGAAGAGTACGGTGCGATGGAGCACACCATCATCGTCTCGGCCTCGGCGAGCGAGCCTCCCCCCCTTCAGTACATGGCTCCCTACGCCGGCTGCGCCATGGGGGAGTACTTCCGCGACCGCAAGGGCCACGCCCTGTGCATCTACGACGATCTCTCCAAGCACGCCGCGGCCTACCGCGAGATCTCCCTCCTGCTGCGGCGGCCCCCCGGACGGGAGGCCTTCCCCGGCGACGTGTTCTACCTGCACTCCAGGCTCCTGGAGCGGGCGGCCAAGCTGAACGAAAGCCTCGGCGGCGGGTCGCTGACCGCCCTGCCGGTCATCGAGACCCAGGCCGGCGACATCTCCACCTACATCCCCACCAACGTGATCTCCATCACCGACGGACAGATCTACCTGGAATCCGATCTGTTCTACGCGGGTGTCAGGCCGGCGGTGAACGTGGGGCTGTCGGTCTCGCGCGTCGGGGGCAACGCCCAGATCAAGGCCATGAAGTCGGTGGCCGGGACCCTGCGCCTGGAGCTGGCGCAGTACCGCGCCCTGGCCGCCTTCGCCCAGTTCGGCAGCGATCTGGACAAGGCCACCCAGGCGCAGCTCGCCCGCGGCGCCCGGCTGGTGGAGATCCTCAAGCAACCCCAGTACGAGCCGCTCCCCGTGGAGAAGCAGATCGTCCTGATCTTCGCGGCCACCAACAAGTACCTCGACGACGTCGACCCGAAGGCGGCCCGGCGCTTCGAGAAGGAGCTGTACCGCTACCTGGAGAACGCCGCCCCCCGGACCCTCGAGGCCATCCGGACCAAGAAGGCCCTCGACGACGAGGTGAAGGGCGCGCTGCACAAGGCGCTCAAGGAGTTCAAGGAGCAGCTCGCTCTCTGAGGCGCCATGGCCAACGTCCGCGACATCCGGCGGCGCATCCGCAGCGTCCGCAGCACTCAGCAGGTGACCAAGGCGATGAAGATGGTCGCGGCGGCCAAGCTGCGCCGCGCCCAGGAGCGCATCCTGGCGGCCCGGCCGTACGCCCACCAGATGCTGTCGGTCCTCAACAGCCTGGCCGCCCGCGCCAACCCGGAGTCCCACCCGCTCCTGGCGGTGCGCGGGGCGGAGAAGCTCGAGGTCCTCATCGTGACCGCGGACAAGGGGCTGTGCGGCGGCTTCAACACCAACATCATCAAGCGCGCGGCCGCTTTCATCGAGGAGAACAGCGGGCGCATCCTGACCACGCACCTGGTGGGACGCAAGGGGCGGGACTTCTTCAAGAAGCGGGGCTACACCGTCACCGGCGAGTACGTGGACCTGTTCCGCAGCCTTTCCTACGGTGACGCGGCCCGCGTGGCGCGCCACATCATGAAGCGCTACATCGACCGCGAGCTGGACGCCGTGTATCTCATCTACAACGAGTTCAAGTCGGTTATCCAGCAGCGCGTGGTGGTCGAGCGCCTGCTTCCCATCGGCCGGCTGGAGCAAGCGGGGGACGCGCCCGCTCCCGCGGTGCAGGACTACATCTACGAGCCTTCACCCCAGGCCCTGTTCGACACGCTGCTCCCCAGGCACGTCGAGTACCAGGTGCTGAGGGCGCTCTACGAATCCGCGGCCGCCGAGTTCGGCGCCCGCATGTCGGCCATGGACGCCGCCACCCGCAACGCCGACGAGATGATCAACACGCTGACTCTTTACATGAACCGCGTGCGCCAGGCTTCCATCACCAAGGAGATCATCGAGGTGGTGAGCGGCGCCGAAGCGACCTAGGAGAGCTATGGCCGTCATCGGTCGAGTCGTTTCCATCATCGGCCCCGTCATCGACGTGCAGTTCGAGGACCATCTCCCGCCGATCCACAACGCCGTGGTGGTGCGCAGCCGTCCCGGCGAGACGGTGGTGGACATCGACGTGACCGCCGAGGTGGCGCTGCACCTGGGCGAGGGGCGCGTGCGCTGCATCGCCATGGAGCCGACCGACGGGATGGTGCGCGGCATGCAGGCGCACGACACCGGCGAGCCGATCTCGGTGCCGGTGGGGCCCAACGTGCTGGGCCGCATCCTCAACGTCATCGGCAAGCCGGTGGACAATCTGGGGCCCGTGGCCGCCGACAAGCGGCTTCCCATCCACCGCCCCGCGCCCAACTTCGAGGACCAGAGCACCCAGATCGAGATGTTCGAGACGGGTCTCAAGGTGGTCGATCTCCTCCAGCCCTTCATGAAGGGGGGGAAGATCGGGCTGTTCGGAGGCGCCGGCGTCGGCAAGACGGTGCTCATCCTCGAGCTGATCCACAACGTCGCCACCAAGCACTCCGGCACTTCGGTCTTCTCCGGTGTCGGCGAGCGCACCCGCGAAGGCAACGACCTCTACCTGGAGATGAAGGAATCGGGGGTCATCAAGAACGCGGCCCTCATCTACGGGCAGATGACCGAGCCTCCCGGCGCGCGGCTCCGGGTCGCCCTCACCGGCCTCACCGTCGCCGAGTACTTCCGCGACTTTGAGGGGAAGGACGTCCTGCTGTTCGTGGACAACATCTTCCGATTCACCCAGGCGGGCTCCGAGGTGTCGGCCCTTCTGGGCCGCATGCCGTCGGCGGTCGGATACCAGCCGACCCTGGCTACCGAGATGGGCGAGCTGCAGGAGAGGATCACCTCGACCAAGAAGGGCTCGATCACCTCGGTGCAGGCGATCTACGTCCCGGCCGACGACTACACCGATCCGGCGCCGGCCACCACCTTCGCCCACCTCGACGCCAACACCAACTTGTCGCGTCAGATCGCCGAGCTGGGCATCTATCCTGCCGTGGATCCGCTGGCCTCCAACTCCCGGATCATGGATCCCCGGATCCTGGGGGAGGAGCACTACGGCACGGCGCAGGCGGTCAAGGCCGTGCTGCAACGGTACAACGAGCTCCAGGACATCATCGCCATCCTGGGCATGGACGAGCTGTCCGAGGAGGACAAGACGCTGGTGGCCAGGGCGCGCAAGATCCAGCGCTTCCTCTCGCAGCCGTTCAACGTGGCCGAGCAGTTCACGGGCATCCCGGGGCGCTACGTGGAGCTGCGTGACACCATCCGCGGGTTCCGTGAGCTGGTGGACGGCAAGCACGACCTGGTGCCGGAGCAGGCCTTCTACATGGTGGGCACCATCGAGGAGGCGCTTCAGAAGGCCGAGAAGATGAAGCTGGAGGCGGCCGCTTGATCCATCTGACCGTCGTCACCCCCGAGCGGAAGGTGGTCGATCGGAGAGTGGACGAAGTGGTCCTTCCCGGCGTGCAGGGATACCTGGGGGTCCTTCCCGGGCACGCGCCGCTGCTGACCTCCCTGACCGTGGGCGAGATCACCTACCGCCAGGGGGCCGAGAGCCATTTCGTGGCCGTGGCCTGGGGATTCGTGGAAGTGCATGACGACCAGGTGAGCGTGCTGGCCGACGTGGCCGAGCGGGCCGAGGAGATCGACCTCGACCGGGCCAGGCGGGCCCGGGACCGCGCCGCCGAGCGCCTGCGCAAAGGGGGGGACATGGACTGGGACCGGGCGCGTGCCGCGCTCGACAAGGCGATCATCCGCATCAGGATCGCCGAGAAGGCGTAGCCCCGGCGGATGCCGGCCCCCCGGCTTTCCGTGGTGATCCCCGCCTACAACGAACAGGGAAGGCTCGGGCCGTCGCTCGCGTCCGTGCTGGCCTACGCCAGGAGGGCCCCCTTCGATGTGGAGATCGTCGTGGTGGACGACGGCTCCTCCGACCAGACCGCCCGCGTCGCCCGCGCGGCGCTCGCCTCGTGGCATTCGTCGCAGGTCCTGGCCAACGACCGCAACCATGGCAAAGGGTACAGCGTCCGCAGGGGCGCCCTGGCCGCGCGCGGCGAGCTCCTGCTCCTCTCCGACGCCGATCTCAGCACTCCCATCGAGGAGACCGATCGGCTGCTGGGGCGCCTGGGCGAGCAGGGGGGCGGCATCGTGATCGGATCGAGGGCGGTGCGGGGCGCGCGCGTCGAGGTGCACCAGAACCCCGTGCGGGAGGCGATGGGGAAGGTCTTCAACAGGGTGGTCCGTCTCCTGACCGGGCTGCCCTTCCACGACACGCAGTGCGGCTTCAAGCTGATGGCGCGCGCCGACGTCGTGCCGCTGTTCGAAGCGGCGCGCATCGACGGGTTCGGCTACGACGTGGAGCTGCTGTACGTGGCCGCGCGGAAGGGGATCCCCATCCGCGAGGAGCCGGTCATCTGGCGCAACGCCCCGGGCTCCAAGGTGGGGATCCTGACCGACCCGGCCCGCATGCTGCGCGACGTCTGGCGGGTGCGGCAGTGGTACGCCCGGGGCGTCTACGGGGCGGCGGGCGCCGGGCGGAAGGCCGGAGCGGCCCCCGATGCCTGAGCGCCTCGGCGGGCCGAGGGATCCGGACCGCAAGGTCGTCTCCTTGTCCGGCGCCGCAGCCGCCGCGCGGGCGGCGCGGCGTGCCGGCCGCAAGGTGGTGCTCGCCAACGGGGTGTTCGATCTGCTGCACGCCGGACACGCCCGGCTGCTGGCCGCCGCACGCCGCCTGGGGGATCTGCTCATCGTCGCGGTCAACACCGACGCCTCCGTGAGGCGGCTGAAGGGCCCCGGCCGGCCGGTGGTCGGCCACCGTGACAGGGCACTCCTGCTCGCCTCGCTGGAGGCGGTGGACCGCGTGGTCCTTTTCGGCGAGGACACTCCCATCCGGGTCATCCGCGCCGTGCTCCCCGACGTGCTGGTGAAGGGGGCCGACTGGAAGTCCGGCGCCATCGTGGGACAAGATGTCGTGGAGAGCCGGGGCGGCCGTGTCGTGCGCGTCCCCATCGTGAAGGGCAAGTCCACGACCAGCATCGTGAGAGGCATCCTGCACCGGCCACGGAGGTAGATGAGCCAGGGGACCCGTCCCGGCTTGCCCCCCCTCCTCGCCATCGAGGGGCTGGGGGAGCCTCCGCCTCCCGGCGCCCCGTTCCCTCCCGTCACCTGGACGGGCCTCCCGCCCGCGGCGCGCGCCCTGGCGCTGCTGCACCTGGCCGCCCCTCTCACCGTGCCGGTGGTGGTCGTGGTGCGGGGCGACGCCGAGATGGCCCGGCTGTCGGCCGACCTGAGGGCGCTGGCCGGCCTCACCGGGGCGTTTCCGGAGGCCGGGGTGATCGCTTTCCCCGCGCTGGACGCCGACCCCTACGACGGCATCGGCGCGCACATGAGCGTGGTGTGCGAGAGGCTGCGCGCGCTCTGGATGATGCGCAGCGGCGCCGCCCGGGTCGTGGTGGTGCCGGCGCGGGCCCTGCTCCTGCCCCTTCCGCCGGCGTCGGCGCTGGAGCCGTTCTTCGTCACCGTGCGCGCCGGCGGGGCGCTCCGCCAGGCGCACGATGACGCCTGGCTGCGCGCGGCCCGGTACCGGCGCGTCGATCTCGTCAACGAGCCGGGAGACTACTCCCGCCGGGGAGGGATCCTGGACATCTTCCCCCCGGTGGCCGACAACCCGATCCGCATCGAGCTGGACGGGCACCTGGTGGCCTCATTGCGCTCGTTCAGTCCGGCCGATCAGCGCTCCACGGGGCGGCTGGAGCAGGCCGAGCTGTCGCCCGCGCGCGAGACGGTGCTGGGAGGCCCGGAGCTGGACAACCTTCGGGCCTCGCTGCGGGGAGGCGAGGCCGGCCGGCGGCTGCAAGAGGAGCTGGAGACGCGGGGGTCGTTTCCGGGGCTGGCCGCCTTCGCCCGGGTGATCTATCCGGGGGCCCGCGGCCTGCTGGAGACCCTCGAGTCCCTGTGCGGCCGGCCGCCGCTGCTGGCCGTGGACGAGCTGCAGCGGACGCTGGACGCGCTGCGCGAGGAGAAGGAGAGCTTCCTGCGGGCCGCCGGCCCGGACGGGGAAGCGATGGGGCTGCCGGCCCCCTCCGCGCTGCTGGTCCCCGAGGGTCAGGCCGAGGGCGCCCTCCCCGCGGCGCCCCTTCGCCTGCGCGAGCTGGCCATCAGGGACGAGGAGCAGGAGGAGGCGCGCGCCAGGCTGGACTTCAGGGCGGCCGCCATGCCCTCGTACCGCGGCCGGCTCCCGGAGCTGATGGATCTCGTCCGCGCCGAGACGGCCGCCCGGCGGACCGTCTGGTTCCTGGTCAAGAGCGAGGGGCGCGCGCAGCTCGTCCGGCGGCTGCTGGCCGAGCACGACCTGTCGGCGGGCGACCTGTCGGCGCAGCGGGCCATCGGCGGGGACCAGCCGGCCATCCTTCTGGGCATCGCCGACGTGGGGGCGGGCTTCGTGCTCCCCGAGGCCCGCCTGGTGGTCGTCGCCGAGCACGAGGTCTTCGGAGAGGAGCCGCGCTACCGCAAGAAGAGCGCCCTGCCCACCTTCACCTCCGACTTCCGCGACCTGAACCCCGGGGACATGGTGGTGCACGTGGACCACGGCGTGGGCCGCTACGAAGGGCTGAGCCGCGTGGGCGAGCCGGGGAGCGAGGTGGACGTGATGATCCTCTCCTATCAAGGGGAGGACAAGCTCTTCGTCCCGGTCACCCGGCTGGATCTGGTGCAGAAATACAGCGGAGTCGGGGGAAGGGCCCCCACGCTGGACAAGCTGGGAGGGACCGGGTGGGTCAAGACCAAGCAGCGCGTCAAGAAGGCGATGCAGGACATGGCCGCCGAGCTGCTCAACCTCTACGCCGCGCGCAAGGCGGTCAAGGGGCACGCCTTCGGTCCCGACACGGCCTGGCAGCAGGAGTTCGAGGCCACGTTTCCCTACGAGCTGACCATCGACCAGCAGATCGCCGTCAACGAGATCAAGCGCGACCTGGAGGCGTCCACCCCGATGGACAGGCTTCTGTGCGGCGACGTGGGGTTCGGCAAGACCGAGGTGGCCATGCGCGCGGCCTTCAAGGTGGTGATGGAAGGCAAGCAGGTGGCCGTGCTGGCCCCGACCACGGTGCTGGTGTTCCAGCACCACAACACCTTCCGGGAGCGCTTCGCCGCCTTCCCCGTGCGCGTCGAAAGTCTGTCCCGCTTCAAGAACCCCAGGGAGCAGAAAACGGTGGCGGCCGCGGCGGCGGCCGGCGGGATCGACATCCTGATCGGCACGCACCGCATGCTGTCGCAGGACGTCGCATTCAAGGACCTGGGCCTGCTCGTGGTGGACGAAGAGCAGCGATTCGGAGTGGCCCACAAGGAGAAGCTCAAGAAGCTGAAGCGCAGCGTGGACGTGCTCACCCTCACCGCCACGCCCATCCCCCGCACCCTGCAGATGTCCCTCATGGGCGTACGGGATCTCTCGGTGATCGAGACGCCTCCGGAGAACAGGCTGGCCATCCAGACGCACCTGCTGCCTTTCAAGGACGCGGTGCTGGCCCCGGCCATCGAGCATGAGCTGGCGCGCGGCGGGCAGGTGTACTTCGTGCACAACCGCGTGGAGAGCGTCTACGCCATGGCCGCCTTGCTGCGGAAGCTGGTGCCCCGGGCCGAGTACGCCGTGGCCCACGGCCAGATGGACGAGGGGCTTCTGGAGGAGACCATGCTGCGCTTCCTGCGCGGGGACTTCCAGGTGCTGGTGTCCACCACCATCATCGAGAACGGGCTGGACATCCCCAGGGTCAACACCCTCATCGTGAACCGGGCCGACCAGTTCGGCCTGTCCCAGCTCTATCAGCTCAGGGGGCGCATCGGGCGGTCAGACCGGCAGGCCTACGCCTACCTGCTGGTGCCGCCGGAACGGACCCTGACCGAGGTGGCCCGCAAGCGGCTCAAGACTCTTCAGGAGTTCTCCGACCTGGGCTCGGGCTTCCGCATCGCGGCCATCGACCTGGAGATCCGGGGCGCCGGCAACCTGCTGGGGCGCGACCAGCACGGCCACATCGCCTCTCTCGGCTTCGAGCTGTACTGCCGCATGCTGGAGCGCGCCGTGCAGGAGCTCAGGAGCGGGGAGGCCGAGGTGGCCGAGGGGAGGGCGGCGATCCACCTGTCCGTGGATCTCAAGATCCCCGAGAGCTACATCCCCGACGAGCACCACCGGCTGATGTTCTACAAGAAGATCGCCTCGGTGTCCTCGCTGGAGGCGCTCGACGCCATCCGCGACGAGATGCAGGACCGCTATGGCAGGCTGCCGCGCCAGGGCCTGAACCTGGTGGAGGTGGCCGGGCTGCGGATCCTGGCGGAGAAGCTCCGGGTGCAGCAGATCGACTACCGGACGGGGAGCCTCTCGGTGAAGTTCTCCGAAGCCACGCCCGTGGAGCCGGAGAGGCTGCTGGGGTTCGTCTCCAGGCGAAGCGACGCGGCGTTCTCTCCGCCGGCGCTGCTGAGGGTCAAGATCGACGCCGCCGAGGCGGGCCGGATCGCCCTCGCCCGCGAGGTCCTGACGGCGCTGGCCTGACGGGGATCAGAACCCCCAGCCGAGCAGCAGGCCGCCGTGCCACCCGCCCACGTCGATGTCCTCGTCCCCGAGCTCGTCGAACTCCACGTCGATGGTGGAATGGCGCACGTTGAGGCCGAGATTGAACGAGTCCCCAAGCTTCCAGTAGATGCCGCCTCCGAACCAGAAGCCGAAGCCGTTGGCGTCCACAGACTCGGATCCGAAGAATCCGTCGTCGATCTCCAGCTCCGTCCGGGCCCCGGCGATGCCGGCGCCGAGATAGGGCCGCACGGCGGAGCCGGCGATCTCCCAGGTCTTGCGGACCCCGAAGTCCACCTCGATCGTGCGGCTCTCCAGGTCGTAGTCGTAGTAGCCGTAATAGTAGTCGTCGCCGAAGATCTCCTCGTCGGCCACCGACCCCATGATGTCCACGGCCAGCATCACCGGCCAGTCGTAGCCGCCGAACGACATCTCCACTCCCAGACTGAGCTGCTTGTCGAGATCGAGGTCCTCCAGATCGTCGATCTGCTTCTGGCCGATGAAGAAATTGAAGCTCTTCTTCATGTCCGACTGCGGGACGGCCGGGACCATCAGGGCGATGAGCAGGAGGAGAAAAGCCACTCTCAATCGACGCATCGGAGGCCTCCGGGCGCACACAAAAGCGTGGCGCCACTCTTTCTACAGGAAGTCGATCCTCTCGTCAATCGGAATCTCCCGCTTCCAGTCCGGCCAGGAGGCGGCGCGCGGGTTCCTGGGAGGGGTCCAGCTCCAGCGAGGCCTCAAGCCAGCGGCGCGCCGAAGGACGGTCTCCGCTCTCCAGGAAGGCCCGGGCCAGCGCGTTGCGCACCGCCGGAAGGCGGTGCCCCGCCCGCTCCACCGCGGCGAACTCGCGGATGGCCTCGGCGTAGCGGCCGCGGATGGCCCAGGCGGTCCCCAGGTTCACCCGGCACTCCACGTTGCGCGGGTTCAGCTCCACCGCGCGCGCCAGCAGCGGCACGGCCCTGTCCGCCCGCTGCCGGCGCAGATGGAGCGCCCCCAGGTTGGCCATGGTGCCCCCGTGGTCGGGGTGCACGTCCAGCGCTCGCTCCAGGAGCTCCTCGGCGCCGTCGAGGTCCCCCGCCTCCATCGCCGCCAGCGAGAGCCAATTGAGGTGCATCACCGACTCGGGGCGCCGGGCCAGGGCGGCCTCCAGCTCCGGCCTCAGCGAGGCGACGCCCCCGTCCAGGCGCGCGGCCTGCACCAGGGCGGCCATGGCCGATTCGTCGAGAGGGTCGCGCGCCAGCGTCTCGCGGGCCAGCGTGCGGGCACGGTCGGCCTGCTTCGCTTCCAGCCGCAGCCGGGCCTCGGCCCCTCCCGCGCGCCAGCGCCCCTTTTCTCTTTCCTCCTGCATCAGGGCCACCCCCTCCTCGCCCCGTCCCGCCAGGAGGAAGGCCTCTGAGATCCGCGCCAGGAGCCTGGTGCCCGGCTCATCCGGCGGGCAGACCGCGAGCAGGCGCCGCGCCGCGGCGATCGCCTCGTCGTGCCGGCCCTGTCTCAGCCTCAGCTCGAACATCTGCGCCAGCGCCGTGCGGGAAGAGGGCGCCATCCTCAGCGCCGCCGCGATCTCCGGCTCGGCTCGCTCCAGGTCCCCGGCCGCCAGATGGACCCCGGCCATGTTCTGGTGAGCCGTGGGGAACACCGGCGCCGGCGACCCGGCCACGCCGCTCTCCGTCCCGGTTCCTCCCACGTAGCCGAGAGAGCGCAGCGTCTCCATCATGGCCGCCGAGCCAGGCTCCGCTCCCGGCGCCGGGCGCCCTGCGCTCACCGAGGCGGGAAGCGATGCGGAGGCCACTCTCCGCTCGGGGTGCGCCTGGACGAACGAGGGGTCGAAGGCCGCCGTCAGCATCCTCCCGGGCAGGCTGTCGGGGATGGGGAGTCCGGCCGCCGCGAGCAGGGTGGGGGCGACATCCACGAGCTGCACCGACCCCAGCTCGGCCCCCCGGGCCGCCCCGGGCCCGTGCACCAGGGCGATGCCATGGCGGCGGTGCCACCGCGCCGGCTGCCCCTCGATGTCGGCCGTGCGCCCTTCGATCCGATCGGGGCCGCTGGCGAACCCATGGTCCGAGATCACCATCACCAGCGTCTCGGGCGCGGCGGCCGCCAGCAGCTCTCCCAGCAGGCGATCCTGGAGCTCGTAGAAGCGCTCCACCACGCGCCCGAAGCGCGCCACGTCCCGTTCGGATACCCCTTCCATCCGGGGGGGTGCGAAGTGGATGAACCGGTGGCAGACTTCGTCGATCCCCTGGTAATAGACGGCGGTGAAGTCGGCCTGTCCCGACCGCAGCAGCTTCATAGCGACGGCGTGGTAGGTCATCGTCCCGGACAGGATCCGGATGAGATGGGACAACGGCTCTCTCAGGGCGCCCGGCCCGGCCGCGGCCAGCCTCGCGCGGGCGGCCGCCAGCTCGCCGCGGCCCACCTCCGCGATCCCCATCAGGAGGTCGTCGGGGACGGCGGCGTCGCTCACAAAGAGCGAGAGGACCTCCTGGTGCAGCGAGTCGGGCCACGTCAGGCCGGTCCCTTCCGCCGGAACGTCCACGTCGAACAGAGAGTAGGCGACCCGGTCGCTCACCATCCGGCCGATCACCGGCTCGGCCGGCCAGGTGGCCCACCAGGCCACCACGTCCGAGGAGCGGCCGAAGGCCGTGAAGTAGCTCCAGAGCGCCGGGACGCGCCGGGAGGCGCTGCTGACCGGTATCCTGCCGCGCCCCGACGGATCCGGGACGAGAAAGTCGATGATGCCGTGCTGGTCGGGGGTGGTCCCCGTGGCGATGGTGGTCCAGAGAAGGGGGCTGAGGACGGGCGTCATGGCCCGGGCCGAGCCCCAGGCCCCTTGCTCTCGCAGGCGGGCCAGATGGGGCAGGCGCCCCTGCCGGATGAGCGGATCGGCGATCCGCCAGTCGGCCCCATCGAGCCCCACCAGCAGGATCCTCCGTCCGGGCCGGGCCTCCGCCGGCCCGCCCACCGGTCCGGCGGGGCGGCCGGGACGCCCCAGCCAGGCCAGCATGACGGCAAACCCCGCCGCCGCGCCGAGCAGTGCGGCGCGCTGCCACCACCTCACGTTCGCCCTCCCCGGCGGCCCTTGCCGCCCGGTGCATCATCACGGGGGGCGGCCCGCGCGTCAACCCGCCGCGAGACGTGGCGCCCCCCTGGCAGGGAGGCTTGCGCCCCCTTGCGGGAGCCTGCTAGATTCCCAGGCGTGCGCGGGGCCACCGGAGCCATATCCCACGTTTTTTCAACGGCATGGCTGTTCAGCGCCGCGCTGGCGGGGCTGTCCTGCTCGGCCGGCTCCTCGCCGGGGGAGGCCAGGGGCCCCGTGGTGGCCGAGGTCGGCAGCCGCGCCGTCACGCGCTCCGACCTCAACGGCTACCTGGAGCAGGCGCTGGGAGGGCCGGTGGAGGCCGTGGCCGCCGCCCCCGAGGTGAAGTCGAGGCTGCTCGATCAGCTCCTGGACGAGGAGCTCCTGCTGGCCGAGGCCGCCGCCCGCGGGGTCACCGTAAGCGACGACGAGGTGAAGGAGCAGCTCCCCGGTCAGGCGTCCGAGATGGAGAGGAACAGGCGTGTGCTGCTGTTGAGGAAGCTCAAGAAGGAGATCATCCTGGCGGGGGTCTCGGTCAGCCCGGAGGAGGTGCAGAAGCACTTCGACGAGAACATCGCCGAGCTGCGCCGCCCCGCCGTGGCGGTCCTGCGCAAGGTGCTCCTCGACACGGTCGAGGAAGCGCGCGCCGTGAGGGAGGAGCTGGAGAAGCGGCCGGCGGAGTTCGAGGAGATCGCCGCCACCAGGAGCCTGGCGCCGGACGGGGGGCAGCCCCAGGCCTACGAGGAGGAGATCCTCCCCGAGTCGCTCCGCCAGGCGGTGGCCGGCCTGAAGGAGGGGGAGCTGAGCCAGGTGGTGGAGGATCCGCAGGGGTTCTTCATCCTGAAGCTGGAGTCCAGGCAGCCGGAGCGCGCGCCGGTGCTGGAGGAGATCCGCGGTGAGATCGAGCTGAAGCTGCTGCAGGACCGCAGCCAGCAGCGGTATCGGGAGTACGTGGACGCCCTGCGCCGGCGCACCAGCGTGGAGATCTTCCCCGATCAGCTCGGGTTCAGCTACAGGCCGAGGACGGAGGCATCGTGAGACACGCTCTGCTGGCGCTCGTCGCCGCCGCCGGCGCCGCCGCTGCGGCGCTGCCGGCCCGCGCCGCCGTGATCGAGGAGGTGGCGGCCCAGGTCAACGGGAGGATCATCACGCGCTCGGACCTGCTGGAGCGCGAGCGCGTGCTGGTGGGCCAGCTCTCCTCGCGCTTCGTGGGGGACGAGCTGGATCGCGAGCTGGAGCGGATGCGGGGCAACCTCCTGACCGACATGATCCGCGAGCTCATCCTCATGCAGCGGGCCGAGATCCTTGGCCTCGAGCTGGAAAAGGTCTACCAGCAGGCGCTGAACCAGCTCAAAGAGCAGCAGGGGATCAAGACCAACGACGACCTGGACCAGGTGCTCAAGCAGGAAGGGATCAGCAAGGAGGAGCTGCGGGACACGCTGCTGCGCTTCAACGTGCCGGACATCATGGTGAACCTGGAGGTGCGCGACAAGATCGCCGTCACAGACGAAGAGGTCGCCGACTACTTCCAGAAGAACAAGGAGACCTTCCGGACCGAGGAGCAGTTCACCATCCGCGAGATCGTGCTGACCGCCGAAGGGCGCACGCCCGAGGAGCTGGACGCGCTCGGAGCGCGTGTGCTCGAGGAGCTGCAGGCGGGGGCCCCCTTCAACGAGCTGGTGATCAAGCACTCGCAGGCCCCGTCGCGGTTCAAGGACGGACTGATGGGGCCCTTCAAGAGAGGGGATCTGGTGCGCGAGCTGGAGGCGGCGGCGCTGGCTCTGAAGCCGGGTGAGGTCAGCCCCGCCATCCGCACCAGGGCCGGCCTGCACATCGTCAAGCTCGAGTCCCACAGCGAGGCGCGGGACCCCGACCCGGAGACCGCCCGGGGCGACATCCAGGCGCGCATCAAGCAGGAGAAGTTCAGCGAGGCGCTGAAGCGCTATTTCTCCATGCTGTTGGAGACAAACCGCATCAAAGTCCACCCCAAATACAAGCAATACGACCAGCGATCCTAGAGTCTGTCCCGCTTGCCACTGCCGGCGGCCGTCTGGTACATTGAAGACAACCTGCTCTCGCTGGTAGAGACCTTCGATGCCCAACCGCAAGCTGATCCGTCCCAGCCTCTCCGATTTCAAGGCACGATCGGCGGCCGCCCCTTCGCGCACGCGGCCCGCGCCGCCGGAACAGACCGGCGCCGAGGCCTTCTATTACACCAAGCAGATGGCGGCGCGCACGCCGATGGTGGTGATATTGCTGGACGGGGAGATCCTGCGCGGCATGATCGAGTGGTACGACCGGGACTGCCTCAAGGTGAACCGGCCGGACGGCCCGAACCTCCTGGTCCTCAAGCACGCCATCAAGTACATGTACAAGGAGGATGAGAAGCGGGAGGTCTCCGAGGCGGCGAGCGCGGAAACCGCCTGACCTCCCGGGACATCGAAGCCCACGAATCTCCCCGGCGCCGGCGGGATCGACGGTCCGCCGCCGCCGCAACGCAGCGCGGACTGCAGGAGGACGACCGAGCATGAGCCGTACCCGTCACGCCCGCACGTCGCACCGATTCCTCCCGGCCGCCCTGGTTGGATTTCTTGCGTCGCTCCCCTTGCTGCTGGGCGCTTCCGCCTCGGCCGATCCCTACGCCGGCTTCGATCCCGCCCTGCGCCGGGTGCTGCAGACCTTCGACGAGGCCCAGGCGAGGGTGCATTCGATCTCCGCGCGCTTCGTGGAAAGAAAAGAGATCGGTCTGCTCAAGAACGCCGTGGTCCAGAAGGGGCAGTTCTACCACACCAAGCCGGACAAGTTCCTCTGGGAGTACGTCTCGCCCGAGCCCAAGATGCTCCTGATGAACGGCAAGAAGCTGGTGGCCTACTACCCGGTCCAGAAGCAGGCCGAGGAGATCCAGACCCGCCTGAGCCGGCGCTTGGTCAAGTACTTCGGTCTGGGACAGGTCTTCGCGGATCTTCAGGAGTACTACCACCTGTCGCTGGAGGACGACCCCGGCCTGCCCGGCACCGACGTGGTGGTGATGCGTCCCCGCTCCAAGCGGCTCGAGAAGCGCCTGCTGGAGGTGCGTGTCTGGATCGACGAGCAGGTCAGGCAGGTGCGCCGCCTGGAGTACCGCGAGGCCGACGGAGACCGGACACTGTTCAACTTCGAGGACATCCAGGTCAACCCGGACATCAGCCCGGCGCGCTACGAGATCGAGCTTCCCAACGACGTTCAGGTGAGCACGAACTTTTCAGGATTCTTCGCAGAGAAGGGACGTTGAAGCACGTTGGACTGGTGCTGCATCCGGATTACCTGGCCCACCAGACCGGTGTGTCCCACCCCGAGAGGTCCGAGCGCCTGCGCGCGGTGATGGACAGGATCGAGCGCTCGGGGCTCAAGCAGGACCTGGCGCCCATCGAGCCCCGGCCGGCCGAGCCTGCATGGCTGGAGGAGATCCACTCCCCCGCCTACATCCGCCGCGTGGAGGAGTACTGCCGCGGGGGGCGGGCCATCATCGACTCGATGGACACCGGGATCTCGCCTCATTCCTTCGACGTGGCGCGGCTGGCCGCCGGGGGCGCGCTCTCGGCCGCCGACGCGGTGATGGAGGGGCGCGTGGCGTCGGCGTTCTGCGCCGTGCGTCCGCCGGGGCATCACGCCCTCAAGGAAGTGGCCATGGGCTTCTGCCTCTTCAACAACGTGGCGGTGGCCGCCCGGTATCTCCAGAAGCGGCACGGGCTGAAGCGCGTCATGATCCTCGACTGGGACGTCCACCATGGCAACGGCACCCAGGACGCGTTCTACGAGGATCCCTCGGTCTTCTTCTTCAGCATCCACCAGTACCCCTTCTATCCAGGGACCGGCGCCCGCGGCGAGACCGGGATCGGGCCCGGGGAGGGGTACACCCTCAACGCGCCGATGGAGGCGGGCGGCCGCGACGACGACTACCTGAGGGTGTTCGAGGAGGTCCTCGCCCCCAGAGTGCTCGCGTTCAGGCCGGAGTTCATCCTCATCTCCGCCGGCTTCGACGCGCACCGCGACGATCCTCTGGGCGGGATGCGTCTCACCGAGGAGGGTTACGCCAGGATGACCGACTTGGTGCGCTCCTGGGCCGGGGATCACAGCCGCGGACGCATCGTCTCCCTGCTGGAGGGGGGCTACGATCTCGAGGCGCTGGCCCGCTCGGTGGAAGCGCACGCCGGGCGCCTGCTCCAGTAGCCGCCTCGCGGCGGGGTGTGGTAGGCTGGCCGCCGCGTATGGACGCACACCCGCCCTCCGACCCCTCCCTCAAGCGCGAGATCAAGGAGCTGATCGTCACCCAGCTCCGGCTCAAGGACGTCACCCCGGACGGCATCCGGGACGACGAGTCGCTCGTGCAAGGGTCGCTCAGCCTGGACTCCATCGATTTCCTGGAGCTCACCGTGGCCATGGAGCGCCGCTACGGCGTCAAGATAAGCGACGCCGACGAGGTGCAGGCCATCTTCGCCTCCGTGGACTCCATCGCGCGCCACATCGCCAGGCACCGGGCCCAGTCGGCCCGTGCCTGACCGGGGCGCCCCCGGCGGCCAGGGAGACCCTCTCGCCCGGCTCCCCCACACGGGCGCGGCGCGGCTCCCCTCGAGGGTCCTCAGGCTCGACCCGGGCCGGGCCGTCACCGCCGAGCGTTGTCTGGCGGCCGGCGATCCCTGCCTCAACGGGGATGGCTTCCTTCCCTCGGTGCTGGTCGTGGAGCTGATGGCTCAGGCCGGCGGCCTGCTGATGGAGCAGGAGCCCGGCGGCTCCGCCGGCGTCCTGGCCGGCGTGCGCCGCCTGCACCTCCATGCCGCCCCCGGAGCAGGAGACACGGTGACCGTGGAGTGCCGGCTGGAGCGCCGGCTCGGGGAGCTCTACCTCCTTTCGTGCGACGCCCGGAGCGGTACCCGGGCGCTGGCGCACGGCCGGATCCATCTGCGCAGAACGAGGCGGGCGCGGGCATGATCGGGCTGGTCATCCCCGCCTACAACGCCGAGGCGACCATCGGCCGGGCGGTGGCCGGCGGCCGGCGACACGTCGACGCCGCCCTGGTGGTGGACGACGGTTCGGGGGACGGCACCGGGAAGCGGGCTGTGGAAGCGGGGGCCGAGGTGGTGCGCCATCCGCGGAACCTGGGAAAGGGTGCGGCCCTGCGGACAGGGTTCGCCCGCATGCGGGCCATCGGGGCCGGCGCGGTCATCACCATGGACGCCGACTTGCAGCACGATCCGGAGGATATCCCGCGGTTCATCCAGGCGCACCGCCAGCGCGGTGCCGATCTGATCGTCGGCTCGCGGGCCTCCCACTTCGGGTTGATGAGCCCCGGGCGCCGCACGGGCAACCGCTTCTCATGCGGCGCGCTGCGCTTCTTCACCGGCCTGGAGCTTCCCGACTCGCAGTCCGGGTTCCGGCTCTATGGACGCGATTTCCTGGCCGGCCTGGTCCTGCGGCGCGACGCCTACGACGCCGAGATGGAGGCGCTGCTGGTGGCGGCCCGGGAGAGGCGACGCATCGAGGCGCTCCCGATCGCCGTGCCGGCGGCCGACGGCAAGACCACCAGCTTCTACAGGCCCTGGCTCGACACCTACCGCATCTGCCGCACCGTCATCCTGTTCAGCGTCTGCGAGCTCTAGCGCACCGCGCCCGTGGCGGCCCGGGACGCCTGCTGGCACTCTTCAAGGCCGGCGGCCCTTCCGGCGGGCGCCGACCTCGACGGCCGACGGCTCGACCACTTCCAGCAGGGCCACCACGTCCTGCCAGATATTATGGCAAGTTAGCGGCCATGCTTAGCGTTGACATAAGTATAACTCGATGTATATCAAGATGTTGTGATGCCATGCAGCGTGCCAAAGATAGTGTCAACTAAGAGGTTATCCGCATGGACTGGGCAGCCTTCAGTTTTGAGTATCGTCTGGAGTATCCGGGCGAAGAAGTCGTCTCCAACCTGATTTCCATCGAAGCGTACAAGGAGGCTGCGCAGAATCTCGTCCTTGCGCCGGACTGGCAAGAGCAGCTTGATAGGCTGAATCGAGTTCGAGCGGTCTACGGCACAACCGCGCTGGAGGGAAACCCATTGTCCGAGGCTGAGGTAGCTCGGCAGATGGATCTGTTGTCCCGGCCAGGGCAAGGTGGCAACAACGTGAGCAGGGAGCAACGACAGATCAGAAACGCTGGCCTGGCCCAAGTATGGGTCAAGACGCGCTTCAAGCAGAACAGCCCGCCGCTAACACTGGATGACATCCTGGCGATTCATAAGGCGATCACCGAGCAGTCGGACGAAAGGGATAATGTCCCTGGAAGACTTCGCGAGCACGAGGTTCATGTAGGCAGTGTTGATGCTGGCGGCATTCACAGGGGTGCACCTGCACAAAGACTTCAGGAGCTGATGGCCGGCTTTGTCGAGTTCGTGAACTCCAGGGGGCTCTTGGCCATCCATCCCGTGCTCCGGGCCCTGTTGTCGCATTTCTTTCTTGTCACAATTCATCCTTTCGGAGATGGCAACGGAAGAGTCTCGCGACTTGTAGAAGCGGGGATACTCTTTCAGGGAGGCTATAACGTCCATGGTTTCTATGGTCTTTCAAGCTATTTCTATCGCCACGAAAGAGAATACAAAATATCGCTTCAGGCGTGCAGAAATAGCCAGCCTTTCACCGTAACACCCTTCGTCGTGTTTGGACTGAAGGGATTCGCAAGCGAACTGAAGGGGATAAACAACTTCATCAAGGCAAAACTGAACAGGGTTGTCTACAGGGCTATGTTAGTCCGTGCCTTCAACAGCAGAATCGGAACCAGGAGGCGCCTGCTAAACCAGCGTGAGTACAATTTGCTTGATTTCCTGCTTACGAAAACTGAACCGACAGACCCGTTCTCGGACGAACATGCAAGAGAAATATCTGTTGATGAACTCAAGGAAGATCCCTACATCAAGGCAGTGTACGGAAAGGTGACGCCAAGAACCTTCCTCAGAGAGCTAGGTAGGCTTGCTCACTTCGGCTTCATTACCTTCGCGTTGGATGATGGCGGTAAAGCGATAGTGCGGATAGACTTTGAAGCAATCCGTAAGCACTAGCCGCGCCAGCGCGCCTTAGCCGGACCCGGCGCTGCCTCGACTGGATGCGGCGGGCCGACAGCGTGTAGGATCCTCCCTTCGCATCACCACGTCGTCGCCAGAAGGGGGGATCCGATGATGTCCCGCGCCACCCGCTCGCTCCTGCTGCCCGCGCTCCTGCTCGTCTTGCCGGCCACCTCCCAGGCCGCGCAGGAGGCGCTCAAGAAGAAGGCCATCGCTTCGATCGACGCCCGCCGCCCCGAGCTGATCGAGCTGTCGGACAAGGTCTGGGAGTTCGCCGAGACGGCGCTCAAGGAGACCCGGAGCGCGGCTCTGCTGGCCGACTACGCCGAGAGGCAGGGGTTCACCGTCGACCGGGCGGTGGCCGGGATGCCCACGGCCTTCGTCGCCGTGTACGGGCAGGGGGAGCCGGTGATCGGGATCCTGGGTGAGTACGATGCCCTGCCCGGGCTCAGCCAGAAAGCCCAACCGGCGAAGGAAGCGCGCCTGGTGGGAGCCCCGGGTCACGGCTGCGGCCACAACATGTTCGGTGCCGCCAGCCTGGGGGCGGCCATCGCCGTCAAGGAGCTGATCGAGTCGGGGGCGATCAAGGGGACGATCAAGTTCTTCGGGACCCCGGCCGAGGAGGCGGTGGGAGGCAAGGTGTACATGGCGCGCGAGGGGCTGTTCCAGGGGATCGACGTGGTGGTCGCCTGGCATCCCGACACCAAGACCCGCGCCGATCTCACCAGCGGTCAGGCGCTGGTCGATCTGTCGGTGGAGTTCAAAGGGAAGTCCGCGCACGCCGCCTTCGATCCCTGGAACGGCCGCAGCGCCGTGGACGCCATGGAGCTCTTCACGCACGGCATCAACATGCTGCGGGAGCACGTGAGGCCCTCCGTGCGGATGCACTACGTCATCCAGAAGGGAGGGGACGTCCCCAACGTCATCCCGGAGGAGGCGCGCCTCTGGCTCTGGGTTCGCGACTGGGAGCGCCGCGGCGTGGAGTCCGTCCTGGAGCGGGTGCGGGACATCGCGGCGGGTGCCGGGATGATGGCCGGAGCGGAAGCCAGGATCACCATCCAGGGAGGCGACTACGAGCTCCTCATCAACCAGAGAGGCGCGCGCCTGATACACGAGAACCTCTCCTGGCTCGGCCCGATCCAGTACACCGACGAGGAGCAGCAGTTCGCCCGGTCGCTGCAGACGGCGGCGGGGGTCGAACCCGCCGGAGTCGACGGCTCGGTGCATCCGCTGGAAGGACAGGAGCCCGAAGGGGGCTCCACGGACGTCGGGGACGTGAGCTGGCTGGTCCCCACGCTGCACATGAGCGTGGTGACCGCCCCGAGCAACGTTCCCTGGCACGCCTGGCCGGTGGTGGCGAGCGGCGGCATGTCGATCGGCCACAAGGGGATGACCCACGCCGCCAAGGCCATGGCCTCGATCATGGTCGAGCTGTTCCAGGAGGCGGGCGTGCGCCAGGAGATCCGCTCGGAGTTCCAGGACAAGACCCGCGGCTTCCTCTACAAGCCGTTCATCCCCGACGGGCCTCCGGTCCTGCCCGGGGAGTGACGGGCTCGCGCGGCCGGGCGGGCCTCACTCCGGCCTCCACGAAGGGAGCCTCCCGGGCGTCCAGGGGGCCCCGGCCGTCTCCGCCTCGTCCTCCAGACGCTCCAGCTCGGTCCCGATGAGAGAGCGCAGCGAGGCCAGCGTCCGGTCGAACCGTGCCGCGGCCAGATCGTAGCCGCGCCGGTGGGTGCCCGTGGCATCGGAGAGCGACGACCAGTGCCCCGCCACCACCTGCTGGACCCTGTCCAGGATCGATGGCGGGGTCGGCTCGTTGCGCGAAGCGCGGGTGGAGTCGCCGGTCAGGTCGATCAGCAGGTCCTTGAGGCGAGCCTCCAGGGCCCTGGCCTCCGCGCCCAGCCGAGGATCGGCCGCCGGCGTCTCGTCGATCGCCTTCTTGACGTGCGCGATCCTGGACTGCGCTTCCCTGGCGGCCTCCACCGCTCCCAGCACCGCCCTCTGCAGCCTGGCCGTCTTCCTCTGGAAATCCGCCAGCGCCTTCCTGTCCTTCGCCGGCAAAGAGGCCTCACCCAGCGGCGCCGCGGTGAAGGGGCGTGGCTCGCTCAGAGGGGTCTCCACCCCGTCGATCCTCTTGGAAAGCCTTGCCGTGTAGGCGCCCGGCGGCATCATCGGGCCGGCCGCCGGGTCCACGAACGGGTTGTCGGACGGCGGCGCCGACAGGGACACCGGCACGGAAGGGGGCAGGCGGAAGTCCCACGCCACGCGCTGGAACCCTGCCTTGGCCGGCGCCGTGATGCGGCGCACCGTCGCCCCGTCCTCGTCGGAGATGGTCAGCACCAGGGCCGGCTCCTCCTCCCGGTCCTCGGCCTTCAGCCGATCCCAGCCGGGATAGGAGATCTCCTCTCCCTTCTCGATCGCCGCGGCCTCGGCCTCCTGCCGGACCTTGCGCCTGGTCTTGTATTCCTCCTTCAGGTAGACGGTGAAGACGGCTCCGAAGGGCGGGTTCGGTGCGGTGTAGAGAGAGTCCCCCTGCATGCTCTTCTCCCGCAGCCCGAGCGGGACCGAAGGGATGAACATGGGGGCCTGTTTCACCGGGAAAAGCGTGGCCTCCGACTCCAGCAGCTCGGACGTGGCCAGCCGCAGAGGGGAGTAGTCGTCCAGGATGAAGAACCCGCGGCCGAAGGTCCCCACCACCAGATCGCTCTCGCGGCGCTGGATGGCCAGGTCCTTGACGATGATGGTGGGCATCCCCCCCTTGAGCTGGATCCAGCGGCTTCCGCGGTCGGGGGTGAAGAAGACCCCGAACTCGGTCCCCGCGAACAGAAGAGAGGGACTCTCGTGGTCTTCGGCCAGCGCGTACACCGAGCCGCGCTCGGGCAGATCGCCGGCCGCCGAGGACCAGGTGCGCCCCCGGTCATCGCTGCGCAGCACGTACGGTTTGAAGTCCCCCATCTTGTGGTTGTCGAAGGCCGCGTAGACCACGCCGATGTCGTGCCGGGAGGCGGTGAGCCTGCTGACGTAGCTCATGTCGGGGACGCCGGGAAAGCGGTCGATCGCCCGCCACGTCGAGCCGCCGTCCTCGGTCACCTGGATCAGGCCGTCGTCGGTGCCGACATAGATCAAGCCTTCCATCAGCGGGGACTCGTCCAGGGCCACGATGTTGCCGTAGAACGACGTGGAGGCGTTCTTGGCCACGGCGTCCACGCTCCAGACGCGCCCCATGACCTTCAGCTTGTTGCGGTCGACTTGCCGTGTGAGGTCGCCGCTCACCTCGCGCCAGGAATCGCCGCGGTCGTCGCTGCGGAACAGCTTGTTGGCCGCGAAGTAGAGCCGCGTGTGCAGGTGGGGACTGATGATGAGGGGGGAGTCCCAGTTCCACCGCAGCGCCTCGCCGTCCGCCTCCGGCTGGGGCTGTATGTCGATCATCTCCCCGTTGCGCCGGTCGAAGCGCACCAGCGCCCCGTGCTGCGCCTGGGAGTAGACGATGTCGGGGTTCCTGGGGTCCACCTGGGTCTGGAACCCGTCTCCCATCACGGTGAGGAACCAGTCGGAGTTGACGATCCCGTGGGCCGTCCTGGTGCGTGAGGGCCCGCCGATGGTCGAGTTGTCCTGCGTGCCGCCATAGACGTTGTAGAACGGCAGCGCGTCGTCCACGGCGACCTTGTAGAACTGGGTGATGGGAAGGTTGGTGAAGTAGAACCACGTGGCGCCGCGGTCGAAGCTCTCGTACACCCCGCCGTCGCACCCCGCCAGCAGGTGGTCGGTCTGCTCCGGGTCGATGATCAAGGCATGATTGTCCACGTGCTTGTACTTCTCGCCCACCTTCCTGAAGGTCTTCCCGCCGTCCTCGGTCACCATCATCCAGGTGTCGAGGGAGTAGACGCGTCCGACCGACTTGGGGTCGGCCACGATCTCGTTGTAGTACTGGGGGCTCGAAGACATGTAGTCGGACATCTTCTCCCAGTTGCCTCCGGCGTCCACCGAGCGGAAGAAGCCGCCGGACTTGTTGGCTGCCTCCACGATGGCGTAGACCACGTCGGGATTGGCCGGAGAGATGGCCAGGCCGATCCGCCCCTTGTCCTCCTTGGGGAGGCCGTTCTCGAGCTTCTTCCACGTAACGCCGCCGTCGTAGGACTTGTGAATGCCCGAGAAGGGTCCACCGTTGATCAGAGTCCAGACATGGCGGCGTCGCTGGTACGTCGTGGCGTACAGGATGTCCGCGTCGCGGGGGTCGAGCCAGACCTCGTTCACCCCGGTGTCCGGACCCGCCTCCAGGATGCGGGACCAGGTGCGGCCGCCGTCGCTCGTCTTGTAGAGTCCGCGGTCCCCACCCGGCGACCAGAGCGGCCCCTGCGCCGCCGCGTAGACGACGTCGGAGTCGCGCGGATCGACGACGATCCGGCCGATGTGCTCGGACTGTTTGAGGCCGACGTTCTCCCACGTGCGGCCGCCGTCGGCCGATTTGTAGACGCCGTCCCCGTAGCCGACGCTGCGCTGGCTGTTGTTCTCTCCCGTGCCCACCCAGAGGGTCAGCGGGTTGGAAGGATCGATGGTGACGCAGCCGATGGAGTATGACCCCTGCGCGTCGAAGATGGGCGACCATGTGGTGCCGGCGTTGGCCGTCTTCCACACCCCTCCCGAGGCGACGGCGACGTACCACACGCGGCGGTCGGCCGGGTGGATGGCGATGTCGCCGATGCGTCCCGACATGAGGGCCGGGCCCAGCCCTCGCAGCTGCAGACCGGCAAACGTGTCGGCCGCCCAGAGTGGCGCCGCCTGCTTGCCGGGCTCCCTGGAATCACGGCCCCTGGCCGTCCGCCCCTGCGCCCACAGAGCCTGCCCGGCGATCCCCAGGGCCATCGCCAGGATCGCGAACCTCACCGCCGCGCGCATCGTGTCTCCTCCTCGCGTCTTCTCATCGAGGCCCCCCGCCGCGTCCGGCGCCTCGCCGGGCCGTCCCGGTGTCCGATTCGCCCCGTCCGCCAGCCAGCCGTCCGATGGGCGCGTCATTCTATCGTGTCCGCGGCCCCGGGAGGCTCGCCGGGCTCACCCTGCGCTATAGTGTCCTCCTCCATGCCGCCACGCATCTTCCTGTTGTCTCCGGCCGACTGCTCGGGGCGCAGAGCCTCGCTCATCCTGCGCGACGGCGCCCGCGGCGAGCTGGCCCGGCGCGTTCGAAGGGAGGGCGCCTCCGTGGGTGAGCTCTTCAGCTTCATGAGCGGGCTGTACTTCAGGGGGAAGCTCGCTTACGCCCGGACCTTTTCCGAGGCACCGCCGGGGCTCTGCGGCGCGATGGTGATCACGCCGCACCGCGGGCTCCTGGACGCCGCCCACGGCATCCGTCTGGCCACCCTGCGCGCCTTCGCCCGCGTTCCGGTCGATCCATCCGAGCCGCGCTACCGCAGACCTCTGGCCCGCACCGCCCGCGCCCTGGCTGCGGCCGCCGGTCCAGGCTGCGAGTTCGTCTTGCTGGGAAGCGTCGCCACCTCCAAGTACGTGGAGCTCCTGGATACGGAGCTGGGCGGGCGCCTCTGCTTTCCGGCCGAGTTCGTCGGCAAGGGGGACATGAGCCGCGGCGCCCTGATGCTGCGGTGCGTGAAGGAAGGCAGACAGCTCACCTACGTGCGCGCCGCGGGGGCGGCCCGGCGCCTGCATGCGGCCGCGCCCGCGCCCGCGCCGGCACGCGTGCCCACCGTTCTCGATGAAGGCCGGCCTGCTGATCGTGGCCGTGATGGCGCCCGCGGGCTCTACGGCAACGAGGACGGCTGGCGCGGCGTGAGGACCATCCGCCTGAGAGGAGGGGATCCCGAATGAAGCTGCTGAAAGGGGCCGGAATCGTCCTCGCGGTCGCCTTCGCCGGCATCCAGTTCGTGAGGCCGGATCGATCCAATCCCCCCGAGGACCCCGCCGCCACTCTGGGCGCCGTGGCGCCCATGTCCCCCGCCGCCCGGGAGGTCTTCGACCGGTCGTGCGCCGACTGCCATTCCAGCCGGACCCGGTGGCCCTGGTACAGCCACGTCGCGCCCGTCTCCTGGTTCGTGGCCGAGCACGTGCGGCACGCGCGCAGCCACCTGAACGTCTCGGAGTTCGCCCGCTACGAGCCCGACGATGCGGCGCATCACGTCAAGGAGATGTGCGAGATGGCCGAGGAGGGGAGGATGCCCCTTCCCTCGTACCTCTGGATCCACCGCGGCGCCCGGCTCGGCCAGGCCGATGTGCGGGCGCTGTGCGACTGGTCCGAGGGCGCTCGGCGCGCCCTCCAGCGGGACGGCAGCCGCAGCGATGGGCAGGCCGGAGAGACCGGCGGGAAGGAGGCCTCGGCCGCCGGCGAAGGCCAACACGGTCACCGGCACGACGACGGCGAGCCTCACCGGGAATCAGGAGACGGGACGCCGCCACGGTAGCCGGATGTCCGGAGCCCCGCGCGCCGGCCGGGTCAGACGTGCTGGTCGAAGAGAATGGGGTTCCCATCCGGATCCACGGTCATGAAGCTCGCCGGGCCGGTGCTCCTTTCGTCCGCCTCGTTCGACAGGGCGACTCCCAGGGCTTTCAGGCGGCGCTGGATCTCGCGCACGTCCATGAAGGAGTCGAGCCTCTTGGCGTCGGCGTTCCAGCCGGGGTTGAACGTGAGGATGTTCTTCTCGAACATTCCTTGAAAGAGCCCGATGACGAGGTCGCCGTTTTTCAGAATGAGCCAGTTCTTCGAGGCGTCTCCGCCGAACGTCTTGAAGCCGAACTTCTCGTAGAAGTTCCTGGAAGCCTCGATATCCTTGACCGCCAGGCTGATCGAGAATGCTCCGAGCTGCATGCCACCCCCCGTGTGCGTTGGGTCACCCTCCGTTGTCCCGGGCGGCCGGAGGACCTCCGGCAGCCGCCGCATGTTACGCCGCCTCGGCTGGCTTGATCCAGACGGCGGTGTACCGCCACAGCGGGTGCCGGTAGAGACGGACCCCCGGGAGCGCCGCCGCGAAGAAGGCGTGGGCCTCCATCATGGTGGGATAGCGCTCCTTCGAGCCATGGTCGCGCCAGGCATCGCGCAGAGCCCGGCTCTGCCGGAGATGCCCGGCCGTCCACCACAGCGCATCGCCATTGAACGCGGCTGCGACTCCGGAGAGGAGCCAGTCGGAGAAACCGGCCGGCGAACGGAGATCGTGGATCACCAGCACACCGCCCGGCTTGACCAGGCTCTTCATCCGGGCCACCGCGCCGGAGGCAGGCAAGTGATGGAGGGTGGCCACCGTCACGACGGCATCGAAGCCTTCGTCCTCCAGGGCATGAGTCATGAAGTCCGCGCACAGAAGCTCGATCGCCGGCGCCTCCGCGGCGCGACGGCGTGCGAGGGAGATCATCTCGAAGGAGGCGTCGATCCCGGTCACCCTCGCCCCTCGGGCCGCGAGGGCCCGGGCGAGCCGGCCTGCTCCGCACCCAATCTCCAGGATTCGTCCGCTGGAAGCCGGGATCTGCTCCAGCAGGAAGGGCTCGTACCTGTCCGGGCGTTCCGCCTGCCCGGACACGAGACGGGCGATCCGGTCGAAGTCCGCGCGATCCGACTCCAGGGTCAGCCCCCGGTCGGCGCCGGGGAAGCCGGCGTCCTCCTTCCCGTCGCCGGTCATGGCGCGCGTTCGCCCAGCACGCTGGCGATCGCGGCGATGGTATTCAAGCTGCGTGTGGTGACGGGCACCCCATACAGACGGTCGAGCGTCTGGAGATACCGGATCGCCTTCATGTGTCGCCGGTAGAGCCCGAAGACGAACCGTCTTTCCCTCCCAAGGATTCTCAGCAACCACTGCCCGCTGGACGGAAGGTTGATGGGAACGGCCGGCGCCGCACGCGGAATCCTGGATAGAACGCTCACGAAGCGGACGGTCCCAGGCTGCTCCGGCTGGCTTGCGAAGTGATTGCCGGCCGCAACCCTCAGGAGCTCCTGGCCGGAGACGATCATGATCTGGGTGGTGAAAGGAATCCTGCTCGAGAGCTCGGCCTTGAGCCGAGCCGGGCTGACCGGCCGGCGGATGACGAAGGTCCCCGCGGCGCCGATGTTGACGATATCGAGATGCTCGAGCTGCCTGGCCAGCACCGTGGGCCTGAAGGTCCTGTGGCCGCCGACGTTGACTCCCCGGAGGAGCGCTACCAGCGCCACGATCCCGCCTCCACCGCCGCGCGCCCGCGCCTGCCCGATCCCAATGCCCGCCGCCCGCCTGCCGTTGGTTCTCCTCCCGGGTGGCCCCTTGGCCGGAGCCGGTTGACTTCGCAACCAGGAGGTTACCAGCGCCCTCGTACTTTTGCAGGGAATCTACGTCGTCACCCGGCGGCACGCGGGATCAGCGCTGGCCGGCTCCGGGAGGTGGGAGAAGCTGGGGGAGCAGCAGCAGCGCCGAGGCGAGGCAGCCCCCGATGCCGAGGACTGCGACCCAGCCCATGCTGCGAAGGCCCGCGAACTCGGCCGATAGCAGCGAGCCGAACCCGGCCATGGTGGTGAGGCCGGTCAGGAGGATAGCGCCGCCGGTGGTGCGCAGAACCTGCGGCACGTCGGCGCGTGACTCCTCGTCGTGACGGTTCACGATGTAGACTCCGAAGTCCACTCCCAGGCCGAAGACCAGTGGAACGGCAACCAGGTTCATCAGGTTGATGGGCACGCCGAGCAGCGAGAGTCCGGCCAGCATCATCAGACATCCGAGGGTGACCGGCACGGCGACCAGCAGCAGCCGCGACAGCGACCGGAAGGCGGCCAAGGAGACGACAAAGACGGCGCACAGGGCGATGAGCAAGGCGCGCCTGAAGTCCTTCTTGATGATCGCGGTCAGGTCGTCCACGACCAGGTCGATCGACGCCAACCTGGGGAGAGGTCCCTCGCGAAGGCCGGCCGGGCGGCGCACCCGCTCCGCGATCGCGGCGGCCCCGGTCCCTTCGGCGGGAAGGAGCGTGGCGGCCACCGTGGTCCCGGCGATGCCGAGTGAGGCCCAGGCGGCTGGGTCCTCCCGAACCACGGCGGCCGGATCCAGGAGCACCGAGGGGCCAGAGCCGTAGCGCTCGAGACGCTCCAGAAAGGGAGCGAAGTACTCTTCGCGCATCTCCAGCGCGCCGGCTTCCGCCCGCAGGGTGGCGGCGGCGCGGGCCCACGCCACGTCGGACAGCTTCGACAGTCTTTCCCGCTGCGTCTCGGTGGAAGGGAGCCACAGCGCGGGGCTGGTCCAGCCGGCAAGGAGCCCTTCATCCCGCAGGTCCATCCAGACGGGCAGGTCGTTCCCGGCGCGGCGCAGCGACTCATCGAGGTCGCAGGCGTCGTGCAGAGCGTGGACGGGGTCGGGGAGCGGGCCGAAGGGTGCGAGCACCCGGCGGAGCTGTTCTTCGGCAGGGTCCTCTCCCCTCAGGGTGCGCACGTCCGAGGAGAACCGGAGTCCCGTGGCCGCCCAGAGCGATCCGGCGGCGAGGAGCCCGGCGAGTGCGAGCGCCGGACCACGGTGCCGCCGGGCCGCTTCATGGAAACGCACCAGCCAGGCGGAGGGCAGCTCCAGGGGGGGGCGGCGGGCCGATCCCGGCGGCAGGATGGACAGCAGCGCCGGGAAGAGGAAGAGCACCGACACCAGCAGGTTCACCAGGCCGATGGCGGCGAGCCCTCCGAGCTCGGACAGGCCCCTGAAGTCCACGAACAGCAATGCGGCGAATGAAAGTCCGCTGGTGAGGGTGGCCAGCAGGATCGACGGGCCGGTGGAGCCGAGAGCGGCGCGCAGGGCGGGCTCGGAAGCCTTTCCTCGATCGGTCTCTTCACGGAAGCGGAGGTAGAGATGGGTGAGGGCGTCGTCTCCCATCCCCAGAAGGATGGCGGCGAAGGCGACGGTCACCATGTTCAGATGCCCGGGATAGATGCGCGCGGCCCCAAGGGTCCAGACCATGCTGAGGCCCAGCGGGAGGGACAGCATGACCAGCAGGCCGGCGCGGCGCAGGGCGGCCCCGAAGAGCACCAGGATCGCGGACATCGAGATGAGAGTGGTGGTGGAGACGTCGTGGCGGATGCGGGCTTCGTCCTGGACGGCGAAGAGGTAGCCGCCGGCGGCCTCGGCGGTGATCCCATCGAGTCCTTCGAGGGCCCGGCGCAGGGCCGGCTCGATCTCCTGGACCAGCCTGCGTGAGAACGCCAGATCCTGTGGGGGACGCCGAGGCTGGGCCTGCACCAGCGCGGCGCGCCCGTCCGGCGCGATGAAGAGTCCGGTCGCCGGATCGGGCGGCGGCAGCGCGCCGGCCGCTCCGAGGGAGGGGAGGAGCCGCAGCAGCTCCAGAGGATCCTCCGCGAGCAGCGCGGCTCGGGGACCCCAGGAAAGCGGCCCGGCCGCGTCGCGCCGCGCCCGCTCCAGCGCCGCGCGCACGGCATCGGGGCTCAGCCGTGCCCGCAGCTCATCCTGGCGATCCTCGGGAACCAGGACGGGAAGGTGGTCCAATGCGTGGCGCGCGAGCGCCAGAGTCTGCTCCTCGTCGAAGCCGGCGCGCACCGTGCGGAACAGGCCGGTCCTTTCCAGCTCTTCGGCCAGCCGGCGCGCGGCGTCCTCCAGCAGCTCCTCGGCGGCGCCCTTCTCGGCCCGCGCCGTCACCAGCACGGCGTCGGAGGTGCCGAAGCGCTCGAGGTAGAGCCGGAGGTTCTCCCCCGAGGCGGCGCCGGAAGGGAGCAGGTCGATGATGTCCGCTTTCAGGGTGATGCCGCTGCCGTACCAGGCCAGCGCCGCCGAGAGGACGGCGTAGGCGGCCACGATCCACCAGCGGCGGCGGTGAACCCAGCCGGCCAGGCTGCTGTAGAATCGGTGGCCGATGTTACGCAACGTCGTGATCGTGCTCCTGTGCCAGGTCCCGGGGGCCGCGGCCTTCGCCCTGCCCTCGGCCGCGGGCCGGTGGGGCGCCGCGGCGCTGTGGGCCGCGCTGCAGACTTTTCTGCTCGTCCATCTTCTCTCGCCGCGCAGCGTGCTGTGGGGTCCGCTGATCTGGAAGGGGCTGCCGCAGCGGCGGGTCGCCCTGACCTTCGACGATGGGCCTCATCCCGAGGACACCCCGGCCATCCTGGACCTGCTGCGCGCCGAGGGGGTGAAGGCAACCTTCTTCTTCGTCGGCGGCCGCGCCCGGGCGCACCCGGGACTGGTCCGGCGGGCCGCCGAGGAGGGGCACGAGGTCGGGGCGCACTCCGACTCGCATCCCTGGTGGTTCAGCATGGCCTCCCCCGGCAGGATCCGGCGCGAGGTGCGCGCGTCGGCCGAGACGCTGGAACGGCTGGCCGGCCGGCCGCTGTCGCACTTCAGGCCCCCGATGGGACACAAGAGCATCTTCCTGCAGGCGGAGCTCGCGGCGCGCGCCCTCACCATGGCCGGCTGGACCACGCGGGCGTTCGACACGCTGCCAAGAAGTTCCGCTGCGATACGCGACGCCATCGTGTCGCGCGCCGTGCCGGGAGGCATCGTGCTTCTCCACGAGGGGACCCGCCGCGCGCCGGGCCGGCCGTCGTCCACGGTGGCGGCGCTGCCGGGGATCATCGAAGGGCTGCGCCGTCGCGGCCTGGAGCCGGTCAGTCTGGAGATTCTTCGAGCAGCTCCCCCGGCTGCCGGGCCCCCGATGAGGTCGATGGGAGAGTCCGCAGCAGCCGGCGGACGTGGAGAGTGACCGCCTCCAGCCGGAGGCAGTTGCCCAGGTTGAGAAAGGCGGGCAGGCCCGCCGCCACCACCGGCGCCAGGGCCGCGGCGGCGGCGTAGTTCACCGGGGTCATCCGGCGGCGCGTGGCCCGGTCGGCGAAGGCCAGGTAGTAGCGGCCGATGATCCGGTACACGTCGGCCGTGAGGGCCCTCGCGCCGATGCTCTCTCCCATCGGACGTCCTTCCCCGCGCGCCACCGCGGCCAGCCACTCGTGCGGCCCGGCCCCCGCGGGAACGTCGGCCTCCGTGTGGCAGGCGGCCAGGCGGCGGAGCTCGTGGGCGTCGCTGCCGCCGACCAGGTGCTTGCGCACTCCCAGCGCCGCGGCGTAGGCAACCATCTCCTCCACGGCGGCGTTGTGTCTGGCGGAGAGGGTGGCGTTGCGCGACTCGAAGTGATCGAACAGCTCCAGGATGTCCTCCACGAAGCGGGGGGCCGGCTTCTGGAGCCGGTAGCTCTGGAAGGGATGGTTGAGCACGTGCAGGATGTCCTGCTGGCGCAGCCAGGCGGTGAGCTCGCGGACATCGCCGGCCAGCGCCTGGACCTGGCGGTGGATCGCCTCGTTGATGCCGAAGACGTTGACGTGCACCCACTGGCCGGTCTCCGGGAACCAGGTTTCCACTTCTTCGCCGATGATCACGCGGGGCTCCAGATCGGGGCGGCGGGAGAGCAGATCCAGGGCGCCGTCGATGGAGTCGTGATCGGTGAAGGCCACGAAGTCCATGCCGGCGCGCCGCAGCCGGTCGTACACCTCCAGCGGGTCGCTGTAGCTGTCGCAGGCGTTGCAGCTCTTGAGGCGTTTCCAGCGGGAGAAGCGGGTGTGGACGTGGAGATCGACGCGCCGAATCAACAAGGGCCTCCCGAAGCCGACGGGACGACAAAAGGCGCGTCATTCTAACAGCGGCCCGGCCACCGGACAAGCAAGGTATACTCGCCGTGCTCATGTCCTCGCCGCGCGAGCTGTTCGATCGGTGTGCCGCGTCGCTGGCCGCGTCCTCCCGCCCCGCCATCGCCGGAGCCGGGACCGGCGGCCAGGCCGCGGTCGGCGGCGAGGAGCTCCTGTCGGCCGCCTCGGGGCTGGCGGATGAGCTGCGCCGGACCGGCGTGTCGGAAGGATCGCTGGTCCTGCTCGAGGCGCTGCCGCCGGCGGCGTTCGTGACCGCTCTGTTGGCGGTCTGGGAGCGCGGCGCGGCGGCCCTGCCGGCCGATCCGGCGACGCCGGAGGCCGAGCTCCTCATGCTGCGGGAGCGGTTCCTCCCCTCGCACGCCGTGGCGGCGGGGCCCGAAGGGCCGCGCGCCCGGAGGCTGAGCGGGCAGGCGGGAGGCCCGGGCTCGACGCCCCCGGGTTGCGCGGTGATGAAGCTGACGTCGGGGTCCACCGGACGGCCGCGCGGCATCCCCTGCACCGCCCGCCAGCTCGCCGCGGACGGACGGCAGATCATCGCCGGCATGGGGCTGCGGCCCGAAGACGTGAACGTGGCCGCGGTCCCCCTTTCTCATTCCTACGGGCTGGGCAGCCTGGTCATGCCGCTGGTGCTCCACGGATCCACCCTGCTCGTCGCCGATCCCAGGGTCCCGGAGACGCTGGCCCGGGCGCTCTCCATCGAGGAGCCGGCGGTCTTTCCCGGGGTCCCGTATCTCTTCTCGATGCTGGCCCGGCCCGACGCGCCGTCCGTGCGCGTGCGCGGCCTCAGACTCTGCCTGTCGGCCGGGGCCAGGCTTCCCGCCGAGGCCGCGCGCGCTTTCCGCGGACGGACGGGGCTGCCGGTGCGGGTCTTCTACGGCGCCTCGGAAGCGGGCGGGATCTGCTTCGATGCGTCGGACGACGGCTCGGCGGCGGAGCTCGAGGAGGGGTGCGTGGGCACGCCGCTTCCCGGCGTGGAGGTGGCGCTCGACGAGGCGACGCAGCGCGTCGCGGTGCGGTCGGCTGCCGTGGCCGGAGGGTACAGCGGCACGGACGAGCCGGGCGGGGAGAGCCCTTTCAGGGAGGGGTCCTTCCTGACGGGAGACACGGCACGGTGGCGGCTCGCCGCCGGGCGGCGCGAGCTGGTCCTGACCGGAAGGGTCGGCGAGGTCGTGAACGTGGCCGGCAGGAAGGTGGACCCGAAGGAGATCGAGCGGGCGCTGCGGGCCCTGGACGGAGTGAGGGAGGCGGTGGCCCTGGGGGTCGGCGACGCCGTGCGCGGGGAGTCGCTGGTGGCCTGCCTCGCGGCGGGGCCGGGGGTGACCCGTGACAGGGTGATGGCCCATCTTCGCGCCGAGCTGGCCGCCTGGAAGCTGCCGAAAAAGATCCTCTTCTACGACGATCTGCCGCGCAACGAGAGGGGCAAGCACGACATGGAGGCGCTGCGCCGCGCTGCGGGCGGCCCGGAGCGGGAGGCGGAGCGATGACCAGGCCGGAGGCCGAGGGCTCGCGCAGGAGCGCGGCGGCCTTGGCCAGGGCGCTCACGGGGGGCTAAGCCTCAGGCAGGCGAGCGTCCCCCCCCACGACGACCCGCAGACCAGCGCGTCGCCCCGGCCGTGGCCGGGCGAGCCCGGAGACAGCACCGCCGCGGCGAGAGGGAACCCACCGGCCGCGCCGAGATCGCCGGTGACGGAGGTGACGTCGATCCGCTCGGCGTGCGGGGCCTCCGCCAGGGCCGCGCTTGCCTGCGCGGCGGCGGCCGCCTCGTCGGGCGGGCCGTGAAGGTAGACGCGGGCCGTGGGTCCGGCGCCGTCCAGAGCGCGCCGCATCGCCGCGCGATGGCGGGACGCGTCGCGGCTCCACCCGGCCGGCGGCGCGGCGGGGTCGGAGAGCAGCCCCCACCCGGACAGCTCGGCCAGCACGGCCGCGCCCCGCGCCAGGGCCCGGTCCCGATCCTCCAGCACCAGGCAGACCGCCCCTTCGGAGACGAAGCTCAGCGATCCCAGCGACGCCAGAACGCGCAGCAGCGGATCCACCATCATCTCGATCCCGCCGCAGTACGCCACGTCGATCCTGCCGGAGCGGATGGCGACGGCGGCGCACCGCACGGCGACGGCGGCCGAGGCGTCGCCGCAGGTCAGCGACACGCTGGCTCCGCGGGTGTCCAGCACGATGGCGCTGTGGCCGGCCGGCGCGTTGGCCACCGACTCTGAGAACAGGAAGGGGCTGGTCGCGCCGCCTGGGTCGCGGACCATCCCTGTCAGGTACTCCCAGGTGCTGTCGATGCACCCGAAGCCCGTCCCCATGAACGTGCCCCGCCGCGCCGGGGGGTACGCGGCGGCATCCCCTTCATCAAGCCCCGCCTCGGCTCGCGCCAGAAGGCAGACGATGGTCCAGATCTGGGAAACGTCCCCCATGCGGCGCAGGGTGCGGGCGGGCAGGTGCCGCTCGCGATCGAATGGGAGGATCCGGGCCACGCGCACCCGGCGGCTCCGGCCCCGCAGCGTGGCCACGGTCTCCGGCTCGCCCAGAGGCGATCCCGCGGCGAGGGCGGCGGCGAGCGGCCCGCCTCCCAGCCCGAAGGGGCCGACGCAGCCCAACCCGGTGACCACGACTCTTCTCGCGTTCACGGGCTGCTCTTGAACAGAAGCGCGTAGTTGGTCCCTCCGAACCCGAAGCTGTTGGACAGAGCGTGCCCGCCGGGCAGCTCTCTCGGGCATCCGGCCACCACGTCGAGCCGTGTCCCCTCGTCGCAGGCGGTGAAGCCAAGGGTCGGAGGGATGCGGCCGTGCATCAGGGTCAGCACCACGATCGCCGCCTCCACGGCGCCGGCCCCGCCCAGCAGGTGTCCGATGGAGGACTTGCTGGCGGTCAGCGGCGGAGCCCGGCGGCCCTCGCGGGCGAAGAGCGTGGTCAGCGCGCGCGCCTCGGTGGCGTCGTTGAGCGAGGTGCCCGTACCGTGGGCGTTGACGTGGCCGACGCGCTCCGGCGGCAGGCCGGCACGGTGCAGCGCCTCGGACATCGCGGCCAGAGCCCCCCGCCCCTCGGGATGCGGCGCGGTCATGTGGCTGGCATCGCAGCTCGCGCCGTACTCCACGAACTCGGCGAGGGGCCGGGCCCCTCGCGCGGCGGCCCGGTCCCAGTCCTCCAGCACCAGGATCCCGGCCCCTTCTCCCAGGGACAGCCCCTGGCGGGCCGCGTCGAAGGGGCGGCAAGGTTGCGGGTCGTGCAGCCGCAGGGCGTTGAACCCGGTGTAGGTGAGCAGGCACAGAGCGTCGCCTCCCCCGGCCAGCATCCCCGGCGCTTCCCCCGATCGGATCAAGTCAGCGGCGAAGCCGATGGAGGCCGCCGACGAAGCGCAGGCGGTCATGTTGGAGAGGCGCGGGCCTGCTGCTCCGAACAGGCGCGCCACCGCGTCGGCGGGAGCCGAGCTGGGGAGCCGCAGAACCCGGCTGGGCCGGGCGCGGTGGAATCCGCGCCGGGCGCCGTCCTGACAGTAGCGCTCGGCCTCCAGCATCCCCGCGGTGGACGACCCGAGCGAGACGCCGAAGTCGGCGAGCGCCCCGGACTGTCCCAGGCCGGCCTGCGCCACCGCCTCGCGCGCCGCGGCCAGACACAAGCGATCGCTGCGCGAGTCGCGCCGGGACAGCCGCCCTTCCCGGGGGCCGCGCGGCGCCCCGTCGGCGGGCGCGTGCCCGGCGCGGTCGCTGAGGCAGCCCTCGGTCCCGGCAAGCCGCACCTTGCCGATGCCCGACCGGCCCTGCATCAGCCCCTCCCACACCGCGGTCTGCCCCGATCCCAGCGAGCAGATCACTCCCAGGCCGGTCACCGCGACGCGGGTGGTGGGGGGGTCGCTCAGGCTGCGGGCGGCCGGCACGCCTTCTCCTCCTCCATCGTGGCCAGGAGCGGCACGGTGGGAGCGAAGCCCACCAGCCGCTGGAGCCGAAGCAACGAGTAGAAGAGCGCCAGCCGGAAGCGGATGAGCGCAGAGGGCTCCGTCTGCCCCGCCAGCAGGCTCACCACGGCCTGCCTCATGCCGAAGCGGCCGCCGGGGCTCAGGAAGATGTCCATGAACCGGGGACGGTAGAAGCTGGACACGATCCTCATGTAGGCGGCCACGTGCCGGCGCACCCGCCGCTCGTAATCGCGGAACACGCGCGGTGAGAGGTCGGCCCTCCAGGGATCGGACCCCATCGCCGCGTGCAGGCCGTCGGCGGCCATCTCCCCCGAAGTCATGGCCAGCAGCACCCCGGAAGAGAAGACCGGGTCGATGAAGGCCGCGGCGTCTCCCACCAGGAGGTAGCCGTCCCCGGAGATCTCCCGGCAGCCGTAGCTGTAGTCGCTGGCCGACCAGACCTGGGAGATCCGCGACGCCCCCGCCATCCTCTCGCGCGCCGCGGGGCAGCGCCGCAGAGACTCCTCCAGCAGCGCCACCGGGTCGCGGCCCTCCTGCTTCACGATGGCCCCCTCCGTCACCAGCCCCACGCTGGTCACCCCATCGGGCAGCGGGATCATCCAGAACCAGCCGTCCTTCAGGACGATGAGCACGATGTCTCCTCCCCGCTTCCCCTCGGCCCGGGGCACGCCGCGGAAGTGCGCGAAGACGGCGGCCTTGCGAAGATGAGGGGTCATGCGCCGCAGCCGCCGGCGGGAAGCGACGAAGGCGTCCCGGCCGCTGGCGTCGATCAGGAACCTGGCTCGCCGGCGGAGGCGGTCGCCGTGATCGTCCGCGACCGTCAGCTCGCAACCCTCGCGAGCCGAGAAGGACGCGTCCACGACCGTGGCCCCCTGATGGACCTCCGCCCCCAGCTCCTCGGAGCGGCGCAGCAGCATCTCGTCGAAGCGCGAACGCAGCACCTGGTAGGCCATGGGGTAGCCCGGCACGGCCCCCTCCTCGAAGCGGACGTAGCGAGTGACCGATCCGTCGCTGGAGCAGAGCCACGCTCCCCACTTCTCCACGAAGGCGGCCTCGAGCCGGTGCACGACACCGAGCCGGCGGAACAGGTCCATGTTGAACGGCAGGAGCGACTCGCCGATGTGAAAGCGGGGGAATCGGGACTTCTCGAAGAGCACGACGCGCCGTCCGGCCGCGGCCAGGAGCGACGCCGCCGTGGAGCCGCCCGGCCCTCCGCCGATGATGGCGACGTCGGCCGGCGGCCCGGCCTCAGGCGTCACGGCGGCGGCTCCGGGCCAGCAGGATCCCGGCGTAGGTGAGGAGTCCCAGTCCTGTGCCCATCAGCGTCCCCAGCACCAGTCCTCCCCTCAGCCACGAGGCCCAGAAGGCCGGATCGGCCGGACTCCACGAGGAAGCGCCGCCTTGCGGGCCGCCCAGCGCGTTGCCGACCCAGACGCTGGCCACGATCAGGCCGGGCGCGAAGAAGGGATTGGCCACCTGCGTTCCCAGGACGGCCACGGCGATGTTGAGCCTCAGCGCCCAGGCCAGGCCCGCCGCCAGGAGGCTGTGCAGGAAATAAAACGGAGTCAGCCCGACGAAGACTCCCACTCCCACGGCGACCGCCAGCTTCCAGGGATCGGTGTGCTGGTGGGCGATCAACCGCCAGGCCCTGGCCAGCCGTCCGCCCGAGGGCTGGTCAGGCCGCATGGGTCTGCCGCCCGGCGCCGGCTTCGGCCGCGGGCCAGACGTCGAAGAAGTTGAACCACTGATCGGGGTGCCGGGAGACCACCGATTCCATCATGCGGGCCAGGCGCGGCATCGCCTCGGCCACGGCGCGCTCCACCCGATCCCCGCGCTCGCGCTCGAACAGCATCGGCTCCAGCGCCATGAGCCGGTAGGTGCCGTCCGGCTCCATCAGGGTGAAGATCGGGAGCAGCGGCGCCCCGGTGGCCATGGCCAGGCGGACCGGGCCGCTGGGAAGGGGCGCCTCGGCGCCGAAGAAGGCCACGGGAAGGGTCCCCTGCCCGAAGGCGCGATCGGCCTGCACGGTGACCAGCTCTCCCCGGGTCAGGGCGGCCATCAGCTTCACCGCCAGCAGCGGCGACCCGGCGCTCTGGTGCACGTGCAGCCGGGGGCCGGCGCGCAGCTGCTGGGCGAAGCGGGCCACCTCGGGCGGCTGGTCCTCGCGCATGACGACGTGCACCGGAACATCCAGACCGCGCAGCAGCGACAGCCCCAGATCCCAGTGGCCCAGGTGCATGGTCACGATGATCGCCCCGCGCCCCCGGGCCAGCACGCTGCGCAGCGCCTCGCTGGTCTGCTCGGCCCCCGCCACGCGCGGGCGCAGCCATTCCGCGCCGAACCGGTTGAGCTGGGCGTAGGCGGTCAGGAAGCCGCTGTAGTTGAAGAAGAGCCTGTAGGACAGCCGGAGCACCGCCAGCTCGCCCGCTCCGGTGACCCGCCGCAGGTTGCGCCGCACTGCGGCCCGCTCCTTCGTCATCCAGACGAAACAGAGAGAGCTCAACAGGTGGCGCAGCGGGCGCTGCACCGCCCGGGGAAGCCCCGGAGCGAAGCGGAAGATCAGCCGCCACGACAGCGGCCGGTTCCAGCCGTGGCTGTGCCATCGGCCGGCTTCCAGGGGGGGAGGGTTCTGTGGGGGATTCACCGCAGCGGCGGACTCGGGGGACACCTGAAAGCCTCCTCGGGGCAAGACCCCTTCATCGTAAAGGATGCCGGGGGGGAAGGTCCAGTTGGGCTCCGGGGCTGTGGTAGCATGCCGCCCCATGAGATCCGACTACGACGTCGTGGTGGTGGGCGGCGCCTTCGCCGGATCCTCCTCCGCCTTGCTCTTGCTGCGCGACAACCCGTCGCTGCGCGTCGCGGTGGTCGAATCCAAGGCCGTCTTCGACCGCAAGGTCGGCGAATCGGCCATCGAGCTGTCGTCCTGGTTCCTGACGCGCGTGCTCGGGCTGGATCGCCACCTGGCCGTGGATCAGCTCCCCAAGTACGGGCTGCGGTTCTGGTTCTCGGGGCGGAGCGTCCGGACGCTGGCCGAGGCGTCCGAGCTGGGGAACAAGTATCAGACCCGGGTGCCCAGCTTCCACATCGACCGCGCGCTGCTCGACGAGCATGTCCAGTCCCTGGCCGTGGCGTCGGGAGCGGAGCTGCTGCGCCCCGCCCGCGTGACGGAGGCCAGCCTGTCCGAGGGGGGCCGCTCGATCCTCCAGGTGGAGACGGGGGCCGGGCGCCGCGAGCTCTCCGCCCGGTGGATCGTGGACGCCACCGGCCGCAGGGCCTGGCTGGCCCGCAGGATGGGGCTGCACGAGCCGATCGCCGAGCACCCGACGTCCTCGGTGTGGGCCCGCTACACGGGCACCGCCGACTTCGACGGCCCATGGCTCCCGGGGCGGGAGCAGAACAAGGGTGCCGCCGTGGTGTCCCGGGGGATGTCCACCAACCACCTGACCGGACTCGGATGGTGGCTGTGGGTCATCCCCCTTCCCGGCGGTGACGTCAGCGTCGGGGTGGTGTGGGACCAGCGGCTGTTCGATCTCCCGCCGGGGAAATCGGCCGGGGAGCGGTTCGAAGCATTTCTGGCAAGTGTGCCCGCCTGCGCCGAGCTGATGAAGGATGCCGTCCGCCGCGACGGGGATCTCCACGTGCTGCACGATCTGCCCTACCGCGTGGGCCGGCTGATGGGGGACGGCTGGGCCATGGTGGGGGACGCAGCCGGCTTCATCGATCCCTTCTACAGCCCCGGGCTCGACTGGGCCTCGCTGACAGTCAGCCGGGCCACGGCGGTGATCGGCGCTTCGCTGGGCGGGCGGCTGGAAGGGTCCCCCCTCCAGGCCGCCGTGGCCAGGCACAACCGGGACTTCACCCGCAGCTTCCGGCGCTGGGTCGACGCCCTGTACGTGGACAAGTACTTCTACATGGGAGACGCCGAATTGATGGAAGTGGCGCTGCGGATGGAGGTGGCGCTCTACTACTTCGGCATCGTCACCCCCGTGTACCGCGGGCCGCACGAGGAGGCCGTCCCGCCGTTCTCGCCGGCGATCTCCACCCCCTTCTACCACGTCATCCGGTGGGTGAACCGCCGCCTGGCGGGCATCGCCAAGGCGCGGCTGGCGGCGGGCACGTGGGGGAGGGCCAACGCCGGCCGCAGGGTGCTGCTGGGAGGCTTCAAGCTGGGAGCCGGGAGCTTGCGCTGGATCCCCGGCGTGCTGGCGCGCTTGGCCCTGCTGGAGCTTCGATCGATCCCCGACAGACTGTCGGCGCGGGCGCGTGGCGGCCGCCGGCGCGGCGATGCGCCGCCCGCCACGGCGCCGCAGGGGGCGGCCGGAGCCGCCGTGCCGCATGCGGAAGCGAGGAGGCCGGATGATCCTGTCATCGCTCGGAAGGTATCGTGAGTTCGGGCTCCTGATCCTGCGGGTCGGATTGGGCGCGATGTTCGTCTGGCACGGCGCTCCCAAGCTGCTGGGGGGGCCCGAGCAGTGGAAGGGGCTGGGCGCGGCCATGGGGAACCTGGGCCTGACGGCGGTCCCCGTGTTCTGGGGCTTCATGGCGGCGGTGGCGGAGGGGGTGGGCGGGGCCTGCCTGGTGCTCGGCCTGGCCTTCCGGCCGGCGTGCATCCTGCTGGCCTTCACCATGGGTGTCGCGGCCACGTTCCATCTCAACAGGGGGGACGGCCTGCAAGGGGCGGCGCACGCCATCGAGGTCGGCGTGGTGTTCCTCTCGCTGATCTTCCTGGGGCCGGGGAAGTACAGCATCGACGGCAAGTGACCGCCGCCGCCGCGGCGGAGACAAGAGGAGCGTTCCATGAAGGGATCGCCGGAGATCGTCAAGCAGCTCAACGAGGCCCTGAGAGGCGAGCTGGCCGCCATCAACCAGTACTTCCTGCACGCTTCGATGTTCAAGAACTGGGGCTACCTCGGCCTCTACAAGAAGGTCTACGCCGAGTCCATCGAGGAGATGAAGCACGCCGAGAAGCTGATCGATCGGGTCCTGTTCCTGGAGGGGACGCCGAGCATGAGCGGCAGCTTCAAGATCCGCGTCGGCAAGGACGTGAAGGAGATGCTGGAGAACGACCTCTCGCTGGAGCGCGAGGGGCTGCCCGAGCTGAAGAAGGCCATCGCCCTCTGCCTGGAGCACGGCGACGCCGTCACCCGTGAGCTGCTGGAGCACCTCCTGGTGGCCGCGGAAGGGCACGTGCAGTGGCTGGAGAGCCAGACGCTGATCCTCCAGCAGGTGGGGATCGAGAACTACCTCGCCCAGCACATCCAGGCGGACTGAGCCCCGCGGCGCGACGCCCGCTCCGCCGGCCGCCGCCGCGGCGCCCCCCCCGGCCGCCGAAGCCCATGGGACACAGGGACACAGGAACGTCATCGAGGCGCCCCCGCGCCGCAAGACCGAGGGGGCGCCGTCCGATGGCCGGACCCGGAGCGCATTTCTAGGATCGGTTCAGGGGGAGGCGGAGGCGGGATGTACAAGATCGTCAGGCGCCGCCGGCCGGCCGGCGAGTCGTGCTGGGTGGACGTGGACGGGCTCGGCAGCCGCCGGAAGGCGAGCGTGGCCATCGCCGGGCTGAGGCTGCTTCATCCCTGCTGTGAGTGGGCGGTCTTCAGCGACGACTGGACGATGGTGGAGGACTGGTACGGCCGCACCTGGGACGGCGCGTGGGACTGAGCCGGGCCCTCTCGGGCCTCACGCGGCGCGCGACTCTCGCGACACCAGCTCGCGGATCTGCAGGTATCGCATCACCGAGTGCTGGGTGAGCAGGCCGATCAGCTTGGCTCCGTTGGCCCTGGCCAGCACAGGCAGCCGCGACAGGCCGCTCCCGGTCATCTTCCCCACGGCGGCCGCCAGGTCCTCGTCCGGGAGCGCCATCTGGTCGGGCCTCAGGGGGGTCATGATCGTCTCCACCGTCGTGCGCGGCCTCTCGGGGAGCGGGCACCGGCTCAGGTGGGCCAGCGACACCACCCCCACCACGTCGCCCTGGCGCACGACGGGGAAGCCGCCGAAGCCGTGGCGCAGGAAGTAGTCCTGCACCGCCGCCTCCACCGACAGATGGGACGCGATGGTGACGGGATGGGAGGTCATGAGGTTCTCCACGTGCAGGCCCGTCAGCAGGTTTCCCACCACCGCCCGCCGGCGCTGCTGCTCGGCCGCCTCGCTCAGGAAGAGCCCGATGAAGGTCATCCACAAACCTTGCAGGAGGCTCCCGGCGAAGGCGATGACCACGCCCGAGCCGATCAGAACCCATCCCAGCCCCCGCCCCCACGCAGCGGCGATGCTGGTGGCCTTGAGCCGGTCGCCGGATCGCCGCCACAGGATGGCGCGCAGCACTCGCCCGCCATCGAGGGGGAAGGCGGGCAGGAGGTTGAAGATCCCCAGCGCCAGGTTGATGAACCCGAGGTGGGCGGCGAGACCGGCCCACAGGTCCTCCCACGGCGAGGCGGAGAACCCGGCCACCACCAGGAGCAGGCCTCCCAGCAGCAGGCTGGTCAGGGGGCCGGCCACGGCGATCTTGAACTCGGTGCCCGGAGAAGGGCTCTCGTCGGCCAGGTGGGAGACCCCTCCGAAGATGAACAAGGTGATGCCGTGCACCTCGATCCCGTGACGCGTGGCCACCAGCGAGTGCGACAGCTCGTGCAGCAGGACCGAGACGAAGAAGAGCAGCGTCCCGATCAGGCCGGCGGCGAGGTACACAGACCGCTCCAGCCCCGGGTACAGGAGCGGGAAGAAGCCCCAGGCGAAGCTCCAGAGGATCAGACCGAAGATGAACACCCACGAGTAATGGATGAAGATGTCGATGCCGAACAGGCGAAAGATCTTCATGCTCAATACTGGCTTCCCGGCTGCCGACTCGCCATTCCGGAAGAGCCGCCCCGCCGCCTGGCCGCGGCCGAGGTGAGGGGATCCCCCGATGCCCCTACCAGTCCATCGGCGCCAGCCAGCCCCGCGTCAGGTAATCGGCCAGGGTCAGGGCCAGGATGATGTGCAGCCAGTAGAACCCGATCGCCGCCGCGCACCACACCAGCCTCGTCCCGTACCGCACGTGCATGAAGTAGAGCACCACCAGCAGGGCCTTGAACGAAGCGATGGTGAGCGCGATGACCGGGTTGAGCGGCCCCAGGTCCACGTAGGCGACGGCCGTCGTGACCAGCGTCAGCGCCATGAGAGCCCCGAAGATGATCAGGTAGGTCCGGGGAGGAACGATGACGTGGGAGGCCGGCCGGACCGGCTCGTGGCCGCGGGTGGTGGGTGCGTCGTCGCTCATGCGTGAAGCCCGATGAGATACAGGAGCGGGAAGAGGAAGATCCAGACGATGTCCACGAAGTGCCAGTACAGCCCGGTGATCTCGATGGGGCTGTTGTAGACCGCGGTGAACCGGCCCATCCGGGCGCGCGCGGCCAGGACTCCCAGCAGCCCGAGCCCGATCACCATGTGCAGCGCGTGCATCCCCGTCATCATGAAATAGAGCGCGAAGAAGATCTGCGCGTGCGGCGCCTCCGGGCCCTCGAACCGGAAGCCAGGCCCGGGGATCAGGTGCTCGTGGTGCTTGTGGGCGTACTCCACCCCCTTGATCGCCAGGAAGACGGAGCCCAGCGCGAGGGTCATCAGCAGATAGCCGACCTGTCCGGCGCGCCGGCCGACCTGCGCGGCGTGCACGGCCATGGCCATGGTCAGGGAGCTTCCGATCAGGACCGCCGTGTTGATCGTTCCCAGGGTCACGTCCAGGTGGCGGCTGGCCTCGGCGAAGGCATGGGGGTAGGCCGATCGGTAGACGGCGTAGGCGGTGAACAGGCCGCCGAAGAAGAGCACTTCGGTGGCCAGGAAGACCCACATGCCGAAGGTGGACGACTCGGTCTGCTGGGCCGGATCGTCGAAGTGGTGCCCCAGCGGGAAGCCTTGCGTCCCCGGCGGCGCGCCGTGCGCGCCCATCACGTCCTCGCCGGCCCGGACAGCGCCGGGCTGGAGTAGTTGTACGCCTCCGACACCACCACCGGGGTCTCCTCGAAGTTCTCCTGGGGCGGCGGCGACGGCGTCTGCCACTCCAGCCCGGTGGCTCCCCACGGGTTGGCGGCGGCGGCCTTGCCGTACTTCAGGGACCAGAGGAAGTAGACCATGGGGATCAGGTAGCCCACTCCCAGGATGGAGGCTCCCGCCGACGACATGACGTTGAGCACCTGGAACTCCTCGGGATAGGCGTGGTACCGCCGCGGCATCCCCAGATAGCCGAGGATGAACTGCGGGAAGAAGGTCAGGTTGAACCCCACGAAGATGATGAGCGCGGACAGCTTGGCCCACCCCTCCGGGTAGGTGCAGCCGGTCATCTTGGGCCACCAGAAGTGCAGCCCCCCCATGTAGGCCATGACCATCCCGCCGACCATGATGTAGTGGAAGTGCGCCACGATGAAGTAGGTGTCGTGCACGTGCACGTCCACGGCCAGGGTGGCCAGGAACAGCCCGGTCAGCCCGCCGATGGTGAACAGCCCGATGAACCCGAACGCGTAGAGCATCGGCGTGTCGTAGTGGATCGAGCCGCGATAGAGGGTGGCCGTCCAGTTGAAGACCTTGATGGCCGACGGGATGGCCACCAGGAAGCTGAGCAGGGAGAAGATCATCCCCGCGTACACCGACTGGCCGCTCACGAACATGTGATGGCCCCACACCAGGAAGCCGAGCGCGGCGATGGCCACGCTGGAGAAGGCCACGAAGCGGTAGCCGAACACGCGCTTGCGGGAGAAGCAGCTGATCAGCTCGCTGACCACACCCATGCCCGGGAGGATCATGATGTACACCGCCGGGTGGGAGTAGAACCAGAAGAGGTGCTGGAACAGGAGCGGGTCCCCTCCCAGCCTGGGATCGAAGATGCCGATGTGGAACAGCCGCTCCGCCCCCACCAGCAGGATGGTGATGGCCACCACCGGCGTCCCCAGGATGATGATCAGGCTGGTGGCGTAGAGGGACCAGATGAACAGCGGGAGCCTGAACCAGGTCAGCCCGGGCGCGCGCATCTTGTGGATGGTGACGATGAAGTTCAGGCCGGTCAGGATCGACGAGAACCCGGTGATGAACACTCCGAGCGCCGTGGCGATGACGTGCGTGTTGGAATAGGTGCTGCTGTAGGGTGTGTAGAAGGTCCAGCCCGTGTCCACTCCTCCAGACACCACCGCGGTCAGGGTGAAGGCCCCGCCGATCACGAAGACGTACCAGCTCAAGAGGTTCAGCCGGGGGAAGGCCAGGTCCCGGGCGCCGACCATCATGGGGACGAGGAAGTTCCCCAGCACCGCGGGGATCGACGGGATCAGGAAGAAGAACACCATGATCACGCCGTGCATGGTGAAGAACTTGTTGTAGGTCTCGGACTGCACCATGTCGCCCGGCGGGGTGATCAACTCCAGCCGGATCAGCACGGCGAAGGCGCCCCCCAGGAAGAAGAACAGGGTCACCGTGGCCAGGTAGAGCAGGGCGATCCGCTTGTGGTCGGTGGTGAGGAGCCACGACTTCACGCCGTAGGCGATGTTGATGTAATGGCGCCCCGGCGTGGGCACCCTCTCCCCGTTCATCCCTCGAGCCTCCTCATGGGGCTGGCGGCGCCGGCGCGGCGCTCTGCTCCCCGTCCTGCCCGGGGCCGATCGATCGGATGTAAGCCAGGATCTGCATCAGCCCTTCCTCGTTGATCTGGCCGCGGTAGGTGGGCATCAGCGGCTCGTAGCCGCGCACCACCCTGGCCTGCGGATTCAGGATCGACTCGCGCAGGTAGGTGTCGTCGGCCGTGGCCGCTTCGCCGGTGCGGAGAATCACCTGGGTGCCGTAGAGGCCCTTGAGGTCCGGTCCGCGGGCCCCCGAGGTCCCGCTGTGGCAGGTGACGCACCCCATCCGCTCGAACACCCTGCGTCCGGTGGCGGCCAGGGACTCGCCCGGCGCCTCGCCGCCGAGCCACTGCTCGTAGCGCACCGGCTCCATCACGTGAACCCATCCGCCCATCGCCGCGTGCTTGGTGCCGCAGTACTCGGCGCAGAACAGGTGGTAGCTTCCGGGGCGCGTCGGCTCGAACCAGAGAGTCGAGTAGCGCCCGGGCAGGACGTCCATCTTCACCCGGAAGGCCGGCACGTAGAGACTGTGGATCACGTCCTCGGAGGCCATGGTCAGCTTGACCGGACGGCCCACCGGGACGTGCAGCTCGTTGATCTCCCGGCGGCCGTCCAGATGCTGGAACTTCCACATCCACTGCCGGCCGACGACGAAGATCTCCGTGGCGCCGGGAGGGGCCACCACGTTGTCGAAGTAGACCTTGGCCCCCCACACGAACATGGACATGGCGATGACCAGAGGGATCACGCTCCAGACGATCTCCAGGGTGTAGTTGGCGTACAGCGCCGGGGTCCGGGGATCCTCCGGACGGTGCCGGTAGCGGACGGCGAAGACGATCAGCAGAGTGAAGATCAGCAGCGTGAAGAACCCGGTGACGGCGAGCAGGTAGAAGTACAGGGCATCCACCCGCCCGGCCATGGTGGAGGCTTGCTCGGGGAAGAGCGGCAGGTCGCCGAACATCAGGCCCTCCCCCCGGCGGGGACGGCCCGCCGCTCCCGGCGCAGCATCAGCGCGATGAAGCCGGCCAGTCCCAGAGCGGTGGCGGCCCCGGCCGCGCGCAGGAGCGACAGGATGGCCAGGCCGTACTTGCCTGTGGCCGGATCGTAGTGGAAGCAGAACAGCAGCAGAGTGTCCACCGTGTCGCCGATGGCGCGGCGCGAGGCCTCCACCAGCCCGAGCCTGAGGTCGCGCGGGGCGTACTCCACGCCGTAGAAGTAGTGGCTGAGGCGCCCTTCCGGGGTGGCCAGGATGATCCCGCTGGCGTGGGCCCACTCTCCGGTCTGCTCGTCCCGGGCGTAGCGGAACCCGGCCGCCGCGGTGACCGCGCGGACCGCCTCCGCGTCCCCGGTCAGGAAGCTCCACCCGGCGGCCGCTCCGGACCGGCCGTAGGCACGCACCGTCTCCTCTTTCTTGGCCCTGGCCAGGTCGGGGGTCTCGGAGGGATCGATGCTGATGGTCACGATCCGGTACTCGCGCCCCGCCTCGAACTCCAGGGCGCGCGCCGCCCGCACCACGCCGTTGAGCACGAGGGTGCAGAGCATCGGGCAGCGGTAGTACGCGAAGACCAGAAGGACCGGGTCCTCTCCGAAGAAGTCCCCCAGCCTCACCTCGCGCCCCTGCTCGTCGCGAAGCGCGGCGTCCAGGGGGAGGGTCTCCCCCAGCCGCTGGTCGATGCCCACGTCCTCAAGCTGCGGCGGGAGCCCCGCGGGCTGGGCGGAGGCGGCCGGAGACAGCATCGCCGCCGCG
>DATEEA010000031.1:0-11296 GCA_035281445.1 Candidatus Polarisedimenticolia bacterium
GGGCGCCGGCCGCCCGGCGGCGGCCGCCTCCGCGGCCACCCGCTCGCGCGCGGCCGCCGCCTCGGCCTTCACGTCGGCCATCCCGGGCACGATCTGGGGCAGGTGCTGGATGGCCCCGAAGGCGATGGCGTAGGAGCAGGCGAAGAGAAGGGTGGTGACGACGGTGGTGCGGCGCAGCGCGGGCCGGAACAGCTCGGCGAAGCTGGGTCGCTTGAGCGTGCCGGCGGCGCGCTTCTGCGCCCAGACGGGGGACTCGGGGAGGAAGGGCCGGATGAGGATGAGGGGGATGGCCGGGAGCAGCCCGGAGATCAGGGTGTAGCGCCACGGCTCGTGCGTCCCCTGGATGGCGGGCAGCGCGTCGGCGTAGGCGATGCACCCCTTGTTGGCCAGGGCCACGAGCAGGCCTCCCAGAGAGGAGAAGGCCTGCGTGTACCCCAGCACCTTCTCCCGCCGCCTGGGCTCGGGGAACAGCTCCGCCAGCCAGGCGACCGCGGCCACGAACTCGATGCAGACTCCGGCGAAGACCAGGCAGCGCAGCACCAGGAGCTGCATCGGCGTGGTGGCGAACCCGGAGGCGAAGGCGGAGAAGGCGTACAGCAGGATGCTGCCGGTCAGCACGCGGCGCCGGCCGAGCCGATCGGTCAGATAGCCGCCCACCAGCCCCACCAGCCCCCCGACCAGGGCCGGCACGAAGAAGAGCAGGCGCGCCCAGTGCGTGAACTCCGGGGATCCCGGGACCAGCAGGGGTCCCCCTCCGGGGGCCGCCCCTCCCAGGGCGGCCAAGGCCGGCTTCACGATGAGCGGCAGCATCAGCAGCTCGTAGATGTCGAAGGCGAAGCCGACCGAGGCGATGAAGCAGATGAGCCACTGGGTCATGGTGAGGCGTGGGGCGATCGATCCGGTGGAGTTCATCGCGTTCCCGGCGGGCCGATCCAGCCCGGGGACTCCGCGCGAGGACGGCACGAAGCCCCGATGATACGCGACGGAGCGGGGGGAGCGCCAACGGCTCGGGCCGGGGGGGAGGAGGGAGGCGGGCTACGGCGGCCTCAACGCTCGTCCTTCACCACGACGCCGTCGGCCATCACGAAGACGACGCGGCGCAGCGCGGAGACGTCGAGATCGGGCCGTCCCTCGACGGCGATGAGGTCGGCGAGGTAGCCGGGGGCAGGGCGTCCCAGGTCCTTCTCGCGGCGCAGCAGCGCGGCCCCGGCCACGGTGGCGCTGCGGATCACCTCCATGGGAGGCATCCCGTAATCGGCCATGCGCTGCAGCTCGCGCCACCCCTCGCCGTGCGGCATGGAGCCGACGTCGGTGCCGAAGGCGATCGGCACCCCCTGGTCCATGGCCCTGCGGAACGTGTCCTTGTGCCGGGCGACGAGCCTCTCCTGGAACGCGCGATCCTCGGGGCGGGTGTCGGCGTCGGGAACGTACACGGTCATGGTGGGGGACCACCATGTGCCGCGCGAGGCCATCAGCTCCAGCGTCCCGTCGTCGAGGACCATCCCGTGCTCGATGCTCCGCACGCCCGCGGCCACGGCATCGCGCGCCGCGCGGCCCCCGTAGGCGTGCGCCGCCACGTCGAGCCCCCACCGGGCAGCCTCCTCCACCATGGCGCGCATCTCCTCCTCGGTGTACTGGGGGAGCGGCTCCAGCGTCTCGCGATCGACGTGTCTGAGGGTGCCTGTGGCGTAGATCTTGATGAAGTCCACGCCGGCCTTGGCCTGCCCCCGGATGGCGGCCACGGCCGCGTCGCGGCTGTCGGCCATCAGGGCGAGCTGGGGGAGCCTCCGATCGATGTCCGGGGCGAGGCCGGTGAGGTTCATGTGGCCGGCGGTGATGCTGATGGCCCATCCCGACACGAAGAGCCGGGGCCCTTCGAACATTCTCTGGTTGATGGCGTCCCTCACCGCCAGGTCGGCCATGTCCGCTCCCTCGTTGTCGAGGTCGCGCAGGGTGGTGAAGCCGGCCATCAGGTTGGCTCGCGCGGCGTGGAGCCCCTCCATGGCGCGGTAGGGGTTGGTCTTGGTCAGCACAGGGTTGCGGACGGCGTAGTCGGGCGTCAGACAGACATGGGCGTGGGAGTCGATGAGCCCTGGGAGGACGGTCCGCCCGCGCAGGTCGATCTCCACCGCGCCGGCGGGAGCGGCCAGGCGGGGCCCGGCCTGATGGATGCGGTTGCCGGCGATCAGCAGGTCGATGTTCTCGCGCACCGTCCGATCGTGGGGATCGATCAGGCGGCCGGCGCGCAGCAGGACGGCCCGGGGCGACGCCCGGTCCCAGGCACCCGGATCGGCCGCCGCGGCCGTTCCGGCCGCTGCGCCGGCCAAGGGGAGCGCGAGAGCGGCGGCCATCAGGGCGACGCGCGAGGCGGCACGGCGGGAGGTCATGAGGCCCGCATCCTACACCGATCCCCGTCCCGGAGGGCAACCGCGCCGGCGCGATCGGATAACATTCCCGCCGATGATGGACGGCTCCAAGCAGCTCCCCTTCGTGACCGCCGCGGCGAAGGCCCGGCGCCCGCCCGGCTCCTCCCTCGAGGTGTCGGTGGCCGGGGGAGCCAGGGTGAGACTGGAGCGGGCCGCCTGCGCGCTGTGCGGGGCGGCCGACGACGAGCCGATCGTCACGGTGACCGACTGGCGCTACGCGCTCACCGAGGATCTCTTCACCATCGTGCGCTGCCGACGGTGCCGGCTGGCCTATCTCAACCCCCGGCCGGCCCCGGGCGACATGCGCCATTTCTATCCGGGCCGCTACTACGACCGCCGCAGGACGCGAAGCGGCGACCCGCTCTCGAACAGAGAGCCTCCGGCCTCCCCGCGGGTGGCGCCCCGGGTGCTGGCCGAGCAGGCGGCGCTGTGCGGCGGGCGGCCGGGAAGGGTGCTCGACGTGGGCTGCGCCAGCGGGGCGTTCCTGGCGCGGATGCGACAGTCCGGCTGGCAGGTCCAGGGGGTGGAGGTCTCCGCGGAGGCGGCGGCCTGGGGGAGCGCCGAGCTGGAGCTGGACATCGTCAACCGCCCGCTCCCGGAGGCGGGCCTCCCCGCGGCGTCGTTCGACGTGGTCACCTACTGGTCGTCGCTGGAGCACGTCCACGAGCCGCTGGCCTACCTGGCGGAGACCCGGCGGATCCTCAAGCCGGAAGGGCGCCTCATCGCGCTGCTGCCCAACTTCTCCAGCCCCACGGTGCGATGGCTCCACTGGGGGCTGGACCCGCCGAGGCATCTGTACCACTTCACCCCGGCCACGCTGCGCAGGATGCTGGCGAAGGCGGGCTTCACCGGGCAGGTCGCCTTCCGGAGCCGCACCGGCATCGAGGACGGCGCGCTGCACCGGCAGCTCCGCAAGATCGGACGGCGGATGGAGCGCTCGGGGAGGTCCCACCCGCGGCGGCCGGGACTGACGGTGGCGGGCGCGGCGGTGGAGCGCCTGGCGCTGCTGCTGGCGCCGGCGTCGTGGCTGCTCGCCGTGGCGGGCCGCAACGGGGCCATGATCGTGATCGCCAGGGCCGTCTGAGCTGAAAAGGGGCCCCTGTCAGAAAGGCTCGAGGAGGAGCCGCTTCAGGCCCCTCCTCCCCGGCTTCTCCCTGAGGAAGACGATCCCATCCTGGGGCTCAACGGCCGGCCGGCTCGCGCCGCCGGTGGCCTCCGCCACCACGGCCGCCACGCTCCGCATCGCCGGGTCGATCCGCCCCCCGGCGCTCGACGGGGGCTTCACCGCGGCCAGGGTGGAGAACAGCGACAGCTTGTCGCCGCCGTCCATCGCCTCCCAGGCGCCGGCGTGGATCGACGGGGCCAGGGTGATGCGGGATCCATGGTCGCCGTGCACCAGGATGGTCGCGCCGTCATACAGTCCGCGGCGCTCCATCCCGTCGAACAGCTCCCCCAGCATCCGGTTGAGGCATTCGATCTGTCCGGCGTAGGCTTGGTGCCTGGCGCGCCACCGCTCCCCCCGCACCGCGTCGCCGCCGGTCTCCGCGTCGTCGCGGTGCAGCATCCATTCGGCGACCGGCCGGGGCCGGCAGGAGCGATCGTAGACGTAGGGGGAGTGGGGCATGTGCAGGTGGGCGAAGAAGAGCGTGCTGGAGCGTGCCGCGGCGATGTCCTCGGCGAGGCGCTGGAACGCGCCCGGGATGGTGCCGAGCGGCCCGACCTTCACCTTGAGTGTGTCGAAGCCGAAGAGCTTCTTACCCCAGCGGTGGTACAGAGCGTTGGTCGCCAGGTACTCCGATCCCACCACCCAGGCCTTCTCGGCGGCCGAATAGGGCTGTCCCTCCAGCGAGTGGATGGTGTTGTCGTTGTACCGGTAGCACCCCTGCACGCCGGGATGGGCGCAGTAGTTGATGTAACGCGACTGGTAGACGCGCACGGCGCGGCCGCGGGCGAGATGCCGGTCGAACAGGAGGTTCTCGGCGAGGTCGCGCCGGCCGGCCCCCTGGAAGAAGCCGCCCGCCTGATCCACCAGCCGGTCGTTGAGGATGCCGGGGATGGCGTCCTGCGACGAGGCGTAGTGGCTGTAGGCCTTCGGGTGCAGGGTGAAGCCGCGGGAGAGGTAGAAGGACTCCAGCGCCTCGCGCAGGGGGGCCGACTCGGGAAGGGAAGCGGGGAGCCCGTCCAGCCCGATGTGCTCGTCCACGATCAGATGGACGACGTGCGACAGGGGCTCCGCGCCGCCGGAGCCACGCGGGGCGGCCGCGGAAGGGTCGTCGCCGGGCGCGGCCGCTCCCCGGGCCGCGCCCGGGGCGAGCGCCAGGCCCGCCTCGGAGACGAGGCAGCCGGCGGTGAAGAGCGCCACGATCGGCTTGCGCAGCCTTTCTCCCAGGTAGACCAGGATCCACGCCGCCGCGGCCGCGGCCGCCGCCCAGAGCAGGACGCGGGCCGGGAGACGGTGGCCGGTGGCCGTGAGCATCGCCGCCAGGAGCAGGGCGTAGAGGGTGGCCAGCAGGGCCCGCGAGCGGCAGAAGATCGCCGCCGCCGCGGCCGGCAGCAGCAGCGCCGAGGCGAGCAGCGCGACCTCGGGGCGCGCCAGCGGGTAGTCGTTGTGCCGGAGGAACTTGGCGAAAGGGTAGGCGCCCAGCAGGAAGACGGCGGCCCCGTGGAAGAGAGCATCGCGCCCTCGCGGCGTCACCGTCGCTCCAGGGCGTAGAGCGTCCGGCCGGTGCCAGGGAGGGGCTGCCGGGCCTTCACCACGTAGCGGCGCTCCAGGATCTCCTCGAAGCGCCTCGGCTCGAAGTCATGGAAGGGGTCGTCCCGTCCTCCCAGGATCCGGCGGGTCATCGGATCGTCCCTGGGCACGAACTCGACGATCGCGCGCCGGCCCATCGCCGCGAGGAACGGGATCATCTCCTCGAACGGGACGTTGGCTGTGACACGAAGATGGTGCACCAGGGCCAGCGCCAGCAGCATCCCCGCCGGCCCACGCTGGGCGAGCGACTCGCGCTCCCGGTGAGCCCATCCCGCGGCGGGGCTGGGGTTGGCCAGATCCAGCAGCAGCGGGAGGAGGCGCTGGTCGGACTCGGCGCGCGCGCGGGCGTAGTTGCGCTGCACGCAGAGGTGGTCCTGGTCGAAGCAGACCGCGTACAGGCCGTTGGCGGCGCCGATCCGGCTGAAGTCGCCGGTGTTGCCCCCCAGGTCCCACAGCGTCTCTCCGTCCAGCCCGCGCGTCTCTTCCTGCACGAACCGCCTCTTCGTCTCGGCGGCGTCGGGAGAGTAGTGCGACGCCTCGGCGGCGTAGTCGCCCCACTGCGTCCTGCCCGGCGGCAGGCGCAGACGCTCCACGGTGGAGGACAGGCTGTCCACCAGGGCGAGCTGGCGGGTCAGCCCGAAGGAGCCGGTCGCCGCGCGAGACGAGGCGCCGTCGCCCGAGGCGTGGCGGCGCTGCGCAGCCCGGTGCAGATGCAGGTGCATCAGCAGTCCCGGACGAAGGCGCGCCCGAACCGGGAGCAGCCGGACGATCTCCTCCAGGGGGAAGCCGTCCAGCCGCGCCGCGAGGTAACGGTGGATCCCGGGCAGGGTCATGGCCATCAAGGCCAGGGGGCCGAGGAAGTGCTCGCAGAACTGACGGTAGGCCACCCAGGGAGCGTCCCGCCTGGCCTGGAACGACAGGGTGTCGATGAACACCGGCCGGGAGCCCGCGAACTGCACGTTGAAGAACGATGCGTCCTTGAGGCTCATGCCGCGGGCCAGCGCCCGGCGCTGCACTTCCAGCGTCAGCAGCGCGGCGTCCTTGAGCTGTCCGAAGCTCCATTCGTAGGGATAGGAGATGAACGGGATGGGCCGGGGAGCCAGGAGCAGGGATGCCCCGGCGGGGGCGAACGGGGCGCCGGCCACGACGTCGTGGGGGACGAGCAGGCCGCCGGACGACAGCTCGTCGTACAGGCCCGATCGGATCAGGAGGTCGTAGTCCTCGCGCCCCGGTCCGCAGACGGCGCGGTAGAGGGTTCCTTCATGGCGGAAGAGGAAGCCGGCGTCGTCCCTGAAGGAAGCCGGATGTCGCTCCATGGACCGGCTAGTCTTGGCCTCGGCGGAAGAACCTGCGGATGTTGCGCCAGTACACCTTCACGGTGTAGGCCACCGCCAGGACCGATCCGGTGACCACCTGGATGACCAGGCTCCCGGTGCCCGGGTCGAGGTAGGCGTAAGCCTCGCTGGAGACCAGAAGCGAGGTGAGCAGGACGAGCGCGGCCCATCCCGGGCCGCCGGCGAGGCGTCGTGGACGCGGTTGTGCCGCGGTCGCGGTCGGCTCTGTCATCGGCGGGAGTCTACATGGGCCGGCTGCGGGGCGTCAATGTGCGGAGGCTGCCGGGGACCGGCCCCCGGCTGGTCGTCCTTCCAGAGCAGCAGGTACAGGAGGTTGTTCTGGAAGATTGGGTCGTTGGGCAGAACGCCGTGGCTGCCGCACACGAAGAACGCGGAGCGCAGAAGGAGCGGGCTTTCCTCGTCCCGGCCCTGCTCCGGCTCCCCGGGGTCCGGTATCGCCAGCAGGCTCTGCATCAGGACCGTCCCGTCACCGGGGCCGTAGAGCACCTCGGCCAGGCGGGAGGCCGCCCCGGCGTCGTTCAGGCCGGTCTGATCGAAGTGCAGCTCCGGCCGCTCCGAGTCCCCGGCCACGATGGCCGTCTTCAGCGTGGAGATGCAGTCCCCCCCGAAGGCGTGGTAGTCCACCTCCGGTCCGCCGGCGGAAGCCTCCATCGCGTTCTGGAAGCGCCGCGCGTCCCGGAGGCTCTGCTCCAGCGCCTGCCGCAGGCGGCCGTTGTGGCGCTCCATGGAGACCTCGCCGTCCCTCTTGCGGATCCGGCGCTCGATCCTGCGCTGGGCCTCCGGCGCGAAGACCGACCACTCCTGCCGCACCCAGGTCCCCGGGTCGTACAGGTCGAGGTCGCGCGGGGAGCCGGAGGGATCGGCGAAGAGCGACGGCCCGGGCGGAGGCAGCATCTGGAAGACCGACGGCATGGTGAAGACCACTTCGGGCCGCATCGGACGGAAGACCTTCTTGATGCCGCGGTGGAGCACCTTGAGCGACTCCAGGCAGCCTCTGTTGGGCGTGCCGATGAGCACCACCTTTCCGACGTGGGCGGCTCCCGCCATGGTCGGCCGGAAAGGGGCTTGCAGCCCCTCGAGCGGGACGGCCCCGTACTTGACGTACCAGCGCGCGACCAGTCCCCCCTGGCTGTGGGCGACCAGATCGAACCGCTCCGAGGGATCGCCGCGCGCCGCCTTCAGACGGCCGATGGCATCGGCCAGCCGGCGGGCCGAGTCGGAGATGTCCCTGCGCCAGTCGTACACGAAGACGAAGGCGTTGTCGCCGGGCCGCGGCGCCTCGATGTCGCCGATCTGGTACCCCCCGGCGGCCCTCAGCGATCGGAGGATCTCGCGGTAGTAGTCCACGCCCCACAGGCTGTCGTAGATCTCGTAGGCCTCCAGCGCCTCGCCCGGAGCGGAGGCATCCGCGTCGTCGAGCGCGAGCGCCAGGTCATCGGTGTCCCCTCCCCTCAGCACGTTGGCCATGGTCCCCCAGGCCACCTCGTGCGTCCCGGGGTGGCGCAGCTTCGAGCCGAGGAAGCCGTGGATGAGGATGAGCGGCCGCCGCGGGCCGGTGAGGGCGGCGATCTCCCGGCGCGTGGTCATGTCGGGCGGGCGCAGGATGCCGCAGCCCCACAGCGCCGAGGCGGCGAGGATCGCCAGCGGGATGGCGGACCGGCGATGAGGCATGAGAGTCACTCGCGTCGTGGGCTTCCCTGCGGGGTCGGTGCCGGCGCCCGGAGAGTCGGTCGGACGCCCTTCAATATGATGCCCGGAGGGGGGCTTCGCAACAGCGCGCCTGTGGGACCCTCCCGGGATCTGGTATCCTGGCGCCCCGGCAACACGCATCCCACCGGCCCATCGGAGGAGTCCATGCAACGGAGCTCGAAGGGTGTGCTCGTGGCTGCGGCCGCGGCCGCCGTGGTGTCGGCGGCGCTCGCCGCGCAGCCATCGCCAGGGGCGGACTGGCCGCGGTTCAGGGGAGGGCGCGGGGACGGCGTCTCCGACGACGCCGGACTCCTGAAGGAGTGGCCGGCGCAGGGTCCGCGGCAGGTCTGGCGGCGTCCCATCGGAGAGGGGTTCTCGGGCGTGGCGGTGAGCGGCGGCAGGCTGTACACGATGGACTCGGGGGACCACCAGGGGACGCCGTTCGAGTTCGCCTCGGCGCTCGATCCCGACACGGGCCGGGAGATCTGGCGCACGCCGGTCGGGCCGAAGCACGACACGCAGTTCGGCAACGGGCCGCGGGCCACCCCCACCGTGGCCGGCGACGCGGTCTACGTGCTCGGATCGCGCGGCACCCTCAAGGCCCTGTCGGCGGCCGACGGCGCTGCGCGCTGGAGCCTCGATCTGACCGAGGCGTTCGGATCCAAGGTCCCGACATGGGGCTTCTCCGGCTCGGTGGTGGCCGAGGACGGCAAAGTGCTGCTGGAAGGAGGCGGGCCGCAGGGGAAGTCCTTCGCCGCCGTGGACGCTCAGACCGGAAAGGTCCTCTGGACCTTCGGCGACGGCCCTCCGGAGCCGGGCTACGGGACGCCGCTGGCCGTGGACATCGCTGGCCGCCGCCAGTACGTGCACGTGGTGGGGACGCGCCTCTTCGCCCTCGACGCCTCGGGCAAGGAGGTCTGGTCCCACGCCTGGCCTGAGGGAGAGACGCACGCCATGCCGGTCTTCGTGCCGCCCGATAGGATCTTCGAGTCGGGCGCGGAGGGGGTGGGAGGCGTGCTCTTGCAGATCGAGAACGGCCCGGACAGGACGACGGTCAAGGAGGTGTGGAAGAACGGCACCTTCCGCACCCACTTCAACGCGGCGATCCTGCACCAGGGCCACCTCTACGGGTTCGACAACACCTCGCTGAAGTGCATCAAGGCCGAGGACGGCGGGCTGGCGTGGGTGAAGCGCGGCCTGGGGAAGGGCTCGCTGATCCTGGCCGACGGGATGCTGGTGGTGCTGGCGGACGACGGGCGGCTGGTGCTGGCCGAGGCCACGCCGTCCGGCTTCGTCGAGAAGGGGATGGTGCAGGCGCTCCAGGGCCGGTGCTGGACCCCCCCGGCGATGGCAGGAGGTCGCGTCTACCTGAGAAACCATTCCGAGATCGTCGCCTACGATCTGAAGGGATAGGAGGACAGCGATGCGCGAGAGACGGTTCGCGCCGGCGGCGGCGCTGCTCGCCCTGGCCACGCTGGGGGCCGCTCCCCCGGCGACCGTGGACGAGCTGGTGGCCAGGCACATCGAGGCGCGGGGCGGGGCCGAGCGGTGGTCTCGCGTCAAGAGCCTGAAGCTGACGGGGACGATGACCTCGTGGAGCCGGAAGTCCCCCTTCACCCTGCTCAGGGCGCCGGGGGACCGCTACCTGCTCGAGGGGACGCAGAACGGGGCGCGGCTGGTCATCGGCTACGACGGCCGGACGGCCTGGTGGGACAACGCCATGCTGCAGGAGGGGGCCCAGAGGATCCGCGGGCTCGACCTGGCCGTGGTGCTGAGGGACACCGACTTCCCCAACCCCCTGTTCGGGTGGAAGGAGAAGGGCTACCAGCTTCGCTTGCTGGGAGCCAGGGAGTTCGAGGGGGAGAGGGCCCTGGCTCTGGAGCTCTCGCGGCTCGACGGGATGAGCGAGACCTGGTATCTGGATCCGGCGACCTATCTGGAGGTCGCCCGCGAGTCGCCGGGGTCGGACTTCGGGCGCCCGGTGCCCCAGCGGACGTTCTTCGCAGACTTCCGCGACGTGGGCGGGGTGAAGGTCCCCTTCTCCGTCGAGAGCCAGTGGTACACGCGCGATCGGGCCCTGCAGGCGGACAGGGCGGAGCTCGACGTGCCGGCCGGCGACGATCGGTTCACCATGCCGCCGCCCCCCGGGATGGCGGATCTGCTGTCCCTGGCCGGGGAGTGGAAGGTGGCTGTCTCGCGCAGCGAGGGGCCTCCGGGCTCTCCCTGGAAGGACGAAGAGCGCTCCTGCCGGATCGAGTCGCTCATGGGAGGAGCGCTCCTCCAGGAGCGGTTCGTCAGCTCGAGCGGGAACGCGGTGCTCAGGAGCATCACGTTCGACCGTTTCAAGAAGCGCTACCGGGTGACGGAGATCAACGAGGCGACCACCCACCTGGACGTCGCCGAAGGCGCCTTCGACGAGTCGAAGCGCCTGGTGGTGGACAACCTGAAGGCCGACACGGCCACGCAGGCGTTCGGCATGACCTTCCACGGCCGGTTCACCATCCACGACATCGGGCCGGACAGCTTCAAGACCGAGGAGGAGTACTCGGTGGACGCAGGGGCGTCGTGGATCCCGGCCGTGCGGTGCGTGTACACCCGGGTCAAGGGCTGAGCGGGACGGCCGCGCCCGGCCGCGCCGCGGCCCGTGGGCGGGCCGATGCGGGATAGACTGCGGCGATGCCGAGCTTCGGGGACGATCTCAAGGCGGAGCGCGAGGGCCGCGCCAGGACCATCGAGGAGATGGCCCTGGCCACGGGGATCCGGGTCGACTACCTGGAGGCGCTGGAGAGCGGCGCGTTCCAGCGGCTCCCGGGCAAGGGCTTCGGGAAGCTGTACATCCGGGCGTACGCCCGGGTCCTGGGGTTCGATCCTCGGCTCTTGATCGAGCGGTTCGATCGCGAGCATCCCGGCGCGGGCGGCGCCGCCGGCGCGGCCGAGACCTTCGAGGCGTCCGAGGTGGCCGAGGCGTCCGAGATCGGCCCCGCGGGTCCCGCCCCGGACGCCGCACCGGACATCGCCCCGCTGCCGCCGGCGCCGGGGGCGGCCGGTCCCGCGTGGCTCGGCCGTCCGAGGCT
>DATEEA010000032.1:0-4942 GCA_035281445.1 Candidatus Polarisedimenticolia bacterium
CCACGAGGAAATTCCCCGCGGCCGCGGCCAAGGTGGCTCCCGTCAGCCCCAGCCACTCCAGGAGGAAGAACCCGGCCAGCAGGCACCCGGCGACCCCTCCCAGCGTGTTGAGGGCGTACAGCAGGCCGAGGCGGCTCCCCACCTGCCCTTCGTGGCGCACCGCCCAGCGGGACAGAGCGGGAAGGGTCGCTCCCATCAAGGCGGTGGCCGGAAGCAGCGCCAGGGCTGCCATCACGAAGCGCACCGCGCTGAGGGTCGCCGTCAGGTGCTCGAACGGCCCGGACAGAGCGACGTAGAGCGCGGCCACCCCCTTCTGCACCAGCGGCAGGGACAGCGCCCAGATCCCGATGCCCGCTTCCAGCAGGGCGTAGAGGCGCAGCGGATCGCGCCCCGAGCGGTCCACCAGCCGGCCGCCTCCCGCGCTCCCGAGCGCCAGCCCGGCCATGAAGGCGGCCAGCACGGCGCTGGCGGCGTGGACGGTCTTCCCGAAGACGAGGGTCAGCGACCGCAGCCAGATGACCTCGTAGATGAGTCCCGCCGCGCCCGAGACGATGAACAGGACGATGACCGCCGAGAGCGGGACCCCGCCCCCGGCGACCCAGCCGGACCCGGGGCCGCCGCGGCGCTCCGGTCGCGATAAAAGTTCTTTGGCTCGTTTGGTTTGCGTCATCCGTGGCGCCCGCCCGGGGCCCGTGGATTCTAGCATCGCCGCTCGAACGGCGCGGCATCGCCTCCTCGTTGGCCCGCCTTCGTCTCCAGGTGCTACATTCCCGCCTCGATGCCCCGGCACCCGATCTCGACCCACGCGCGGGCCGCCCACACCCCGGCCCGCCCCGGCCCGGCCCCGTCCGCGCCCCGCGGCCCCGCGCTGGCCGTCGCCCTGACGGTGCTGACCGCTCTGGCCGCGCTGGCGGCACAGGGGGCTGGGGGGCCGGCGTTCGCCCGGCAGTCCTCACCCGGGCCGCACTCGCTCACCGTCACCAGAACGGACAACCTCGAGCTCCCCTTCGAGAGGATCGACTGGCCGGCCTTCTCTCCGAGCGGCAGCACGATCGTCTTTTCCGCCTCCGCCCCCGACGGCCGGCACCATCTGTACGCGGTGGCCTCCGGCGGCGGCGATGCCATCCAACTCACCACGGGGGCCGGCAACGACTGGTCGGCGCGCTATTCTCCCGACGGGCAGTCGATCGCGTTCGTGTCGGACCGCAGCGGCAACCGCGACATCTGGGTGATCCCCGCGGGCGGGGGCCCGCTGCGGCAGATCACCAAGGATCCGGCCGACGACGTCGACCCGGACTGGGCCCCCGACGGCAAGCGGCTCGTCTTCGCCTCCAGGAGCGGCGGCCCTCTTCTTCTCTACCAGGTCCTGCTGACCGACCTGTCGGTGTTTCCCCTCTCGGCCGGATCGGGCGCCGATCGCAGGCCCGCGTGGTCCCCCGACGGCCGCTGGATCGCCTTCCAGTCCAACCGGGACAGCCGGACCCGCCTCTACCTGATACCGGCCGAAGGTGGGGACGCCACCCGCATCACCCGCAGCGACACCCATGAGGAGAACTGGCCGGTGTGGATGCCCGACTCCCGCACGGTGGTGGCGCAGGCGGGACCGGCGGGCGCACCCAGCCGCCTGTGGCAGTTCTCCACCGACACGCCGCGCTCGGCGCCCGTGAACATCCCTCCCGCCCCCGGCCGCAACGCCGGCCCGGGAGCCCCGCCGCCCAGTCTGTCGCGCGACGGAACCCGCCTCGTCCTGGCGGGAGGCGGCGAGGCCACCATCGAGATCGTGAAAGTGACCGGCGGCCCTCCCTCGACGATCGTGTCCGGCACGGGCCGCCTGCGCCATCCATCCTGGTCGAAGGACGGCCGGCGCCTGGTGCTGGCCGGCGACCTGAGCGGAGCCTGGGACCTCTGGATCGCGGGGGTCTCCAGCGGGAGACTCACCCGGCTGACCGACGACGACGAACGGGAGCTCGATCCGGTCTGGTCCCGCGTCACCGGCGACGTCCTCTTCACCCTGGAGAAGAGCTCGGAAAACATCATCCAGCTCCTGGAGCCCGAGACCAGACGCACCCTCCAGGTCGGCTCGGGCATCACGGCGGTCCCGCCGCGCCCGGGGGCGACGGCGGGAGCGCAGGACTCCGCGCCGCGGCTGCGGGACAGCGACCCCGCCTGGTCGCCCGACGCGCGATCCTTCGCCTTCGTGTCGGAGCGAGGCGGCAGCAAGGACATCTACATCGCCGAGATCGGCGGCGGCGTCCCCCGCAGGCTCACCACCCAGCCCGGCTCCGAGTCGCACCCCGACTGGTCGCCCGACGGGCAGTGGATCACTTATGCCAGCGACCAGGGGAGCGGCAGCGAGATCTGGAAGATCCCCGCCGCCGGCGGCGAGCCCATGCGCCTCAGCCAGCTCAAGGAAGGGGTCACCGGCGACACCCAGCCCGCCTGGAGCCCGAAAGGAACCTGGATCGCCTTCACCCGGGGACTGGCCGACAGCCGCGGCGCCTCCGACATCTACATCATCACCCCCGAAGGCAAGTCCCTTTTCCCGATACGCCGAGGCAGCGGGGCGAGGATCATGGAGCCCGCCTGGGCCCCCGACGGCGAGCACATTGCCTACAGCTTCAGCCGGCCGGACAGGATCCTCGTCTTCGAGCTCGGTCTTCCCTCTCAGCCCCATCGCGGCCTTCCCGGCCACCCGGGAGCGGAGGCACCGGGCGGATCGAATCCGCGCAAGAAAGCGCCCTCCAAGGCGCCCCCGAAACAGGCACCCGAGGAGCCGCCCTCCGAGGAGGGGACGGAGCCCGGCACGACCCCGGCCGAAGAGCCACCCTCCGAGAGCCTTCGTTAAACTCGAAGCTCCAGGCTGCCGGAGCAAGACCGGAGCAAGAGAGGGTGCGCATCGGTCGCCGCGTCCCAGCGTCCGCCGCGGCCGCGCGCCTCGGAGTGGAAAACATCCGGGTCCGGACTTCGACGACCAGGCATCCCGCTCGCGGGTGCAAGCTCGCGTGGAAGACATCCGGACCGGCGGCCTCGGCGACCTGGCACCCGCTGCCCCGAGCTCCGCTCTGGAAAACGTCCGTCTCCGGCCATCGCCCCAGCGCGATCCGCCCGCCGGCACCAGCTCGCGTGGAAAACATCCGGACCCGGCGGCCCTTGCCGGATCGGAGCACGACCTCCGCCGTTGAATCGGTCCGCATCGGGCTCCGCTGCCACTGCCTGCCCCGCTCGGCGGGCCACATTTATGTCGTTCACGCCGATTTGGCGATTGACAATCGAGAACGCTACACGATCGCGGAGCGAATGTCAAGTGGAAATCTTCCTAAATTTCAGATACTTACCGGACCATTCAAGTGTGGGCCGACGTGGCTCGATCCCGGATGGCTCAATACAGGTAAGGATTGTATCGAGGCGCGGCCTGCGTCCCAGGCGCGGAGCCGGCTCAGCTCTGTGTGGGGGCGTGCGGTCTTCGCTCCATCTCGGTCAGGAAGGCGGGGGCGCACCGGATCGAAGGGCGTCGCGCAGGCGGATCAGCTCGGGATCGATCCCGCCCCCACCCGGCACCACCGTGTCCGCACCCACCTGAAGCTCTCCGCTGCTCCCTCCCCCCGGCACCCCCGCGCCGGCCCGGGCTGCGCGGATGGCTTCCTCCAGCGCCGCCAGCGCCTCGGGGGTCCGCCCCGTCCGCCACAGCGCCTGGGCCAGGTTCAGCGCCGCATTGGCGTCACCGGGCTTGCGCCGCACGGCCTCCTGGAAGAGAGGGGCCGCCTCCCCCCACCGCCCCTCGCGCGCCAGCAGCGCCCCCAGGCCGTTGGGCCCATGGGGGCTTTCCTTGTGGGACTCCTTCAGCCGGGAGAAGATCCCCTCCGCCACCACGGCCTGCCCCACGTCGATCAGCGACGAGGCGTAATTGTTCAGCACGTCCGGGTCGTCGGGGAACAGCCGCGCCGCCTCCATCGCCTCGGCCACCGACTCGTGCAGCCTCCCCGTCGCCGCGTACAGGGACGACAGGTTCGAGCGCGCCTCGCGGTCCATCGGGTCGAGGCGCAGCGTCTCCTTCAGCTCTCGCTCGGCTCCCGCCAGGTCCCCCAGCAGCATGAGGCCGAGCCCGTACTCCGAGCGGGCGTCGGCGTAGTCGGGGGCGATGGCCAGGGAGCGCTGCTGTGCAGCCAGCCCCTCCCGGGTGCGCCCTTCCTCGCGCAGCGCCACTCCCCAGAACATGTGCGCCCGCGCGCTGGACGGGCAGGCCCGCGCCGCCGACCCGTACAGGGCGATCTTCGACCCGAAATCGGGATTGCGGGCCAGCGTGCGAGCCCCCGCCGCCGCCACCAGGAGCCCGACGCCGGCCACCAGCACGGGATGCATCCCGGAACCGGCCCCGGCCCCGGCCCTCCCGCGCCAGCCGACATCCAGCAGCGCCGCGGCCATCATGCAGAGGCCGAGGACAGGCAGGTACAGGTTCCGCTCGGCGAAGGCGGAGATGCCGGGGAAGAGGAGGTTCGACGCCGGCAGGAACGCCAGGAGGAAGAGAGCCGCTCCCGCCGCCGCCACCGCCGGGCGCGGAGATCCCGGGGCCGCGCCCTTCGTGTCCTGCGCCCCCTTCCCGCTCCCCGCGGCCCCTCCCACCGGCCGGCGCCTCAGCCACCAGAAGATCCCCCCGGCCAGAGCCGCCAGCCCACCCGCGGACGCCAGCAGCCGCGGATCCATCAACCCGGCGACCGCCGGGATCTGGTTGTACCCGTAATCGAGGCAGAGGGTCGCCGGCCAGACCGACTGCATCAGGGCCTGCCCCACGACCACCACGGAGGTCATCACCCGCTCCATCACGCCCAGGTCCCGCAGCGGATTGAGCAGCCGGGGACCCTCCTCGATCCCCCCGAAGACGTGGCCGAGCACCATCAGGCGCAGCGCCAGGTAACCGCAGGCCACCCCCGCGTAGGCGCCGTAG
>DATEEA010000033.1:0-17288 GCA_035281445.1 Candidatus Polarisedimenticolia bacterium
TCAACACCCTGACCGGCCGCGCCACCGGCACTCCGCTGGGGGTTGCGGCCGACCTCCCCCGCCCCGCGGAGGTGGACGCCGAGGCGCTGGAGCGCGCCGCGCTGGCGGTGTCGCCCCGGCTCCGGGCGCGCGAGGCGGCCACGCGGCGCCGCGAGGCGCAGCTCGATCTGGCCCGCCGCGATCTGCGCCCCGACTTCGCCTGGGGGGCGGCCTACGGCCACCGTGGGCGCCTGGATCCGGAGATCACGGGGGAGTTCGGGGTGAGGGTCCCCCTTCACCGGCAGCGCCGGCAGGCGGCCGCCGTGACCGAGGCCTCCCACCGCCTCGACTCCGCCCGCCACGAGATCGAGACGGAGCGCCGCCGCATCTCGGCCATGGTCCGCGATCTGGCTTCGCGCGCCCGTCTGGCGGCGGAGCTGGAGATCCTCTACGCCAACGCCATCGTGCCTCGCGCCCAGAGCGCCCTGGAGTCGGCCGCCTCGTCGTACGGAGTCGGGCGCATCGACTTCCTGGCGCTGCTGAGCGACGTCAACGACCTGCTCGCCCACCGGCTCGAGCTGATCACTCAGCAGCACGAGCGGATCCTGGCCCTGGCCGATCTGGAGCCGATCACGGGGCGGATGCTGGCGCAGCCCGGGGAGGCGCCATGAGCCGCAAGGGGATCTTCGCGCTGGCGGCCGCGGCCTTCGTGATGGGTGCGGGGCTGACGGCTGTCGCCCTGAGGGCGCCTGCACCGGCAGAGGGCCGGACCGGCGCGCCGGAGGCCGCCGCGGGCAGGACGTACTACTGCCCGATGCACCCGGGGATGGTGTCCGACCGGCCCGGGGACTGCCCCATCTGCCATATGAGGCTGGTGCCGTTCGAGGAGGACGGCGAGCGGGGCCTTTCGGGAGCGGACGCCGCCCCGGCCGCGGGCGGAGTGGCCGGCCGCGCCCCGGTGAGGATCCCCTCCCAGAAGCAGCAGCTGATCGGCGTGCGCTCGCAGGCCGTGGCCTGGGCGCCGCTGGTCCGGCAGGTGCGCACGGTGGGCAGGGTCACCTACGACGAGAAGCGGCTGCACCACGTCCACACCAAGGTCGGAGGGTGGATCGAGCACCTGTTCGAGCACACCACCGGCGAGCTGGTGAAGCAGGGCGAGCCGCTGCTCACCATCTACAGCCCCGAGCTGCTGGCCTCCCAGGAGGAGTACCTGTTGGCTCTGCGCGCGCGCGACCGTCTGGCCGGCGTGGCGGACGCGGCGGGCGCCCACAACGCCCAGAGCCTGGTGGCCAGCGCGCGGCGGCGGCTGCTGCTGTTCGACATGTCCGAGACGCAGATCGCGGCCCTGGAGGCCTCGGGGAAGGCCTCGCGCACCACGACCCTGCAGGCCCCCATCACCGGCCACATCATCATGCGCAACGTCCTGGGCGGGGAGAAGATCGACCCGGGGACCACCGTGCTCGACATCGCCGATCTCAGTCAGGTCTGGGTCCTGGCCGACGTGTACGAGTACGAGCTCCCCTTCGTGAAGGCCGGCCAGAAGGCGACCATGACCCTCTCCTATCTGCCGGGGCGCGTCTTCGCGGGGAAAGTCAGCCTCATCTACCCGGTCCTGTCCAAGGAGACCCGCACGGTGAAGGTGCGCCTGGAATTCTCCAACCTCGATCTCTCCCTCAAGCCGGAGATGTACGCCGAGGTCACGCTCCTGTCGGACATGGGGCCGAGGCTCACCGTCCCCTCGGAGGCGGTCTTGAGGGCGGGGGACGAGGACCTGGTCTTCGTGGACCGAGGCGAGGGGTACTTCGATCCGCGCCTGGTGAAGCTGGGGGTGCGGCTGCCCGACAGCGTGGAGGTGCTGGAGGGGCTCGCCGAGGGAGAGCGTGTGGTGGTCTCCGGCAACTTCCTGATCGACTCGGAGTCCCAGCTCAAGGCCGCGCTCAGCGGGTTCACTCCGCCGGGAAGCGGCCCGCCGGCGGGGCACGCTCACGAGGCGCCCGGCCCATGATCGATCGGATCATCGAGTTCTCCGCCCACAACAAGTTCCTGGTGCTGCTGCTCACCGCCGTGGCGCTGGGGGGTGCGGCCTACTCGATGCGGCACATCCCTCTCGACGCCATCCCCGACCTCTCCGACACCCAGGTGATCGTCTACTCGCGGTGGGACCGGAGCCCCGACATCATCGAGGACCAGGTCACCTACCCGATCATCACCTCCCTGCTGGGCGCGCCCGGAGTGCGGGCCATCCGCGGCTTCTCGGACTTCGGCTTCTCCTACGTGTACATCATCTTCGAGGACGGCACCGATCTGTACTGGGCCCGCAGCCGCACGCTGGAGTACCTCAACAAGATCCTCCCGCTGCTGCCCGACGGGGTGAAGACCGAGATGGGCCCGGACGCCACGGGCCTGGGCTGGGTCTACCAGTACGCGCTGGTGGACCGGAGCGGCCGGCACGATCTGGCCCAGCTGCGCAGCTTCCAGGACTGGTACCTGCGATTCTGGCTCCAGTCGGTGCCGGGAGTGGCCGAAGTGGCCTCCATCGGCGGCTTCCAGAAACAGTACCAGGTGAACCTCGACCCCGGTGCGCTGCTGGCCCACGGCATCCCCATCCAGAAGGTGATCGAAGCCATACGGCAGGGCAACGACGACGTCGGCGGCAGGCTGGTGGAGTTCGGCGGCGCGGAGTACATGGTCCGCGGCAGGGGGTACTCGCGGTCGGTGCAGGATCTCGAAGCGATCGTCGTAAAGCGGGACGAGGGTGGGACCCCGTTGAGGGTGCGCGACCTGGGGCGCGTGGCGGTCGGCCCGGACATCCGGCGGGGCGTGGTGGAGCTGGACGGCCAGGGGGAGACCGTCGGCGGGATCGTGGTGATGCGCCACGGCGAGAACGCCCTGGCGGTGATCGACCGGGTGAAGGCGCGGCTCGAGGAGGTGCGGCCGTCGCTGCCCGAAGGGATGGAGATCGTCACCACCTACGACCGGTCCGACCTGATCCTGCGGGCCATCTCCACGCTGCGCCACGATCTGATCCTGGAGATGATCATCGTCAGCGTGGTCATCCTGATCTTCCTGTGGCACATCCCGTCGGCGGCCATCCCCATCGTGACCATCCCGATCAGCGTGGCCCTGGCCTTCATCCCGATGTACCTGCTCGGCATCAACTCCAACATCATGTCCCTGGCCGGGATCGCCATCTCCATCGGCGTCCTGGTGGACGGGGCCATCGTCGAGGTGGAGAACGCCTACAGGAAGATCCAGATCTGGCAGGAGCAGGGACGCCCCGTGGACTTCCACACCATCCGCCTGGAGGCGCTCAAGGAAGTCGGGCCCTCGGTCTTCTTCTCGCTGCTGGTGATCGCCGTGGCGTTCCTGCCGGTCTTCGCGCTGGTGGACCAGGGCGGGCGCCTGTTCAAGCCGCTGGCCTGGACCAAGAACCTGACCATGGCCATCGCCGCGATCCTGGCCATCACTCTGGACCCCGCCCTGCGGATGATGTTCGCCCGCATCGAGCCGTTCCGCTTCAAGCCCCGCTGGATGGCCCGGCTGGCCACCGGCGTGGCCGTGGGCCGGTACGTTCCGGAGGAGCGTCATCCCATCAGCCGGGCCCTGTTCAAAGTGTACGAGCCGGCCTGCCGCTTCGTGCTGCGCCGGCCGTGGGCGACCATCGCCGTGGCCGCGGCCCTGGTGCTGGCCACCATCCCCGCGTACCGGGCCCTGGGCTCGGAGTTCATGCCCACGCTCGACGAGGGGGACCTGCTGTACATGCCCATCACCCTGCCCGGCATCTCGGTGACCGCCGCGTCGCAGCTCCTGCAGACCATGGACAGGATGATCATGGAGGTGCCGGAGGTGGAGCGGGTCTTCGGGAAGATCGGCCGCGCCGAGACCCCCACCGATCCGGCGCCCTTCTCCATGGTGGAGACGACCATCCTGTTGAAGCCGCACGAGCAGTGGCGGAGGGTGCCCCGCTTCTACTCCGGCTGGCCGGAGTGGCTGCAGGCCCCGCTGCGCCCCATCTGGTACGACCGGATCACCCGCGAGGATCTGGTGGCCGAGCTGGACGCCAAACTGCGGTTCCCCGGGGTCACCAACGCCTGGGTCATGCCCATCAAGAACCGCATCGACATGACCCACACGGGCATCCGCACCCCCATCGGCATCAAGATCTTCGGCCCGGACCTGCGGGAGATCGAGCGCCTCGGCGCACGCATCGAGGCCGTGGTGAAGCCTATCCCCGGCACCCGCAGCGTCTTCGCCGAGCGCACGGCGGGGGGGTACTACCTCGACTTCGAGCTGCGCCGCGACGACCTGGCGCGCTATGGCCTCAGCGTGCAGGAAGCCCAGAGGGTGATCCAGTCGGCCATCGGCGGCGAGACGATCACCCGCACGGTGGAAGGGCGCGAGCGCTACAGCGTCAACGTGCGCTACGCGCGGGAGGCGCGGGAGGACCTCGACCGGCTGGGTCGCGTCCTGGTGCCGCTGATGGACGGCGCGCAGGTCCCGCTGGCGCAGATCGCCGACATCCGCACCACCACGGGCCCGGCCATGATCCGCGACGAGAACGGGATGCTGGCCGGCTACGTGTACGTCGACCTGGACGGCCGCGACGTGGGCGGCTACGTCCGGGAAGCCCGCGAGCTGGTGGCCGAGGCGGTGCCCTTGAGCCCCGGCTACTCGGTGCAGTGGAGCGGGCAGTACGAGAACATGCAGCGGCAGAACGAACGGATGAAGGTCGTCGTGCCGATCGCCCTGGGACTGATCGTGGTGCTGCTCTACCTCAACACCCGGTCCGCCTTCAAGACGGGGCTGGTGATGCTGGCCGTCCTGTTCTCCATGATCGGCGCGGTGTGGCTGCTCTACGTCCTCGGCTATCACATGTCCACGGCGGTGCTGGTGGGGATCATCGCCCTGCTGGGGCTGGACGCGGAGACGGGGGTGTTCATGCTGCTCTTCCTGGACCTGTCCTACGGCGACGCGGTGCGCCGCGGGCGCATGTCCACCAAGGAGGACCTGCGGGAGGCGATCGTCCATGGGGCGGTCAAGCGGATCCGTCCCAAGCTCATGACCGTGGCGGCGGCCATGATGGGGCTGATGCCCATCATGTGGTCCCTGGGCACGGGTTCGGACGTGATGAAGAGGATCGCCGCGCCGATGGTGGGAGGGCTGGTCACCAGCTTCATCCTGGAGCTGCTGGTCTACCCGCCGCTGTACGAGATGTGGAAGTGGCACACCGAGGTGAAGCACGGCAAGGCCGCCGTCCCCATGGGCGGGCACCCGCGGGCCGTGGCGCCGGCCGCCCCGTAGGCTACGATCCGGGTGTGAAGCGAGCGTTGGCCACGGCCGCGGCCTTTCTGGCCGCCTGCGCCGCGTGGCTGCCGGCCCACGGCCGGCAGGCCGCCGCACCCGGGCCCGGGTGCGAGCCGCTGGAGACGCGCCCCCCGAACGCCCCCGGCCAGAGGCCCGAGTTCCCCGGCCAGACCCGCGCCTGCGCCGCCCCCTCCGGAGTCCCCTTCCGCGTCGAGGTGCTGGCCCGGGGCCTGGAGCATCCCTGGTCGGTGGAGCCTCTGCCCGACGGGAGCCTGCTGGTCACCGAGCGGCCCGGGCGCATGCGGATCGTCTCGCCGCGGGGCGAGGTGGGCGAGCCGATCGCCGGCCTCCCCCGCGTGGACGCGCGCGGCCAGGGGGGTCTGATGGACGCGGCGCTCAGTCCTTCCTTCGCCCAGGACCGCACGATCTTCTGGAGCTACACCGAGCCGCGGGGGCAGGGGCGCAACGCCACCAGCGTGGCGCGGGGGCGGCTGCCGGCGGGCGGGGCCAGCCTGGAGCAGGTGCAGGTCATCTTCCGATCCCGGCCGGCCCACGCGGGGGACAAGCACTTCGGCTCGCGCATCGCCGTCGCTCCGGACGGCCTGCTCTACGTCACCCTGGGTGAGCGCTTCGATCCCTCCCTGCGCCGGCACGCCCAGCTCCTGGACAGCCACCTGGGGAAGATCGTGCGCGTCGGCCCCGACGGTTCCGCGCCCCCGGACGACCCCTTCGCGGCGGAGCCGGGAGCGCTGCCCGGGATCTGGACGCTCGGTCACCGCAACGTGCAGGCCGCGGCGTTCGACGGCGCCGGACGGCTCTGGATCGTCGAGCACGGCGCCCAGGGAGGAGACGAGCTGAACCTGATCCAGAAGGGGCGCAACTACGGATGGCCGCTGGCGGCCTACGGCGAGGAGTACTCGGGCCAGCCGATCGCCGGTGCCGCAACCTCCCGGCCGGACATGGTCTCTCCTGTCTACTACTGGGACCCGGTCATCGCCCCCTCGGGGGCGGAGTTCTACGACGGCGATCTCTTCCCGGCGTGGCGCGGCTCTCTCTTCACGGGAGGGTTGCGGGAGAAGGCGCTGGTGCGCCTGGTCCTGCGCGGCGGCCGGGTGGTGGGCGAGGAGAGGCTGCTGCGCGAGAGGGGGCGGCGCGTGCGCGACGTGCGGCAGGGGCCCGACGGCGCCCTCTACGTGGTCACCGACGAGGATCGGGGAGAACTCTGGAGGCTCCTCCCGGATCCCTGACGGGGCCGGAAGCTCACGGCACCGCGATGGTCGGCCGGCGCCCCGGGCGGCTGAGCGCCCACTTCCCCCGGCCGCTCGGCCACCTGATGCGGTGCAGCTCGCACGTCCCGGCCATGAGGATGCTCAGGGTGAGGGCTGGACGGAACCCGATGCGCCGATGGGCCCGCACCGAGGCCTCGTTCTCGTGGTGCACGGCCAGATAGGTCCAGGCCGTCCCGCCGGCGCGCAGCATCCCGAACACGGCGTCCATCAGCACCTGGAACAGTCTGCGGCCGCGCAGCTCCGGCCTCACGAAGGTGTCGAAGACCCAGGCCGCCCCCGGCGGGAGCTGCAGAAGGCAGCCCTTCTCGCGCAGCGAAGAGAGATCCAGCCGGGCCCAGGTCATCCCCGCCGGCGCCCCTTCCACGGTCACCAGCACGCACCGGTCGCCGCGGCGCAAGCGCCGCGCGTACTCGCCGGCGTTGTGCGGGAAGGCTCCCCGCAGCATGGCCAGCCCGGCTTCGTCCACCTGGTGCGACCGGATCCCTTCTCCCGTCAGGGCCGCCTCCGGGACCGAGAACCAGGTGGAGCGCCTGAGCACTCTCATCCGCTCGAAGCGCACGATCCGGATCTTGCGGCTCAGCATCGTGGTCAGCGGCGCGATCTCGCCGGCGCGCAGCGCCCTCCAGGCCCGCCTCAGGCCGCGCCCCGGCGACGGGAGCGGTCCGGCCGGGCGGCCCCGCGGAGAGGACGGTCCGCGCGACGACGCGGTGGTGTTGATCGGTTCCATGATGCGGTGGAAGGCTTCAGAAGGAGAGGGAGACTCCGGTGCTCGCGAACAGCGACAGGCGGTCATCCGGGCCGCGAAGCTCCCGCCCGACCGCGCCGTCGATCACCAGGCGGCGGGCGAGCTGGTGCCGGAAGCCCGCCTCCACCCCCGTCACGCGGCGCGCGCCGCGTGCGGCGGACTGCTCCACGAACAGATCGCCGACCAGGAGCGTCCGGGTGTGCCGCGGGGCTCCGGCGGGCCATGCCACTCCGATCGCCGCCTCCCGCCGGGTGTCCCGCTCGCCGCGCGCGGTCCCGTCGAGCCGCTCCCAGGCGGCGTTGAGGTGCACGCCGAGTCGGCCGGCCGACTTGGCGACCATCGTCTTGAGCCGGACGTCGAGCCCGCGCGAGCCGGGGCCGCTGGGGTAGGTCATCCCGGCTCTGAACCCGAGGGCGGGGACCAGGCGGGTCTCCTGGTTGAGGTTGTAGAGCGCCCCCAGCCGGACGTCCCCCGACCGCCCCTCGCCCGCCTCGGCGCCGGGATCCGACAGGAAGGTGCTTCCCAGCTCGGCCTGGAGGTTGGGCAGGAGTCCGTACTGGACGGCGATCGCCATCGCGCCGAGGTCCCCCTCTCCCCGGCGGGCCAGGAAGGCCGGCCCGGCCTCCAGCGCGATCTCACCGGAGGCGATGGCGTAGGGATCCTCCAGTCTCACCGGGCGGCCCTCGTCCAGGTTGCCGTGATCCAGCGCCAGCGCAAGCCCGGCCGGACCGGCCGGCGCCGTAACGAGAGCGGTGGCGAGGAGGGCCGCCGCGCCGAGACGCGCCGGGCGTCTCACCGCGCCCCTCCCGGGTGCGGCGGGTGGTGAACGGCCGGCCGGCCCGGCGCACCCTCCAGGACGTCGGCGGCGGACGGGGGCCTCGCTCCCGCCGGATGGCCCGCGCCGTGATCCGGTCCATGCCCGCCGCCCGCCTGCCCTGGCGCGTGCACCTCGGCTCGACGGTCGCCGGGAACGTGATTCCGGTGAAGGTAGAGCTGGAGCAGCTCGAGGATCCGCCGCCTCCTGGAGGCGGAGTCGGGGAAGAGATCCGGCCGGCTCAGGACGTCGTCGATGTTGTCGTGCAGCATGTGCAGGTTGTCGAACACGACCGCCGCCTCGGGGAAGCGGCGCGAGAACTCGGGGGCGGTCTCCGCCATCAGAGGCATGAACTCCCATTCCTGAGGAGGGTTCCTGAGGTATCCGTGGTAGTGAGCGATGAGCCTCGGAAGAAGACCACGCTGCACCGCCGCCCCGCCCCGGAGCTGCGCGTCGTAGGCGGCCCCCTGCAGCCAGTGGTAGGCCCAGATCTGGCTGTTGAACGCGGGGTGCGCGCTCTTGAACGACCTGGACTCGGGGAAGGACCACAGAGCGCCGTGATGGTCCAGGGGGTGCGAGGTGATCGCCTCGGGCTTGTCCAGGTAGTCGTCCATGATGCTCCGGTACGCCGCCTCCTTGTCCATCGTCTCGCCGGCGGCGAACAGGTCGTAGAGCGACTGGTGGAGCAGATGCGCCCAGTCGAACGCCCGCTGCGCCTCCCAGGCCAGGCGGGTGAAGCGGGGCGCGATCTGCGCCTCGTCGGGCTTGATCCGCGGCCAGGAGAAGATGAAGTCCAGGACCTCCAGACGGGCCCGCTCGACCGCTTCGGAGTCCCGGGTCCTCAGCAGCGTCTCGGCGAGATGGGCATGGCCGAAGTCGATCCCGTTGGCCTCGCGCTGAAAGTGCGGCAGCTCCCGCCCCACCGCGCCCCGCCACGGCCCCCGGGGCCCGAAGCGCTCGTCGCGCCGCGTCCACTGCGCGGACAGGGACGAGGCCGCCCCGATGAGCGCAACGGCCAGGGCCGCCGCCCCGAAACGCAGATGAAGGGTACGCTGTCGGCTCATCCGGATTCGGCCTCCACGCACATGCCTCCGGACTATGAGATCTCCCTCCCCAAACGTCAAAGCCCTCCCACGGCCCGCACCGCGGCCGGGACTTTCCATCCGACATCGTTGCCGGGCGATCCCTCGACGGCGGCGCGGGCGGATCGGTGCTCTGATCTGAGGAAGGCGGCCGGCCCCCGAAGGCCGCCGTGGCCGGATCGGCCGGCGGCCGGGGCCGCTCCCCGCGCCGGCCTTCGAACACCCTCCCCTGCCCCGCCGGCGCGCTGATGGCGCCTTTTTTGACAAGGCGCGCCGCGCCTTCTTATACTGCCGCCTCTTTCTCATTCGACTCCATCACCCGTCCAGGGGATACGCTGCACTCCGATGGCTCAGATCTTCCATCGCAGCTTCAACGTCCTCTCCCGGGTGAGCATCTTCGGCGCCGTCTTCTTCCTGGCGGCCCTGGCGTGGGTCTTCGGGACGCTCGATCGCTCCCCCTACGTGACCAACGCGGACGTGGTGCGCGAGCAGCCGATCCCCTTCAGCCACCGCCACCACGTGGCGGGGCTGGGGATCGACTGCCGCTATTGCCACACCAGCGTGGAGACGTCGGCTTTCGCCGGCATCCCGCCCACCAAGACCTGCATGAACTGCCACTCCCAGATCTGGAGCGACTCGCCGATGCTCGAGCCGGTCAGGGCGAGCTTCCGCGAGGACCGGCCGATCCGGTGGACCAGGGTGAACGATCTGCCCGATTTCACGTACTTCAATCACAGCATCCACGTGACCCGCGGCATCGGGTGCGTCACCTGCCACGGCCGGGTGGATCAGATGCCCCTCACCTACCAGGAGCACCCCCTCCTGATGGAGTGGTGCCTCGACTGCCACAGGGACCCCGGTCAGCACGTCCGCCCCCGCGGCGAAGTCTTCAACATGAGCTGGGAGCCTCCCGCCGAGCCGCTCCAGGTTGGTCGCAGTCCGCTGCCCGATCACGACGCGCGGCAGGCGACCGATTGCTGGACGTGCCACCGATGAGCGGCGGCCCCCGGGACCGCCTCCGGATCGACGTGGCCAGGGCGCGGGCGGCGATGGCCGGCAGGGACGGCTCCCCGTGGCGCGGCCTGGAGGAGATCGCCGGGACTCCCGAGTTCGAAGAGTTCCTCCACCGCGAGTTCCCGCACAACGCGTCGGAGTGGCTCGATCCGGCCGGGCGGCGCGACTTCCTGAGGCTGATGGCCGCCTCGCTGGCGCTGGCCGGGTTCGGAGCCTGCACCCGGCAGCCGGCCGAGACGATCGTCCCGTACGTGCAGCCTCCCGAGGAGATCGTCCCGGGCAAGCCGCTCTACTTCGCCACGGCCATGACCATGGCCGGGTACTCCACGGGGCTCCTGGTGGAGAGCCACATGGGCCGTCCCACCAAGGTGGAGGGAAACCCCGGCCACCCGGCCAGCCTCGGGGCCACCGATCACTTCGCGCAGGCGTCGGTGCTCACGCTGTACGACCCCGACCGCTCCCAGGTGGTCACCCACCGCGGCGCCATCAGCACCTGGAACGGGTTCCTGGGCGCGCTGGCGGCGGACATGCAGCTGCGCGCCGCCTCCCGGGGAGCCGGTCTGCGCATCCTCACCGAGCAAGTCGGCTCTCCGACGCTGGCCTCGCTGCTGCGCCAGGTCACCGCGCTCCTTCCCGAGGCGCGCTGGCACCAGTACGAGCCGTTCGCGCACGAAACGGAGACCCGGGCGGCCAGGACCGCCTTCGGCGCCCCTCTGCACACCTGGTACCGGCCCCAGGCGGCCGGCGTGATCCTGTCGCTCGACGCGGACCTGATCGGCTGCGGGCCGGGGAGCCTGCGGTACGCGAGGGAGATCGCGTCGCGGCGGCGCGCCGAAGCCGCGGGGGCCGGGATGAGCAGGCTCTACGTGGTGGAGAGCGGGATGAGCGTGACCGGGTCGGTGGCCGACCACCGGCTGGCGCTGGCCCCATCGGAGATCGAGCGGTTCGCCCGCGCCCTGGCCGCGGCGCTCGGCGTCATCGGGCCGGGGGACGCCCCCGGCCTCGCGCCGGCGCACGAGGCCTGGCTGAGGCCGCTGGCGGCCGACCTGCAGAGGGCCCGCGGCTCGAGCCTCGTGGCCGCGGGACCGCGGCAGCCGGCCGCGGTGCACGTGCTGACGCACGCCATCAACGAGCGGCTGGGCAACGTCGGCGCCACGGTCATCCGCACGGATCCGGTGCTCCCCGACCCGGACGGAGGGCTCCCGTCGCTCCAGACGCTGGTGCAGGACATGGACGCGGGGAAGGTGGACACCCTGATCGTGATCGGCGGCAACCCGGCCTACACCGCCCCCGCCGGGCTCGGCTTCGCCGCCTCACTCTCCAAGGTCAAGCTCAGCATCCGGCTCGGTCTGTACGACGACGAGACATCCGCGCTGTGCGGCTGGCACCTCCCCGAAGCCCACTTCCTGGAGGCCTGGGGGGACGGCCGGGCCTTCGACGGCACCGCCGGGATCCAGCAGCCGCTCATCGCCCCGCTCTACTCCGGCCGCTCCGCCATGGAGCTGATCTCGGCGGTGCTCGGCCGGCCGGGGGTCACGGGGCACGCCCTGGTGCGGGAGCAATGGCGCCGGGCGCGGCCCGAGGAGCCGGAAGCCTCGTGGAGGCGGTGGCTGCACGACGGCGTGATCGACGGCACCCGGCCACCCCCACGCGACGCGCAGGTCCGCGCCGAGGCGCTGGCCGGCGTTGCGGCCGCCGGGCCCGGGCCGGCCCCCCCGCAGGGGGATCTCGAGGTCGTCTTCCTCCCCGACCACGGGGCCTGGGACGGGGCCTTCTCCAACAACGGCTGGCTGCAGGAGCTGCCCCGCCCCATCACCAAGCTGACCTGGGACAACGCCGCGCTCATCGCCCCGGCCACCGCCGAGCGGCTGGGTCTGGCCAGCGAGGACCTGGCGGAGCTGACTCTCGATGGGCGCGCCGTGCGCGTGCCGGTCTGGATCGTTCCGGGGATGGCCCCCGGCGCCGTGGAGCTGACGCTGGGCTACGGCCGGAGGCGCGCGGGGAGGATCGGCACCGGCCCGGGGTACGACGCCTGCGCCGTGCTCCCCGGCTCCACGGCGCGGGCGTACCCCGGGGCGGCGCTGCGCGGAACCCGTGAGCGCTACCCCCTGGCCTGCACGCAGACGCACCACAGCATGGAGGGCCGGGGGCTGGTGCGGTGGGCGCCTCTTTCCCGCTACGCCGAGCAGCCGGACTTCGCCCACCACCAGGAGCACGGCGGCCCCGGACCGGAGCTGTCCATGTACCGGGAGTGGAAGTACGACGGCTATGCCTGGGGCATGGCCATCGACCTGGGCGCCTGCCACGGGTGCAACGCCTGCGTGACCGCCTGCCAGTCGGAGAACAACATCCCGGTGGTGGGCAAGGAGCAGGTGATGCTCGGACGCGAGATGCACTGGATCCGCGTGGACCGCTACTTCGAGGGATCGATCGACGATCCGATGGTGCACCACCAGCCCCTCCCGTGCATGCACTGCGAGCACGCGCCGTGCGAAGTGGTCTGCCCGGTCGCGGCCACCACGCACAGCGACGAGGGGCTCAACCAGATGGTCTACAACCGCTGCGTCGGCACCCGCTACTGCTCCAACAACTGCCCCTACAAGGTGCGTCGCTTCAACTTCCTCCTGTACTCGGACTGGACCACTCCCAGCCTCAAGATGCTGCGCAACCCCGACGTCACCGTGCGATCGCGCGGGGTCATGGAGAAGTGCACCTACTGCGTGCAGCGCATCAACGCCGCGCGCATCGACGCCAAGAACGAGGACCGGCGGATCCGCGACGGCGAGGTCACCCCCGCCTGCGCCCAGGCCTGCCCCGCCCAGGCCATCGTCTTCGGCGATCTGAACGATCCCGGCAGCCGCGTCCGGCGCCTCAAGGAGATGCCGCTGGAGTACGGCTTGCTGGACGAGATCAACACGCGCCCTCGCACCACCTACCTGGCGCGGGTCACCAACCCCCACCCGGAGATGCCGCCCCCGGCGGCCCCGGAGGCCGGCGGCCATGGCGAGCCCTGAGCGGAACGCCCCGGGCGGCGAAGGGCTGATCGACCCGGCGCACGACTACGCGTCGGTCACCGACAAGATCAGCGCCTTCGTGCTGACCCACAGGACCCCGCGCGGATGGTTCATCGGCTTCGGCATCTCCTTCCTGCTGCTCATGGGCCTCCTGGCCGCCGTCGGCTATCTGGTGGCGCGCGGCACCGGCATCTGGGGGGTGAACCAGCCGGTGGGCTGGGGCTTCGCCATCATCAACTTCGTCTGGTGGATCGGCATCGGCCACGCCGGCACGCTGATCTCGGCCATCTTGCTGCTGCTCAAGCAGGAGTGGCGGACGTCCATCAACCGCTTCGCCGAGGCCATGACGCTCTTCGCGGTGGCCTGCGCCGGGCTCTACCCGATCCTGCACCTGGGCCGGCCCTGGCTCTTCTACTGGCTCCTCCCCTACCCCAACACCATGAACCTGTGGCCGCAGTTCAGGAGCCCGCTCATCTGGGACGTCTTCGCTGTGTCCACCTATGCCACCGTCTCGCTGCTCTTCTGGTACGTGGGGCTGATCCCGGATCTGGCCACGCTGCGGGACCGATCCAGGCGGCGCCTGGCCCAGGTCGGCTACGGCGTCCTGGCCATGGGCTGGCGCGGGTCGGCCATCCACTGGCACCGGTACGAGACCGCCTACCTCCTGCTGGCCGGGCTGGCCACGCCGCTGGTGGTCTCGGTGCACACGGTGGTGAGCTTCGATTTCACCATCTCCATCATACCCGGGTGGCACTCCACCATCTTCCCGCCCTACTTCGTGGCGGGCGCCATCTACTCCGGGTTCGCCATGGTGATGACCCTGGCCATCCCCATCCGCTCCTTCTACGGGGTGGGCGACTTCATCACCATGCGCCACCTGGACAACATGGCCAAGGTGATGCTGGCCACGGGGCTCATCGTGGCCTACGGCTACCTCACGGAGATCTTCATCGCCTGGTACAGCGCCGTGCCGGTGGAGCAGTACATGGCGGTCAACCGCATGCGCGGACCGTACGCCCCGTTGTTCTGGGGCCTCATCCTCACCAACGTGATCATCCCCCAGGCGCTCTGGTCGCGCCGGGTGCGCTCCAGCGTGGCCGCCCTGTTCGTGTTGTCCCTCATCGTCAACGTGGGCATGTGGCTGGAGCGCTTCGTCATCGTGGTCACCAGCCTGCACCGCGACTACCTCCCGTCGTCGTGGGGGATGTACTACCCGACGCGGTGGGACTGGCTCACCTACGCCGGGACCATCGGACTGTTCCTGTCGCTTCTGTTCCTGTTCCTGCGCTTCCTGCCCATGATCTCCATCTCCGAGACGCGCGCCCTGATCTCCAAGGCGGAAGGGGAGGTCGAGTGAGCCCTGCTGCGCGACCGACCTACGGCCTTTTGGCGGAGTTCGAGACGGCCGAGGCGATCCTCCAGGCCGCCCGCCAGGCCCACGCCGCCGGCTACAGGAAGATGGAGGCCTACACGCCCTTCCCCATCGAGGATCTGACCGAGGCGCTGGGGTTCCGGCACAGCCGGCTGCCGGCGATCGTGCTGGCGGGGGGGGTGGCCGGCGCTCTCATCGGGTTCGGCTTGCAGTACTGGGTCTCGGTCCTGGTCTACCCTCACAACATCGGGGGACGGCCCCTGAACTCCTGGCCGTCGTTCGTGCCGGTCACCTTCGAGATGACCATCCTGGTGGCCGCCCTCACGGCGGTGCTGGGGATGCTCGCTCTCAACGGCCTGCCGAGGCCCCATCACCCCCTGTTCGGCGTCCCGCGCTTCCGGGAGCACGCCAGCCGTGACCGGTTCTTCCTCTGCATCGAGGCGGCCGACCCGCGGTTCGATCCCCAGGCCACGCGGCGATTCCTGGAGGAGCTGCGGCCGGACGGGGTGACCGAGGTTCCGCTATGACCCGCGCGGCGCGCGCCGCCCTGCTCAGCCTGCTCGCGGCCGCCATGGCCGGCTGCAGGCAGGACATGCACGACCAGCCCCGCTACGAGCCGCTGGAGCAGAGCGCGTTCTTCCCCGACGGACGGTCCTCCCGCCACCTGGTCGAGGGGACGGTGCCGCGCGGCGGCCTTCAGGCGGACGGAGTTTTCGCCACGGGGAAGCAGGACGGCGTGCTGGCGGCGTCCTTCCCCATGCCGGTGGACCGGGCGCTGCTGGAGCGAGGCCGCGAGCGGTACGACATCTTCTGCTCTCCCTGCCACGACCGGCTGGGCACCGGGCAGGGGATGATCGTCCAGCGCGGCTTCCGCGTCCCTCCCTCGATGCACATCGACCGGCTGCGGCAGGCGCCTCCCGGGCACTTCGTGGACGTCATGACCAGCGGCTTCGGAGCGATGCCCGACTACCGGGCGCAGATCCCCGCCGCCGACCGCTGGGCCATCACCGCGTACATCCGGGCGCTGCAGCTCAGCCAGCACGCCCCCATCGAGTCGCTGCCGGAGGAGGAGCGGCGGCGGCTCCGGGAGCAGGTCCCATGAGCCTCGGCCGCGGCGTGCGCGCCGCCGTCATCGTGGGGATGGGCGCCCTCGGCACGGTGGCCGCCATGGGGGCGGTGAACAGGGAGCGCTTCTTTCCGGCGTACCTCTTCGCCTGGCTCTTCTGGCTGGCCATCGCCGCCGGGTCGCACGCCCTTTCGATGCTGCACCACCTGACGGGGGGGCGGTGGGGCTACGCCATCCACCGGCCGCTCGACGCCGCGGCGCGCACGCTCCCCCTGCTGGCGGCGGCCTTCGTCCCTGTGCTGCTCGGGCTCGACGTCCTCTACCCCTGGGCCCGGCCGGAGACCGTGGCGCACGATCCGATCCTGCAGCACAGGGCGATCTGGATGAACGTCCCCTTCTTCATCGTCCGGGCCGCCGTCTGCTTCCTGATCTGGATCGGCCTGTCCACCGTGCTGGATCGGTGGTCCATGCAGCTTGAGCGCTCGTTCGACCCGGCCCTGGAGCGCCGGCGCAGGGTCCTCAGCGCCGTGGGGATCGCCGCCTACGGGCTGTCGATCACCTTCGCCATGTTCGACTGGGTGATGTCGCTCGATGCGCACTGGTACTCCACCATCTTCGGCATGATCTTCATGGCCGGCCAGGGACTCTCGGCGATGGCCTTCGCCGTCCTGGCGGCGCTGCTCGTCGCCCGGCGCGGGGGCAGCGGCGCGGTCGCGCCGGGGACGCTGAACGATCTGGGCAATCTGATGCTCGCCTTCGTGATGGTGTGGGCCTACCTGTCCTTCTCCCAGTTCCTGATCATCTGGTCGGGGAACATCCCCGAGGAGATCGTCTGGTTCGCCGACCGGACCCGCGGCGGCTGGCAGGTCCTGGCCGTCTCGCTGCTGGCCTTCCAGTTCGCGCTCCCCTTCCTGCTGCTCCTGTCGCGCCGGTCCAAGCGCCGCGCGGAGATCCTTGTCCGCATCGCCGTCATCCTGCTGGCCATGCGGCTGGTGGACCTCTACTGGACCGTGCAGCCGGTCTTCTCTCCCCGCCGGATCGACCTCCACCCGGCGGCGCTGGCGGCGCCCGCCGGCCTCGGCGGCCTCTGGGTGGCGCTCTTCCTGGTCCTGCTGTTCCGCAGGCCCCTCGCCCCCAGGGCCGAGGTGGAGGAGGCGCCGGGGGCGCACCCGGCGGCGGCGCGATGAGGGGCCGATGACGAGGCGGACGCGATGAGCCCGGAGGTGAACTGGATCCCCGAGCGGCGGCACGAGGAGCGGGACGTGTCGCCCCGGATCCTCGTCTGGTCGGCCCTGGCCTACGTCGGACTGGGCCTCGCCAGCATGCTCATCGTGGCGTGGCTCTTCTTCTCGTTCTTCCCCGAAGGACGGCGCGGCGAGCCGCTGGGGGCGTCCCGGCCGCTGCCGGCCGGGCTTCCGCCCTCGCCCCGGCTCCAGCTCTACCCGCCGGCCGACCTGGAGGAGTTGCGCCTCCGGGAGGAGGCGGTCCTGACTTCGTACGGATGGGTGGACCGCCCGGCTGGCGTGGCCCGCATGCCGATCGAGCGGGCCATGGAGATCGTCGCCCGGGAGGCGGCGCGATGAACGGCCGCGCGCGGGCGGCCGCGGCC